>JBKDPB010000147.1:0-21197 GCA_046342615.1 Planctomycetota bacterium | reverse complement strand
CAAGGGCATACATATCGGATTGAATACTCAAACCTTCGCCTTGGACCAATTCCGGGGCCACATAGGCCGGCGTGCCCGCAATCGGCCCGTCGGATTCATCTTCGGTTTGAACGCGAGCGAGACCGAAGTCGGACAGCTTGATCCGCCCCTCTCCAGCCATGATCAAGTTGGCAGGCTTGATATCGGCGTGGACGAGATCGAACTTGGACGCGTAACGGAGCGCCTGGACGACTTGGATCGCAGTTCGAACGACTTCCCCGTAGGAAATCGGCCCGGAGGATTGCAAGCGTTCAGCCAGGGTGGGGCCGGGGAGCAACTCCATGGCCAAGAAAGGTTCTTCTCCTTGGCGGCCGACGTAATAGATCGTCACCACATTGGGATGATTGATGCGAGCCTGGGCGACGGCTTCGCGCAGCATGGCGTTGACGCGGGAGTCGGTTCGCTTTCGGTTTTGGTGCAACACCTTGACCGCAACGTAGCGTTGGAGCGAGGTATCCAGGGCCCGATACACGGCGCCCATGCCCCCGCCCCCCAATTTCCGATCGAGACGGAAGTGTCCGACGACCTTGCCCGTAAATTCGTCGGGATGATCGAGTTCGATATGCAGACTGGGGTCGGTTGCGTGCAGATCATGAATACTGACGGTCGCTTGGCTGGCGTCTCGGATCGCATCTGCGGTAACTTTTCTTTTGCAGGCGGGGCACAGCCCACCCGTCTTGGGATCGACCGAAAATTCGTGACCGCACACGCAGTGGTATTGCAAATCCACCGCCGTCTTTGGTCGGATTTCGTTTTCGTGAAGTTGAGGACTGGTCGACATAGCGATCATTGTACACACTGGTGGCGTAGCTCGAACCGATCGCGACATAGGAATCCGCATGCTCTGGCCTGAATTACCGGAAGATCATCCCACTCCGTCCCTCGTGATACACCGGCCCACGGTCCGGGATAATGTTCGAAGGATGCAGACCTACTGCAATGCGCATGGGTTGCGATTGCGTCCCCACACCAAGACGCACAAATCACTTCGGATGGCAGAGGAGCAAATCGCTGCCGGAGCCTCCGGCTTGACCGTCGCGAAGGCTGGCGAAGCCCGCGTCATGAGCCGGGCTTGTCGAGACATTCTGGTGGCATACCCCGCAGTAGGCCTGCGGCGACTGCATGATCTGGTCGAGGTCGCGCGGACGGCAAGGGTATCCGTCGGTGTCGACTCGCTCGAAGCGGTTCAGCAGTTGCAGGAGGCAGCGGTCCAGGGCGGAGTTCGGCTTGGAATCCTGATCGATCTGGAGGTTGGCTTTTTCAGGACCGGTGTCTTGGAAACCGCTCGTGCGATCGCGCTCTGCCAAGCGATCACCCGCATGTCCCACCTGGAGTTCCGCGGGTTGATGTGTTTTCCAGGCCACTTGCTCCCCAGTTCCCCTTCCGCGGACTGGGAGCATTATGCCGAATCGCTTCAGACCGTTATCGGGCAGTTGTCCGCATCGGGAATCCCCGTGGAAACAGTATCCGGGGGATCGACCCCCACGGCGATGGCCTCCCACCGAAACCCTTTTTTGAACGAAATCCGCCCCGGTACGTACATCTACAATGATTGGAATGAAGTCAGGCTCGGAGTCGCGACCTTGGAGCAGTGCGCCGCTCGAGTCCTGGCAACCGTGGTCAGCGTTCCGTCCAAACGCAAGTTCATCCTCGACGCGGGGAGCAAAACTCTCTCCAGCGACCGAAATTGCGTCGATGACCAAGCGGGATTCGGCATGGTGTTCGATTATCCCTCCGCCAAGATCAGTCGATTGAGCGAGGAACATGGTGAGGTTGTACTGCCGGAGAACAGCGATGAGGCACTTCCAAAGGTGGGCGATCGCGTTTGGATCCTGCCCAATCATGTTTGCGTTTGCGTCAATCTCCAAAACACGTTTTTTCTCTGGGAGGATGACCGTCTGGTCGAATGCCCCGTGGATGCGCGAGGATTGCTGACCTGATGAAGATCTCCGTTCTGGTTCCTGCATTCAACGAAGAGACCACCATCGAGAACGTATTGGCGCGATTGTCCGAGTTGCCATTCGCGGATTTCGAGGTCATCGTCGTCGACGACGGATCGAGCGATGCGACGGCGGACCGCATCCAACGTTGCACTGCAGGCAACCCTCGCATCCGCTCGTTTCGACACGAAAGGAATCTCGGAAAAACAGCGGCCATCGCAAAAGCGATTTCCGAATCGACCGGAGACATTTTGATCGTTCAAGACGCCGACCTCGAATACGACCCCATCGAGATCCCCGACGTGATCGAACCGATCCTGAAGAATGTGGCCGACGTGGTCTATGGAAGCCGATTTCTGGTCAAGCGTGCGTCGCGCGTGCTGTATTTCTATCACTATGTCGCAAACAAATTCTTGACGCTGCTGAGCAATCTGCTGACCAATCGCAACATGTCCGATATCGAGACGTGCTACAAGGCGTTCCGGCGTGAGGTCATTGCCCCGATGATCCTGACAAGCCGCGGATTCGGCATGGAAGTGGAAATCACCGCCATGATTTGCAAAACGCAGGCACGGACCTACGAGGTACCGATTTCGTACTACGGCCGCACCTACGACGAAGGAAAAAAGATCGGCCTGAAAGATGGAATCGCCGCGATTTGGTACATCCTGTACTACAATCTGGTCGCACCTTGGACGAACGATGGCAAGCGATACATCGCCACCGTAAACGATGCCTTGCAACGGCGACGGCGCGGGGTTTCTTGACGCGGAACGCACCGTGGTATCGAATGTGCAAGGGTCTTCGTCCGCAACTCGTATCCGCTTGGCCATGAAAATCGAATCGCTCCCGTCCGACTGGATCTCCACTCCCTGTGATGCCCTTATCCTCTCCGTGGATGAAAACTGGAAGGGGAAGGAGGATCTCGGTCGTCTCAACGCTTCGACGTCCGATTGGTTGTTCAGCGTTTTGCAACGAGGGGACGTCCCAACCAAACCGAATCGTGTCACATTGCTGCACGCCCCGGCAGGATCGCCCGCTCCGCTCATCGCATTGGTAGGCACCGGTGCCCGAGGCAAG
Organism: Planctomycetota bacterium; assembly: GCA_046342615.1. Taxonomy (GTDB): domain Bacteria; phylum Planctomycetota; class Planctomycetia; order Pirellulales; family Pirellulaceae; genus JBKCUI01. The sequence goes on along the minus strand of JBKDPB010000147.1, from coordinate 18,138 downwards.
GCGCCGGTCGACACGCCCTTTCGCGCAGCCGCGTCCGCCCTCCGCGCGGTGATGACTCGGAATCGATCCACCGTTCGTATCGTGGGCATCGCGGCGTCGCCACAAGAGGAACGCGCCGCCGTCGCAGGCGCCGTCGCGGCATGCAGCGGCCAAGATCTGTTCCGATCCGAAAAATCCACCTTCGCGCCCGATATCCTCCAGTTCGCAGCGTACCACCCTCGCCAGGTCGAAATCGGACAGGTCGTCGGGCAATCGATTCAACTCGTCAAACGACTCGTCAATCTCCCTCCCAATTACCTGTACCCAGAAACGTTCGTCGACGAAGCGATATCGGTCTCCCAAGAAGCTGGCTTCGGAATCGAAGTCTGGGATTTGCAACGTCTCCAGAAGGAACGCTGCGGCGCCCTCTTGGGAGTGGCTCGCGGTTCCGTGCGCCCTCCTCGATTGGTTATCGCTCGATACCAGGGGACCGACTCGAACCTGCCATCCATCGCCCTGGTTGGCAAAGGCGTCACCTTTGACAGCGGAGGTTATTCCATCAAACCCAACGATGGAATGCTCGGCATGAAAGCGGATATGGCAGGGGCAGCAACCGTCCTGGGGATTATCCGTGCCGCCTCATTGCTGAAACTCAAACCGCCGATCGTCGGAGTCATGGGACTGGTAGAAAATCTGATCTCGGGCGATGCGTTCAAACTCGGCGACGTTCTAACCGCCCGAAGCGGGAAGACCATCGAGATTCATAACACCGATGCCGAAGGCCGCCTCGTCCTCGCCGACTGCTTGAACGTCGCACTCGATTACCGACCGAATAAAATCGTCGACTTCGCCACCCTGACCGGCGCCTGCGTGGTCGCCTTGGGCAACGATGTCGTGGGACTGATGACCAATGATCCGCCGTGGCAAAAGGAAATTCAGTCCGCCGCCGACGGCTGCGGAGAGTACACGTGGCCTCTTCCGATGTTTCCCTTCTACTCCGAACAGATCGCCGGCAAAGTAGCTGATATCAAAAACGTCGGAGAAGGTCGGTGGGGAGGTGCGATCACCGCCGCGAAATTCCTCGAAGAATTCGTCGGCACAACCCCCTGGACCCACCTCGATATCGCAGGTCCGGCTTACACCGAATCCAGCAAACCCTGGGGCGATGCCGGAGGAACAGGAGCTATGGTTCGGTCCATGGTAGAACTGTTGATGAAATGACCCGCGATCCGCCAGCAACCCCAGGTCAATCGGACGACGAACTGCGCCGCCAATACCATGAACTGGCGGAACTCGCCGGTTCGCTCGCGCACGAAATCAAAAATCCTCTGTCGGTCATCCATATGAACACCGATCTGCTGGGCGAGGAACTCGAAGAGAGCCAGTGGCCTGGAAAACGACGCGCCATCGCCAAGGTCGATATGATCCGGCAACAGTGCCATCGCATGGAAAATCTCCTCTCCGATTTCTTGCGATTCGCTCGAATGCAGGACATGGAAATGACCGTTGCGTCTCTCAACGATCAGATCTCGGTCGTGCTGAATTTGTATCAGGCCCAAGCGGATAAACTCAACGTTCGGCTCGAACGCTATCTCGATCCCAACCTACCCCACATCCGACTCAACAGCAGCGCCCTGCAAGCCGCCTTCATCAACCTGGTGAAAAACGCACTCGAAGCTATGCCCAACGGGGGCGAATTGATCGTCCAAACCTATACCACGACCACAGGCGTCGCCCTGGACATGATCGATACCGGCTGCGGCATGGATGAAACCACTGCCATGCGCATGTTCGAACCCTTCTACTCCACCAAAACCGAAGGCTCGGGGCTCGGACTCCCCACCACTCGAAAAATCATCGAAGCCCACGGAGGTCGCATCAATGTGCAAAGCGAAGCCGGCCGAGGCACCAAGTTCGTGATTGAGTTTCCCACCCCCAAACGGCTCGGCTAAATCCGAAGCACGCGATTCATCACGATCCATCACGCAGATTCAATTGCAGGAATGATGGCAAACGTCGTACTTTACCGCTCGTATCGATGCAACCAATCTCGCTCGTCCCGGTAACGAGCAATTCCGGCTCCCTGGAATCCTGCGGATGCCCACGCACCAAACGGTACCGGTGCTGGATCCTGGCCCCGTGGCAATATCCAAGCCGGGTCGTCAGCAGCAATTCGTCATCAAATACCGCAGGCGAAAGAAATTGGATCTCGAGCGATCGCACCACCAACATCAACCCGGTCGCCTCGAGTTCGCGGTAGGAGAAACCCGAAGCCCGCAACATTTCGACCCGTCCTCGCTCAAAATAGGTCAAGTAGCGCGAATGATGGACGCGGCCCTGGCCATCCACTTCGTGGTAATGGACTCGAATACGAAGATCGTGGTGCTCCAGCATCCGTCGCCATCCTTCCTTTCTGTCGCTCCCCAGCAGGAAACCTTGCCGTTCGGAAATCCCCAGAGAGCGGCATTGACTCGTCGGCCCTGCTCTTGATAGAGATTCCCGCGTGGGTCGAATCCATCGATCGCAAAAATTGGGCAAGATTTGCTGATTATGTTGATGTTGCGGATAGATTCAAGCCGATACCCCATCACGTCACACAGTTACCGCTCTATGGGCAAGCTACCAAAGGATTGTTAGCCATGCGCAGTCGAACACGAAATTGGGTTTACTCGGGATTGGTTTTGGCCCTGCTCGCCGGAAGCCAAACAGGCTGCAAGAGTGGTTGGAAAATGCCTGGCGGAGACATGTTTTCTTGGGGGCGTAAGCCTTCGGAGTCGACGCTGATGGGAAACGGTCCCTCGGTTTCCACTCCCGGACCATCAACAACAGCTAGCAATGCACCCAAGTCGATGCCGAACCCATCATCACCGGGTTCCAATGGGGCGATGAGCCCGGCCCTCCGCTCGAATCCAAATCAAATCGTCAGCAATGCGGTAAATCCGACGGCGACGGCGCGACCGTCGGGACCCGGCTTCGGAGGGTATGGCCCGAATGGGGCTGCTCCCCAGGGCGGAACTCCTTATGGCAGTGCCCCGAATGCCGGCGCACCCCTTGGCGGCGCACCGTATGGAACGACGGCTGGCGTGGCGCCGACCCCAGGTGCTGCGGCGACTTCGAATGGATACACCACGGGCGCCTATGCGACCAACCAATCGCGCCCACCGATGAATGGTGCGCCATCCGCTTACGGTCAAAACATGCCTGCCCCACAAACCCAGGCACCTCAAATTCCCCTGGCCCAGGGCACCGCGCCCGTTCCGACAGGAACGCCAAACTACAGCTATCCGACACCGAACGCTCCTCAAAGCTACGCCGGCATGTCGGTGCCCCCGATGAACGCTCCCGTTGCGGGAAATTCCAATGGGGCGTTGCCACCGCCAGTGGCACCCCAGGGGTACAACATGATACCTCCGCCCGCCTCCGCAGCTCCCAACATCGCGCGATCCGGTGGCGGTATGTATGCACCATCGGTACCGCAAGGGGTGCCTGCGATGAACGCTTCCAGCGGGTCGAACCTGCCACCGAGTATCCCGCCTGCGAGCCAGATGCCGATGGCTTACGGCGGCAATGCTCCCTCGTCCATGCCGACCATGACTCCTCCGGCCGCTCAAGGAGCGAATCGCTACCTTCCTGGCAGCATGAGTCGAAATACGCCGTATGATTTCTCGAACCAAGGTCCTGGCGCGGCGCCATCCGCACCTGCAGGCACCTATCCGAAAACCGCTTCGGATCCGACGCGAAGCATGAATCGCTAGGTGACGTTGGTCTGGTTCTCTTCCAGGAGCCGACCATCCGCGAGCAACTCATCTCGCCGAATCGCAGTCCGCGACGGCGAGTATCCATAGCGGGCCAGCCAGTCGTTGCGATGTTGCTCCTTGGCTGGCCATGAATCAGCTCGCTCGCTCTCGAGCATCTTGGCAACGATCGTTGTCTTGTCGCAATCGTCGAGAAAGACGCCGTCGCGATAGACGAGTTTTCCGCGACGAAAGACCATGACTGGGTGGCTGAACATCGACTGGACGTCGGTTTCCATCCGATAGACGGCGAGATCGGCCAACGCCCCCGGTTCGAGGGTACCTCGTCCGACGAGCCCCAACGCAGCCGCCGGTCCAGATCGCGTCACGGTGGCGATCTCGTCGAGGGTGTATTCTCGCTTCAGCTCCGGCAGCGAGCAGGATTTGCGAACATCCGGATGCAGCTCTTCAAAGATCGACATGCGGAAGTCGTAGTCCATCAGCAGTCGAATCAAGTGCGGATAGCCGGTGAAGGGCCCTCCGTTGGGATGATCGGTGGTGAGGAATACTTTCCGAGGATCCCGAATCCTCAGAAAGAGTTCCAGGCCGATGGTCCATTGCAAGGAATGAACATACTGGGATTCGCGATATCGGAATGGCAGGACGCCGCAACCAGCCTGGCATTCGAGATCCTGAAAGACGATTTTCCGCGGGTAGGCGAGTTTGCGATGATCGAACTGGTGCATCGTATCTGCCGAGAGCGTCACGGTTTGCCCAAACAAAACTTGGCCAACATCGATCGTTATGCGGTCGGATGCGTTGACTCGATCGGCGAGGAGGTGAGCCGCGGAACTGAAACCATGCGGCCCTTCTTGACCATAGCAATGGTACTGGGCGTGCGCGAGATGCAATCGACGCCCCTCCACCGCATCGATCGTGGCGAGGGTTGAGGCGATATTGCCCGCCTTGCCGAGATTGCTGCAGTGGACATGCAAGGGATGAGCCAAACCCAAATCGGCAACGGCGGCAGCAAGGACTTGCAGAATGCGCCGCGGTGTCACACGATAGATCGGATGAGTTTCGTCGAGGTCGAGATGGCGTTGATTGAACTTGAAGGCATCGATGCCACCCGCATTGACGACCTTCACAGCGCATGCTGCATGCGAGCGGAGCATCCAGGCAACGTAGTCGGTAATCTGCTGCTGCGGAACTCCTTGCGAAATCCATTGCAGCAACATCCTTTCGTTCCCGAGCAGGACATAACCTCCGGTATCCAGCCACGGGATATCCCGCATCTCTGCGTGCGCATGCCTCGCCCCGGCGGGAAGCATGGCGGGTTCAAAACAGGTCGTATAGCCCATTTGAAGGTAGCGACGCCCCGTCTCCCACGTATTCGGAACCGGACACGAAAGGGGAGCCAGCCATGGCTTGGATGACGCCGTGTCGAGGCGGTCGGTGCGATGAGGCAACAGGAGCCTGGCGATGTTGACTTTGCCGCCACCGATATGCGTATGGATGTCGATTCCGCCTGGCAGGACCACATGGCCCGGCAATCGATATTCCGCGTCGATCTTGCGTCCGCTCGGAACGGAAGTCGCCAAAACGCCATCGACGAGATACAGGTCTCCCACTTGGGAGGAATCCACGTTGCCGTCGCACGATCGAACTTGGCTTAAGCGAATGATCATGGTTCGACCAATCCTTTCAGCCACTGTGCAGCCGATGGGAGATCATGGTCCACGCCGACCGGATCTTGTCCCCGGACGAGTATCGCATGATCCCCCCGAAAGAAATCTCCCTCGCGCCCCCAGCCATCGGGCTGACTCGGCAACCACAACGCCGAGGGTTGCGACCCGGGTGATCGGGAGCTGATCGCAATGCATGGGCAAGCCGATTGAAGAACCGCGTTGGGCACCTCCTCGAACGAGTCATCGATCCAGAGGATGAGCGGTGGGCTAGCCTTGGCGGACGCAGCGTGGACAGAAGGCTTTGCCGAGCGATCCTCCAACCAGCGCTGGGCTGTGAAGCGGATCGGGTCGTACCGTACAGGATCGGAATCGAATCGCACACGGCCAGGAAAACCGGTCCACCAGGTGCATACCTCGTGAAATCCCGATTCCAGGTCGCTCCAGCAGACCGCACCCGCCCTTTTGGTTTCGTTGCGATGCGCAATCCAAGCCATCATGCTCTCGTACCACAGATCGCCGTAGGGGATGTTCAAATGCTTCATGGACCACAGCACCGACAGGTAGCCGGCTTGATGCAGCCATCGACTGGCCTGGCTTTCCCAACCGACGATCGATTCGCATTGCATGGCTTCGGCAAGAGACCGGGGCAACGACTCGATGGGAGTATCGATAGCCAACACCTCGAACCCGGCATCCAGCCACGGTTTGCATCCTTCGCGGCTCCACGCGCCCAGCAGCAGAAGCGGGGTGGAAGCACCTCGGGACAACGCCCAGGGGAGCCGCGGATAATCCTCGACCAGCGCGTCCCCACCCACCACGATGACAAGCTCGGAAAGATCGCGCGCCTCGGACAAAGACAACATCGTCCCGCCCGCTCGCTGAAATGCGGTCAATCCTTCAAATGCCGCATCGCTATCCCATGGATCGACCACCGCGCGATATCGCTGTGCGATTCGAAGCGCGGCGCGGGCGGTATCGACGCTCCGCAGTCTCCCGGTCACCAGCAGATCCTCGGCGAGAGCCAATCGTTTTTTGGCTTCTTCGAGCACCGATTCGCGAGCCGTCAAGGATGCGAGCGTTTCTCGGCCCTCGAGCCAAGATCGCATCGCATCGAGCTCGCGATTCCTTCTTGAACAAAATGTTGCACCGAAGTTATCCTCGGTGGAGCGGTGTTCGCAGAGGAGCGAGCAGCAAGCACAGAATCGAGAGACGGGGTAATCGGTGCTCATGCATTCGCAGATCGGTCGGGACTCTCGAGGGATGCGAGGACCCGCTGAGTCATGGCTTCGGTGCCGATGGAGGGTTGGCCCGACGCGACCAAATCTGCGGTTCGATAACCGTCGGCCAAAACCTTGCGGACCCCGCGTTCAATGACCGAAGCCTCTTGTTCCAAGCCGAGGGAGTGACGACACAACATGGCGCCGGCCAGAATGGTCGCCAGAGGGTTAGCGATTCCGCGGCCTGCGATATCGGGGGCCGATCCGTGGATCGGCTCATACAAACCAGGACCGGAGCTGCCGAGCGAGGCGCTGGGCAACATGCCGAGGGACCCAGGCAACATCGAGGCTTCATCGGTGAGGATATCTCCGAACATGTTGCTGGTGACGACCACGTCAAACGATTTGGGTCGGCTGAGCAAGTGCATGGCCATCGAGTCGACGAGTACGACTTCGTACGCGAGATCGCTGAACTCGTTTTGCATGATCCGCGCCGCGACGCGTCGCCAGAGCCGGGAGACCTCCAGGACATTGGCTTTATCGACCATCGTCAGTTTCCCGCGACGCTCTCGCGCAGCTTGAGCTGCCATGCGGACGATGCGTTCGACTTCCGAGGTCGTGTAGACCGCAGTGCTGTACGCCCGTTCTTCTCCGTTGCTGAGGGTCTCGCAGCCCGAGGGGCCGAAATACAAGCCTCCCGTCAACTCCCGATAAAAGAGAATGTCGGTCCCCTCGATAATGTGCCGTTTCAGCGGCGAGGCATCGAGCAACTCGGGAAAGGTAACGATCGGCCGAAGATTCGCGAACAAGCCGAGTTCCTTGCGGATCGCGAGCAAGCCAGCCTCGGGCCGAGTCTTGGCGTTGGGATCGTCCCACTTGGGACCTCCTACAGCACCCAGCAAAATCGCGTGAGCTCCTCGACACGCATCGATGGTGCTGTCGGTCAGAGGAACCCCATGGCGATCGATGGAGATACCACCGATGTCATGCTCCTCGAACGTCAGATCATGACCAAAACGCTTGGCGATCTCAGCGAGAACGCGATGAGCGCTGCGAGCCACCTCGGGACCGATACCGTCTCCGGGGAGCAGAACAATATGAGCTTTCAATTCGGACTCCGAATGAGAGGGGATAACTAGGATCGGGCACGCGGATGCCGCATCGGCAGCCAAGAGCCGTTCTGAGCGCTGCTGGCTACGCACTGCTCAATAAAGTACATCCCTTCGACGCCATCATGCACATTGGGATAAACGGTGTTGACCCGCTCGATGGCTTTGCCTTGGGCTACGTCGACCATGGCGTCATAGGCGGACGCATAGATATTGGCAAAGGCCTCAAAGAAAGCTTCGGGGTGACCGCTGGGCAATCGGCACGCGGCTCGTCCGCTCGCGTTCATGAAGGGAGCGTTGGGATCGCGTGTGTAAAGGCGATGGGGCTGGCCATTTTGTCGGACGACCAGGACGTTGGGTTCTTCCTGCCTCCAAGAGAGAGCCCCTTTCGTGCCATCGATTTCGATAAACAAGTCGTTTTCACGGCCATGACTGATTTGGCTGGCGGTCACCGTGCCGAGCCCTCCGTTTTGGTAGCGAATGATCGCGGTCCCGTAGTCGTCGAGCTTGCGGCCAGGCTCAAAGATTTTAAGGTGGCAGCTGATTTCGGCGGGGAGCAGACCGGTCATGTAGCGCCCGAGGTTGTACGCGTGCGTCGCGATATCGCCAAAGCAACCTGCTGCACCGCTCTTGCTCGGATCGGTTCGCCACGCAGCTTGCTTTTGATCTTGGCTTTCCAATCGCGTTCGCAACCAACCCTGGATATAGCAAGCGCGGACCGCTTGGATCTCACCCAACTCACCGCTGAGGATCATCTCGCGCGCTTGGCGCACCAAGGGATAGCCGGTGTAATTATGGGTCAACGCAAAGACCCCTTTCGCTCCGTCGACGACCTTGGCAAGCTCTTCGGCTTGCGCCAAATCGAATGTCATCGGCTTGTCGCAAACGACATGGAATCCCGCCTGCATGGCCGCCTTGGCGATCTCGTAGTGGGTCGAGTTGGGGGTGGTGACCGATACGAAATCGATCCGTTCACCGACGGGTTTCTTGGCCTCGGCCTCGAACATCGCTTGATACGAAGGGTACGCCCGTTCGAGCGCGACATCGTAGTCGGGAGCTGCGGCCCGAGACCTCTCTGCGTTGCTGCTGAAGGCGCCCGCAACCACGGTGGCTCGATTGTCTAAACAAGCCGCAATCGAGTGGACCCGTCCGATGAAAGAACCAGGGCCGCCCCCAACCAATCCCATCTTGAGTTTGCGGTTTAAAGGTCCATTGGTCATGAGAAATTCTCCAACAAGTTTGGAAGGCATTGAGGTCGAAACCCTTGTTCTACCAAACCCACTACGCGCCTTCCATGCCCATTGTGTGCATCGGGTTGAAAATGCCTTTCCTCAAGACCGCGGCGGGATGAACCGGATGCGGCGAATCGTTCTCGACGAGCAACATCCCGACAACACCACGATCGTCAGCGCTATCGATCCGGGTTCGGGAACCGCCGAGAGCGTGATCGAACCCGGAAGATACGTCACCGTCAAGGCATTCCCGAGCGAGTCGGTCAACTGCGGCAGTTCGACGAGCTCGTTGGGCATGGTGATGTTGATGCGATCGGCCACTCGAGAATCCAATTGAAGGGCCAAATAGAACAAAATCGAACCTCCGGTCAGATTCGATGTGTTGCCCTGGATGGGAATGTCGGTCCCTACTCCGCCATTGCCGATGATGAAGATGTCGGTCAACGTCAAGGTTGCATTGCGTGCATCGACAGTATCGACAAGCCAGTTCCTGGCATTGACTTCGCCGCCGCGGGCAATGAGCCGCTGATTGTCGGGAAGCGATGCGGGCAGCGTCACTCCGACTGGCAATGGCCCCTGGCCATCACCGCCGATGTCGATATTGAAATTGAATCCCGACACGCTCAGCGGCGAATCGCTGATCGCCAGAAACGGAACCAAGGCTAGCTTCGGAAGCTCCGATCGCAGATAAGCGACATCTCCCACCTTCAACACGATTCCCGCATGCAGGTGAACCGCGTCGAACACCCAGAGCAACATCAACAACGGAATGGAACGAGGGAGCATGAGCATGATGGAGATCCTGGATCGTTTTGGTATCGTATCGCGTCATCCGGATTCCCTTGGCGGATAGGATGCAGCGACGGTTGAGATCTACCTGGAGTTGGAGGATATTTCGAACTCCCGCGATTGCAACCGCTCGATGAATGCAGATATCCATTTCCTTGCTTTTTCGCTTCTCCAAACCGTGGAGGCTCGGCTATGTCCTGGATCCCGAATTCCTGGTTCCCATCTCCCTACGTGCTGGTCGCGATTGGAGGGGCGGCTGGCAGCGCCCTGCGGTACGGAGTCGGTACCGTTCTCGCGTCCCGTTTTTCAGGGATCGGCTCGATGTGGGGAACCGGTACGGTGAACGTGCTCGGTTCCTTTTTGCTGGGTTGTATCGCCGTCGCTTTCGGTGCGTCCCAGCGGGGACATCCGGCAACCTTGTTGCTGGGGGTAGGGTTGTGCGGCGGTTTCACAACCTTTTCAACGTTCGCCATGGAGCTCTCCGACTTGATCCAGTCGCGACGCTGGGGGCTCGCCGCGGGTTACGGACTCGGTAGTCTCGCGTGCGGGTGGTTGGCCTTTGTCTGCGGCGCGTGGATGGCTCAGCGGCTATCGGACAGCTGAGACGATCAGGAATTCCACGGCCAATCGGCGCCGAGGGCTTGGCGCTGCAGGGCCTGGAGCTGGGCGATGCCGGTCTTGGCCAAACCGAGCAGCTGATGCAGTTGCTCCTCATCGAACGTGGCTTCCTCGCCGGTCCCTTGAATTTCGACAAAGCGATTGAGGCCGGTCATCACCACATTCATGTCGACCTCCGCTCGAACGTCCCGCGCATAGTCCAGGTCCAAGCTGGGAAGTCCATCGACAACTCCGACACTGATCGCGGCCACGGAATCGGAGAGGGGATACAGGTCTGGGGGGACCCCTAAGAAGACCGAGTTGACTGCGTCGATCAAGGCGATCATGCCTCCTGTAATCGACGCGGTGCGAGTGCCGCCGTCGGCTTGCAGCACATCGCAATCGATCGTGAGGGAGCGTTCTCCGAGCTTTCCCAAATCGGCAATCGCGCGAAAGGACCTTCCGATCAAGCGTTGAATCTCGGTCGTGCGGCCATCCACTTTGCCATTTCGCTCGCGAGCCTTTCGCTGAGGCGTGCTGCCAGGCAACATGCTGTACTCCGCGGTGATCCATCCTCGCCCCTTGCCAGCCATCCATTCGGGGACCCGCTCTTCGATACTCGCGGTACAGAGAACCACGGTGTTCCCCGAAGAGTACAGGACGCTCCCGGGGGTTTGATTGGTAAATCGGCGTTGGATGCGCACCTCGCGAATCATGGTGGTCGTATTCACTGGGTTATCTTTGCGTTCGCGGAAGACGGGGATGGGTAATGGAGCGGCAGAGTCACGCAGAACGTGCTGCCGTGTCCGAGTTGGCTGGTCAATGTGATATCGCCGCCGAGCAAACGGCACAACTCCCGTACGATCGACAGCCCTAGCCCCGTCCCTGTGTGTTCCCGCGTCAAGGCATCGCGCCCCTCGCCCGGGGAAGCCTGTCTGAATTTTTCAAAAATCACCTCATGGTCATCCGGTGCGATTCCAACCCCCGTATCGGCGATCGTGATGGAGAAGTTCTCCTCGCCGGATCGATCGCAAGCGATGGTGACCAATCCTCCCTCGGGCGTAAACTTGATGGCGTTGGACAGCAGATTCGTCATGATCTGCGCGAGCTTGGCCTGGTCTTGGACAACGCGAAGTTCCGATTGATTGGAGTCGATTTGCAGGTCGATGTTCTTGTCCTCGGCCATTTTGCGAAAGATCTCCGCCTGAGCCTGAATGACGCTCAGGACGCAAAACTCCGCTGGTCGGACCTCCATCTTGCCCGCTTCGACTTTGGCGAGATCGAGGATATCGTTGATCATCTCCAAAAGGACGCGGCCGCTGTTCTGGATATTGGTGACATAGCGACGCTGCTTGTCGGTCAGCGTCTCGATGCCTTGAAGAACCTCACTGAAACCGAGGATGCTGTTGAGCGGCGTTCGAAGCTCATGACTCATGTTCGCCAAGAACTCCCCCTTGAGTTTGTTGGCCTCGAAAAGCTGGAGGTTCAAACTGGCGAGGTCGTCGACCCGCAGGTCCAACTCCTGGTTGACCGACTGGAGCTGGGTCTGCGTTTCGGTCAAGTGCCGCAGCATGCGGTTAAACGACTCCGAAAGCTCCAGGAACTCATCGTCGGTCTCGACGCGGAATTGCATGTCGGTCTTGCCACTCGTGATTTCCTCGCTGACCAGCTTCAACTCCGACAACGGATTGATCACCAATCGCTTCAACACCCAGTGGATGAAGAAAAGACCGATCGCCAACGTCGTGATCCCGATCGATGTCAAAAGAGAATAGCTCCAGATCCTCCAAACTCGCGTCTCGCCGTACGGCAACTTGACTCGGACGATCCGAAACGGGTCGGTCGATGCGGTTGTGGGAGTGTCGGCGGACGTCGGCAGTTTCGCGTGGCAGATCAAGCAGGTTCGGTCGAATGTGATGGGGTGGTAGTAGTAGTAGAAGCCGTCGATGGGCCCGGCCTCCTCGAAAATATACTTCGTCGGATTCGCAAGATTGGAAAGAGGATTCGTCGCGGCCGGGATCCGCTTGCGATCGGTGTCGCTGGTGGCGATCGACTCAAGATCGTTCGGAGCGGGGGGTGCGTCGCTGTCGCTGTTGCCCGAGAGCCGCTTCGCTTCTTCAGCGGCGGCTTCGTTGGCCAGGTAATCCTGGTCGGCGAGCCGGGCATGAATCTTGAGCATCCGCAATCGATCCCCCTCGATGGCGACCGCGTTGTTGAGGTAGCGATGCTCCAATCGGTCATCGATCCGGAGAATGGAAAACTCGAATCGCGACTCGAGCATGCTTTCTCGCACCAAACGCATCAGTTCGGTCCGACTGCTGAGCGTCTTGGAGTCCGCAGCATCGGGATCTTCACCGGGGTTGGTTTCATTCCACGCAATGTGCTTCAACCCGATCACCGAGTGGGCATAGTCCCGCGCCGACTGGCGTGTGGCTTCGATCACCAGTCGTTCAGCCACAAACTGAACGGCGAAGAACCCCAGCACCAACGACACCAGGAGTGCCAGCCCCAGGAAGAAGAGGCACTTGCTCTCCAAAGACCAGGATCGAAAAAGAGATTTCAGCAAAAGCGACTCTCCGAGCGCGACCAACCCACCGACGAGAAATCATTGTAGATGATGGATTCACGGATGTCATAGTCCGGTCCGCGTGCCTCCCAACTTCGGCGTGTTCCCACTATCGGTCACGCTCGATACAACCCTCCTCAATTTCGGCGGGGCCCGCGGAATTTCAAAAACCGGTTTGATCCCTCGCGTCGGCGTGCCGACACTCATGGTTGCGTCCGAAGGTATCCAAAGGCATGGAGGATTTTCCCAATGGCGGAACATTTTCTGTCTCGAGCGAAATACATGGTCTCGATTGCATTTCTGTGCGTGGGTTCGGTCGGCGCAGGTTGGTCGACCGGAACCGACCCGGTCGTGCGAAAATATCTCCGCAATATCGATGAAACACCGTCGGAAGAACCTTTCGCGACCAAGCCGACGCACGAGTTCGACCATCTGTTCGAGAGCTCGACATTTTCACCTCCGGATGAGTTTCGGGGCGCCGAATTGCGAAAATGGCGGGACAACACCGGCGCCTATGAAGTCCAAGCGAGGCTGTCGATGATTTATCCCGAGAAGGTGCGACTCGCCAAACCGAACGGACGCACGACCACAGTTCCGATGCGACGACTCAGCCAAGCGGATCAAGCTTACGTTCGCTGGGTCGCGGATCGGTTGGTGCAATCCGGAGTCGCTCAAGGCGAAAGAAATCAGCCCGACGTGGTCGCATACCCGTCGAGATAGCCGTTCTCGGCGGCCAGCCACACCAGGAGCCCTTTCTGGGCGTGCAGGCGATTGCCAGCTTGCTGAAAGACAAGGCTTCGGTCCGAGTCGAGGACGTCGTCGGTGACCTCCATCCCGCGGCGAGCCGGTAGGCAATGCAAAACCTTGCAATGCCTCGGGGCTTGGTCGAGCACACTCTGGTTGAGCTGGTAGGGCAAGAACGCTTCCCGTCGGATCTCGTTTTCGGTCTCCTGTCCCATGCTGGTCCAGACGTCGGTGTACAGGTAGTCCGCTTCCCGAACCATCGATCGGATGTTTTCGGATTGGACGAAGTCGGTCGTCCCAAAACGGTGATGCACTTGCTCTAGATACGACGCATGGACCTGATAGCCTTTGGGACAGGCCAACCGGAACTTCATACCAGCCATATGCGTCGCTTTGATCAGCGATCGCACGACGTTGTTCCCGTCACCGATGAAGGTCAGTTGTCGCCCGCGAAGCTGGCCATCGGAGTCCTCGAGCATGGTCAGAATATCGCCGAGGGCCTGGCAAGGGTGCGATTCATCGGTCAACCCGTTGATCACGGGAAGGACATCGTGCGAGGCTAACTCGTTGACCGTCTTCTGGGAGATCGCGCGACAGACGACAAAATCGCAGTACTCGCTGAGCACGCGTACGAAATCGGCGATCGACTCCCGCTCTCGCCATCCGGCATCGCTGGTGAGATAAATGGCGGTTCCACCCAATTGCGCCATGCCGGCTTCGAAACTGACGCGGGTCCTCAGGCTCGCTTTCTCGAAGATGAGGGCGAGCGTCCGATTGCGGAGAAGGTCTGGCCGTTCGCCGGCAGCCAATCGGGCCTTGAGGGAACTCGCGATTCCGATGACCGATTGGAAATCGTCTTGGGAGAGATCGAACAGAGACCGTAGATGCTTCATGATCACTCACGCCCGATGCGCGATGCGGATGTGTTGCGGCGCTGGACGATCTCGGTTCCGACACCCGCGGTGGTGTAGATCTCCATCAGCAGGGAATGGCGCAACTGACCATCGATGATGTGCACTTTGCCTACGCCGCGATTCAAGGTGGCCAAGCATGCCTCGACCTTGGGAATCATCCCTCCGCTGATGACACCGGTGCGGATCAATTCGCGAGCCTCGTCGGCGGTCATGGAGTGAATCACGCTCGTCGGATCGTCCTTGTCGCGACGAACGCCATTGACATCGCTGATGAAGACGAGTTTTTCCGCCCCGAGCGCCTCGGCGACCGCCATCGCTGCCGTGTCGGCGTTGACATTGTATTTTTGGCCATGTTCGTCGATGCACATCGAAGGGATGACGGGGATCTGTTCGGTGTAGGTCAAGCTCTCGATGGTCTGGCGATCGACCCGCGTGACTTGCCCGACAAAGCCGAGATCGATGGGGTCGCTGTCGGGTTCCTCGAGAAGAAGCTTTTCGCCGAAGAGGACATTGGTGGTCTGGAAATTCAAGTTGATCGCTCGGCCACCCAATCGCTCGATTTCATCGGCGAGGTGCTTGTTGAGTTCGTAGCCGAGCGTCTGCTCGACGATGGCGAGAGTCTGGGCGTCGGTCACACGCCGTCCCTTGATCCACGTCGGCACGATCTTGGCGGCTTCCATCGCCTTGTTGATCGATGGCCCACCGCCGTGGACAACCACCGGTCGCATCCCCACCGTTTCCATGAAGATGATGTCGATCAAGGTGTGTCGCATGGCGTCGGGATTGTTCATTAGCGAACCTCCCAACTTGATAACGGTCGTCTTGCCGCGGAACCTGCGAATCCACCCCATCGCTTCGATCAAGATGTCCGCTTTGTTGATGGCTTCGACTTCTTCGTTCAAAATAGCATTCACAATCGTTCGGAACCGCGATGAAATGGAAGGTCCACAAAACAATAACGCCGACACGTTGGAGCGAGTCGGCGGCATAGGGACGATAGATTGAGAACGCGTGATTGTAGTTGGACTCAAGGTCCCGTGTCAACCATTCGTCGGGCTGACTTCACGAGCTCCGCAGCCCATGGTTTTTCTTGGTAAAGCTCGATCATGCTGCGAAGCCATGCCGTGCGATCCTCCCGCGACAGATGGGTTTCGGCCCATTGCATCTGCGCCTGGAGCGATTCCTGTGCGATGCTCCGATAACCATCCGATGCGGAGGACTCCAAATCCTCGAGCATTCGTTGGGCTGCAGCGATCAGTTTGCGATGCTTCGCGCTCGTTTCATCGGTCAATGGAAAAACGGTCAGCAAGGCAGCGAGCTTGCGTCTCGCACCTTCGCGATCGACCTCGACCGAGCGCGAACAGTCGACGAAGGCTTGCTCGAGCGCGTCGAGGCCGATCTCGGAACGCGTTCGAGAGCGGGATTGCAATTGCCGAATCGTCCGCTCGTGTTGCAAGTCCTCGAGTTGCTCGGCGACTTCGGGAACTCGAGCATCCTCGGGATACAACTCGACGAAACGCCGCGCTGTCTCCTCGATCGCTTCGAATCGACTCCGATCCTCGCTCCGCATCGCATCGGATATCGGTCGATAAAGGGCATCGGGACGCGGAGGCAGCGAGAACCAGTACACAGCGGCAATACAACCGATCAACAATGCAACCAACCCGCCTGTACCCAGCCATTGGCTCCAAGCATCCCGCTTGGGCTCCTCATGAATGACCCATGTGGAACGCTGGCGATCGGTGTCGGTGACCTCCGTGAAATTGGTGTTCTTTTGCTGGCCGATCCCGCTGGGAATATCGCGCAGCGACGAGCCCGAAACCTCACCCGCCAGAGCCGTGTCTTCGTGCGGGCCCGCGACCAACGGCGCCGCCGACGGGAGGCGAGCCGGTTCCGGGGATTCCTGCTCG
Organism: Planctomycetota bacterium; assembly: GCA_046342615.1. GTDB lineage: Bacteria > Planctomycetota > Planctomycetia > Pirellulales > Pirellulaceae > JBKCUI01. Next base: position 1,659 of record JBKDPB010000147.1, on the reverse strand, counting down.
CTGGGCGTTTGCAACGAGCTTTGAAGCATCCGCGTCTGATTCGGATCGTGGCTCAAGCCTGCGATCGAAGGGTGATCGCTTAACGGGAGACTGGTCGAATCGAGCTCGAGGTTGGTCGCGTTCGGCTTGGCTGCAGGAGACGAAAGGGACGAACCGATTTTCGACAAACCGACCTTGAGGGACTGCAAACGCTTGCTGACCACAATCGTCGTTGGAGGACGTTGGGCGGGATCTCGACTCATCAATTCCTCGATCAATTCACAAAACTCGATCGGTGAATCCGGCGACAGCTCGCGCAGCGGCTTGAGATTCCCGTAGCGGACATTGAACAAGACCTCGGGCACGCTGCTCCCGCTAAACGGCGCGCGGCCTGCGAGCAGGGTGTAACCGATGGCTCCCAAAGCATACAGATCGCTCCGCAGACCGACCGGTTTTCCCTCCGCCTGCTCCGGCGACATGAAATCCGCCGTACCCAACACCGAACCGGGAACCGTTTGCTCGTTGGCGCCGAACAACTTGGCGATGCCAAAATCGGTCAACTTGATATGCCCCTCGCGATTGACCATTAAATTCGCAGGCTTCAAATCCCGATGAATGACGCCCAAGTCATGCGCATGCTTGAGCGCGCCGGCAATCTCGATCGCCCAGTCGAGCACCGTCTGCCAAGGAAATCGTTTTTCTCGGCAAAGCTTCTGATGAAGGTTGTCTCCATCGACATACTCCATCGAGTAGAAAAGCAACCCCTTCTCTTCACCGAATCCAATCAACTGGACGATGTTCGGATGCTTGAGACGCAACAAGGTCTGTATCTCGGCATCAAAACGACGCCGAAATCGAGCATGCTGAGCGATGGCGACCGAGATCACTTTGATCGCAACCTCTTCCCTGGATTTCGCGTGGACACCGCGATAGACAGTCCCCATCCCTCCCTGTCCCAGGATGCCTACGACGCGATAGGGCCCGATGGTTTCAAACTCGTACGACACCGAGGACTCGCTAAAAGAACGATGTGAAAGGCAAGCGTGCGATCGATTCGCCACACATCGCGATTGTAACGCGCGGGACGTCTACTTGAGGGTCCACTGCGTGTAGGATCGGCGATTTCCAAACTGGCGATGCCAATGCATCTGCGGCTTTGCACCAAACCAGCCATAGGCATACGGCTGAACCGGTTTCGCGACAACGCGAGGGGGGCTCGTCGCCGGAGCAGGCGCCGGATGCACGCCGCCAAGGAGATGCTGGGAATCGGTCGACTGCAACACCCGATACTCCCGGCTCGAACCTGGGGATTGAGCCCAAGCGGTCGACGACACGATCGCTAAGACCCCCAATCCAACCCAACCCATCTCTCGAAAAACCCGTTCCGCTCCCATCGTCTGTGCTCTCCTATCCATCGATTTTCGGACCGCTGCAAGTTTCCCCTCCTGCCGACTGCCGGAGACCTCGACGAGAAACGGCAGGAATCGGCGAAAAATGCCGGTTGGGCAAACACGAACACCTCACCAAACCGAGACGGAATGCCCCTCGGGACTTGACGGTTTACGGAATGGTTCTACACTCGAACTCTGGAAATGCATTTCCGCCTTCGCCAAGGTCCGCGTCGGCCAGCAGCTCACGCTGGGCGTGACCAACACCCTCCGCCTCGCCGGCGCCACCGCC
>JBKDPB010000146.1:0-20921 GCA_046342615.1 Planctomycetota bacterium | reverse complement strand
GTGTTTTTGAACTGCACTACACATCTACGATTCAGGATTCGGATGTGTTGGCATTGCCTCCAGGCGGTCCATTAGGCGGTCAACTGTCGAACGAGGTGAATCGACTCGATCTCCTCAATTTGACTTCGGGGATTCACGCTCAATTGGGACCCATGTCCTCGCTGCGCGTTGGAGCGATTGTGCCTTTGCGCCAAGCACCCGACCGCGTTTTCGATTCAGAGATTCAGGTCTCCTTCAATCGAAAGTTTTAGAGCACTTGGCTCAGCGACGTATGGGCTGCGTGACTTGGCTGGCTTGGTCCCGGCGCTGGAGTTCGGACGGGAATTTGAAGACTCGGGAATCGAATGGATCGTCGCTGACATGATAGATGCTGCCATCGGGGCGACGATGCATTCTGTTGACTTCGTCTCGATTCAAAGGTCTGGCACCGATTCGGCCGAAGACCGCGATTTGATTGCCCGACTCATCGACGGCGCGATCGCGATCGATCCCCCGTGAGATGCAAAGAGCGTGGCCGTCCTTGGGAAGCTTCCTCGTAGCGATCAAGCATGGGTTGGGACGAGGGGAGAAACCATCGTTACCGAGAGCGTCCGGACTCGTCAATTGGACGACCCGGAGTCCATTCTTGCCGTCGGCGATGTACGCGAATTGGCTGACATTGGTGATTCCCAGTTTCACGTCGTGCGCATCGTTGATCCGTCCATCGGCATCATAAACCTGGTCGACGAATGCGGCCGCTGGATTAGTGATGTCGAGGATCACCAATCCTTGATGGCCTGCAGCGACATAGGCATACGTTCGGGCAAGATAAATGCTGTTGGCTTCTGCGATTGGCACCTCATGGACGAATTGCGGATGCCCGAGTTCGGTGACGTCGAATACCTTGACCCCCTCCTCGTCGCAAACGAAAGCATAACGAAACTGGATGGCAACATTGCGAGGATGCGTCAGTAGATCGTTTCCAACGATGGAGACGACGGAGGGTTTTTTGGGGTCGGTCAAATCGACCACGACCAGTCCAGCATCGCAGCAAACATAGGCGTAATTGCCTGCGATTGCGATGGCTGTAGCCCCGCAGAGCAAGCCGCCAGGATTGAAGGTCACCTCTCGCTCAAGGAAGTTGTTGGTCGGGTCTCCATCGAGGAGCGAGGCTGCGGATACCAGGATGAGTCCTTCGTGCTTGTCGGTGACGTAGATGTAGCCATACAAGCCCGGTACCTTCGGTTCGAAGTTCTCGGGCCGATGGGTTCGGGTCGGATCAGGAGCGATGGTGGTTGGTGCGCACACGGATGTCGCATACTGGGTTCTTACATAAAGGCGTTGACCGAGGGGCGAGACGGGAGCGGTGGTGATCCGTTCGGAGAATGCTTTGTTATCGATAAACGCGATATCAAAGACTCTCAATCCTCCCTCCCCGCACGCCGCATACAAGTATTCACCTCGGTGTTGGAGCGAGAGGATTTCCGGTTTGTGATAACGTAGGCTGAGGGTCTCGATGATATCGCGGCCCGGGTGTTCATGGGCATGCTCCAATTCCCGTTCCCGTTCAACATGTTCGCGGTGATTGTCGGGATAGGCGAGAGCGTGCAGCGTGCTGCCGATGACCGCTTGAGGCTCGCTGGATTCGGTGACGACAACCCCTTCGAGCCCATGTTCACCTGCGCCAACCCAGCAGTATTTACCAATGAAGTTCATCGCGCCGGTACCCTGCATGAGCAATTGAGCCATGATCGCGTTGTTGTCGTTGTCAATCGAGACATGGCAATCGGTGCAAGACTTGGTTTCATAGATGCCAGGAGGCCGATCCGTTTGATGAGGATCCCAGCCGTTACCGCCCCGGACGGTGTGAGGTACGTTGCTGCTGAACGCGATGCCGCTGAGTCCTTCGCCGCTGATCGTCTGCTGTTGTACGTAGACCGACTCGCGGTTGCCGTTGTAGCTGCCGACATGGATAGCGCAGGAACTGCGCGCTGGGCCGATCCGATTTCCTGTTACATTGCCGTCGCGAGCGAGCATAAAGGCATCATCACGAAGAGTTTGGAAATTGTAGGAGGTGCGGTTGCGCGAGATCTCACCTAGGCCGTGCAAGTTGGGGGCTTTAATATTCGCCTTCTGCGGGAGGTGACATCCAAAGCAGCTCGGATTCCATGAGCTGTGGCATGCGATGCAATTGATGTTCTTGTTGTCGTGCGCGCATCGGCCAGGAGTGTGTTTACCACCCCAACTGAGTTGGCCATCGTTGTCGAGCCGAACGGTCTTGGCTGCGTGCGAGCGTGGGTTGTACTCATCGCTCGTCGGATCGATGGTGTCGGCGGTTTGCGTGACGACCCATTCGAGGTCTTTTTCGACGTTGCTGCGTTGAATCAGCTGAGGTTTCATACCGGGACTCCGTCGGATCTCGAAACGAGGTTTTCCGAAAGCGGTCCGCAACGCTAGCAAGTTCGTCGGCGTCGAGTCCGAGGCTGGTCCGGAGGTGGTGAGCCCAACAGGTTGGCCGCTCCGCACCTGCTGATCGACTTTCGCGATCAGCGTCTGAGTTGCATCGCCATGGCAATCGATGCATTGAATTTCGATGGCGGCTCGGACCTCGCCGTAGAGCTTCGTGTCTCCGTGACCATCCTGGTAGAAGTGGCAATCGACGCAGTGCATCCCCTTCTCCATGTGGATGTCCATCATGTGGACCGGAGTGCCGTCGCGCTGCTTGCCATGAATCTTTTCGAAGTCGTTGGAGGGGGCTACGGCCGCCATCAGGTCTTGCGTCGAGGGAGACTCAAGTCGATCGCCTTGATAGTCGAGCAAGTTGCCAGCGCGATCCTTCTTGAATACCGCTCGAAAAACCCAGCCGTGACCGTGGAAGTCCGCGAACTGCGTATGCTTGAGTTTCGCGTTGAGTTCGCTGACGCGGGCTAGAAAGGCGGGATCTCCCCACAGGCCTCGCGCCGCCGACTCCTCGGGATTGGACATCGAGGTTTGAAGGATCTGCTCGGCGGTCGGGTTCTTTTGATATCGAGGATACATGCATTGGCCATCGGTTTCATTGTCCCACCACATGTAGCCCAGGTAGCTGTTGAGCACCGTCGTGCCCGGATGGATGTGGCAGACCATGCACTGGCTCGTGGGCATGCTGTTGGTGAACATGTGCTGAATCGGATGGCCGGGTTCGTCCTTAGGAATGGTCGGATCGATAACCTGGACCCAGTCATCTTTCTGACTCGCCGCTTGGCCATGATGGCCGTATTTGGCAAACGGGCCGGAAGCGGTCGGCGATCGATCGTTTGCGTAGATCACATGGCATGCGCTGCAGCCGCTGCTGCGATAGTCCCCTGGATGATCATTCGTGCCGAGAAAGTTAAGTGTTGGGTCGAGCAGACGCGTTTTCTGCAGACCGATGAACACAGGGTCGGTTCGGTTTTCCGTTCCCAAGCCTCGGGTGCTGAGCCTCTCTCGCGGTCGACCCGGATCCTCGAGTTGTTCTGGAACCCCGATCTCCGGGCGGAATCGCCCCCCTCGCTCAAAAATACGGAGGATATTCCCCGGCTGAGAGGACTCAAAACGCGGAAGAGGATCGAGGTAGGGGACCAGTCCTTTGAAATCGATTTCGTACTGCGTCGGCGCCGGAACGTTCTGCAAACGCTGGGGACGGCCATTCATCGAGTAGCTTTCACCATACCGTGCCCCTTTGTTGGGCGTGGCTCCGTTGTTGTAGAGCGCTGCACCCCACAGCATGCAACCGTGCGTCATCATGCTCTTGCGCAGTTGCAAAACCTCATTGGCATGGCATTGACCACAGGCGATATGAGCGACTCTCAAGTCGCCAGGATTCACAAAGCGAATAAACTCGGGGCACTCGTGGTTGAGAAGCGTGTAGCTGCGCACCGGATTGGCTGAGGTTGGCCATAAATTCGGATAACGCGGGGCAACGTGGGCCCCCTCTTTGCTGAACACATACGGATTCCCGCCGTGACAGTCGATACAGCCAATGTTGACGGAGTTGGGCGGATGCATCGTTCCAACATCGGTGTGGCAGTGGATGCAGGATTGACTCTTGATCGCTGCATCGCTCTTGGATTGACGATACAGATCGACTCCCTCAAGCTCCGCCGGAATCGGATACGAATCGTTCCCCGCGATCCCCAACGCTCGTGCTGGACCCCATGGGTCCGCACCCGCAGGCGCAGGCACACTCGGTGCATGAAATTTGGAACCCGGCGTCGTCAACGGCTTTGCCGTCTGCCCCCACGCCATCGGCAGACTTAGGAATTGCAACGCCAGCAACCAAGCTGTGACCGGCAAGCGTCGACTCGATTCCCTCATGCTCGCAAGACCGTAAGGGGATCCTCTCATGGGTTAATACTCAAACAAAACCTCGAGAAATCCTGCCGCGAGATTTGGAACGCTGCCATCGAGCGGTTGGTACAAGTCCCGAAACCCATCCCCAACCACCAATCCAGATATCCCACCAACAACGATCGCGTTGTTGTTCAACCAGGGACGATATTCAATTCCCGAACTCAGATCCAGGCCGATTTGGCTGCGAATGTCGCTTTGAAAAGTATAGGTTTCCAACGTTGCCGTCTGGTTGAACCAGAGATAGTTCGCATTGTTGATCCACTTGACCTTGGGAGTCAGGTCCGCATCAAAGCCAGCATTCACGAGATGAAGCCCCGGATTGACGAAGTTGGTTTGTCCCTGAAACTTGCTCGACCTCAAATTAGGGACCAGACTCTGACGCTGCACCAGATTGACACCGAAGAGGCGTATTTGCTGCCTATTCCAATAACTGAACTCTCCACCCGCGAAGTTAGGGTTGTCCATAATCGTGTCGAAGCCCGTTGCCTGGTCATCGTTCGCATCGGCATCTCCCGAAGCGAAGAAATAGGAAGCGCGAAATCGAGCCCAATCCCGATCGTACGACAGTTCGATCGCACCCATGAACGCGGAAATCGTTTGCGGCGCGCCGGCGAGTGGGTTGAGTTCGTCAACTCCCGTCACATAGTACATGGCGTGATGGATGTTGTAGCGGTTGATATGTCCGTTACCCGTCCAGCCTAGGTAGTAGGCGTCGATGCGGTGGGGTGCAAAGACTCCGACCGGATCGGGGCGTGCCAGAAAACCGTTGTCGTCGAACTTCTCCGATGCCTTATCCAAGTTGTAGTGAAAGCTGAGCTGAGCGTTGTAACCTGGAAACACGAAGTCGTTTCGATAGTAGTTCGCGATTACCGTGTTTTGATGCCGGTCATCGAACGTGTTGAGCAGGCTGTTGGTGTCTTTTTCGGTTTGGTCGAACCAGAGCACGTTGAACTGGTCTTGATTGCTCAAGCGATTCCCGAAAAGGCGGACGCCACGGTTGGTGTCCGAAAAGACGAAGCCGCGAAAGTCGCTCGTGAAGAATTGGGATCCCGCGCGAACCGATACAAAATCGTAGTGGGGGCTGAGGTCCGCGATCTTGGATTCGTAAAACCATTCCTCGAGTGCCAAATCCGTCCGATGGCGATTGGTTCCTAGCGTCGAGTCGGGGGAAACAACGCCGAGCTCATAGACCTTCAAATAGTTCTGGTTGAAGATCAGATTCATGCGCAATCGCCAGTCCACAGGACGAAAGACGGTGTCCCCTTTGAAGAGATCGAAGGCAGCGGAGTTGTATTGGGTAAAGAAGAACTGATTGGGGTTTCCGAAGAACTCGATATCACCCGGATTTTGCATCGTTTCAAAGGGAGTGGTCGGGGTCGGGGTCTGACGAACCTCGAACAGATTCAATTGACGGAAGGTCAGCTTGAGAAACGTGTCCTGGCCTGCGATTGGGTAGTCTCCCTTGAGAATATTTTGGTTGTAAGGGTCATACCATGCACCTTGCACATAAGGGTAATCATCGCCGACCGGATGCCCCTTGCCGTAACGGTCCCAGGTCGGGTAGCCGATGCGCCACCGATCCTCGACGGGAATGAAATGATCCGTGTTCTGAATCTCGCTGGGCAGGATGGAGCTTCGTCCGGTGTATCCCAACGGAGCGTCGAATCGAGTTCGAAAATAGGGGGGCGATTCGGGTGGTAGCTCCCATGCGGGAGGTAGCTCGGTATTGAACGGAGTCAGGAGGGCCAAGCTCTTGGGTTCAAGATCGTCCAGAGTTCCCTGGGAAGGGAACTCGGTGGGTGGTGGCGGAAGAGGACGGATCAACGGTTCCGGGATCGGACGTGGAAGGATCGTCTCCTGGGCGCGCAGCGCGACCGCACCGCACCCCGTGGCTACGGTTACGAGAAGAACCGAAATCCACCTCACAACGCTCTTGAGCAATTTCCAATAATTTCAGGATCTTTTAAGATCGAAGGTTAGGGTTGTAACATCTACTCAGGGGATATCGACCCGCCACGAAATCGACGTGGAAACGAAACGTTGCAAAACAGGGGATTCGATTCAACTTGTCCAAGAAATCGGGAAAGATATTTGCTAGCCATCGTTTCGTTGATCGCGAAGAGCAGGGCAACTAAACTAGAGAGCTAGCTGGATGGGTGGCGTTTCTACCCGAGGGGCGGTCTTTACTTGATGATGTCTAAACGCAGGACGGGCTCGCGTCTCCGAAAACTGCTTCTTGAGCCACTCGAGCGCCGAGAAGTGTTGGCGGGTTTTCCGCTTCACAATAGCCTCTTCCCCGAAGACGTCGATGCCGACACCCACTTGTCTCCGCTCGATGCTCTTGTGGTCATCAATCTTCTGAATCGCCCGGCAACAGGTCAGCACCCTGGGGGTGCGTCTCCGTCGGGGGAAGCGGATTCGAGTGACGCGGAATCAGATGACATCGCATCGCCGGTCTTTCCGGATGTCGACGGAGACGGCAGTATCAGCCCGCTCGACGCTTTGAGTGTGATCAACACGCTCAACGATCGACAACTCGTAGCTCCGATCATCGCGCAGTCGGCGTTTCAACCCGCGATGTGGAGTGGACCGGTATTGGTTCAATCGGACGTCGATACCTTACTGCATCGCGCGGCCATGGCCACAACCAGTCAGGATGCCATCATCGCAGTCGTCGACCGAGCGGGTCGTATCCTTGGTGTACGAGCCGAACAGAATATCCTCACTCAATACGATGGACGTCCGGAGGATTTCGTTTTTGCTGTTGATGGAGCCGTTGCAAAGGCTCGCACGGCAGCGTTTTTCTCCAACAATCAAGCTCCATTGACATCGCGAACGGTTCGATTCATCAGTCAATCGACGGTCACGCAGCGCGAGGTGGAGTCCAATCCGAACATCATGGACGCCGATTCGATACGTCGCGGACCGGGATTCGTTGCTCCGATCGGAACCGGCGGTCATTTCCCACCGATGGTCCCCAACACACCTCTTGTCGACTTGCTCATGATCGAGCACCAGAGCAGGGACGGTTCGATCCTGCCGGGATTGGACGGTATCAAGGGAACCATCGATGATCTGACGCTCGATGCGCGGTTCAACGTCGACCTGGACTATGTTCCGACGGCAGCCAAGGACTACATGCAGTCGTTTCCTGACTCGTATGGGACTCAATCCGGGATCTTGCCGAGAGCGCAAAACCGCGGAATCGCAACCCTCCCCGGAGGGCTTCCGATTTACAAGCAGATCGATGGGCAGGTTCATCTGGTCGGTGGGATCGGAGTTTTCTTTCCTGGACCCGAGGGTTACGCCACCTTCGAGCAGGGGTTCGTTCATGCGTCCTCAAGGAACAACATTCCGCAAACGGAATTGGAACGGACCAACGCATCGCGAGTCCTTGAGTCGGAGTTCATTGCATTTTTTGCAATCGGTGGAACGCAACTTGGACCACGGGCAACCTCGGTTGCGCCGTTTGAGGGGCTCGCACCGCCGGTCCCCCCTGGTGTATTAGGTATCAGCGGGCGAATCGATTTGGTCGGCATTACGTTGGAGATCTATGGTCCGCACCCCACCCGTCATAACACGGCGCCGAGCCAAGTTCAGTTGCTGCAAATTGGCCAAGCCAAGGGTGGCGGCCAAGGGGTGAATTCGGGTGTGAATCAGAAGGTTCAGCCCGGTGGCCAAACGCTGCTCAATGGCATGCTGGTACCCGAGGGCTGGTTGGTGAGCCCGCACGCGTCCACGGTCGATCCATTGACCGCAGAAGACGTGGAGAGAATCATCAACAACGGAATTGCGCAGGCCTTGAAGACGAGAGCTGCAATTCGTTTGAATACGACCACCCCTGATTTCAAGCCTGGGGTGGAAACGCGAATGGTTTTCTCCGTATCGGACTCCACCGGCGAAGTGCTCGGGCTGTATCGCATGCCCGATGCGACCGTCTTCTCGATCGATGTTGCGGTGGCGAAGAGTCGCAATACGGCTTATTACGCGAGTGATTCTTTGGTAAACGCCGATCGCGTAGACGCCAATCATGATGGTAATCCGGATTTGCCCAAAGGAGTTGCCTTCACGAATCGAACCTTTCGGTTCTTGGCCGCACCGCGATTCCCCACGGGAAGCAATGCGTCGCCGGGGGACTTCAGTATGCTGGTGATGCCGGGTATCAATTCCAGGACTGCCGAAAATCTAGATCCGAGCAATCCATTGCCCGCTTCGATCTACGCCAATCCAGCGACCGCAAGCGTGGTGTCGTTCGACGCTTTCAACGCATCGCGCAATTTCCGAGATCCCGAACATCTTAAGAACCAAAACGGAGTGGTCTTCTTTCCAGGCAGTTCGGCCCTTTACAAGTCGAGTACGACACCGGCCGGCGGGTTTGGCGTCAGCGGTGACGGAGTCGATCAGGATGACGTCGTCACGGTAGCGGGCCAGCTCGGCTTCGAACCCTTGGCAGCGAATCAAGCGGATGCATATTTTGTTGCAGGAGTTCGACTCCCCTACCAGAAATTCAATCGCAACCCATCGCTTTGATGTCGAATTGAAGCGAACACCTCTCATTCGAATCAAAGTTTTATCTGTGAATCTGTAACGATTAGGCGTTCTGTGGCTTCACTCTGTACCAAACGCGGACTTTGCAAGGCGTGTGGGGCGTTGGTTGGAGCGGTTGCGAGGTTTGTGCCGATCCGAACCATGATGCCGTTCGAACCAAACGGAGAGTCGTTTGAGAAGGGTCGGGGTGTGGATTCATGCGTGGTTGCATCGTATCAGGATGGCTAGCGATTGTTCTCTTTGCTCCAACCGCCTACGCGTGGGACGACCGTGGTTCAGGGGCGAACCCGTCCCTTGTTCGCGAGGTCCCCTCGGATCCGGTCCTTGCAAGTCTGAAGATTCCCGTGCCAAGCGTTGATCGCCAGCATGTCACCGCGCTAGGCAATCGAGACGATTCGCGCGAGGCTACTTACGCGCTCGAGGGGCGAGGCCAAGAAATCGGGGCTGGCAGGAAATCGGGGCGTTATTGCGAGCCTGGTACCGTGCGAGCGGGATATCCCCGATGCATCCGTCTTTTGGCCGTGCCGAGCACCGATACCCAACACACGATCGGCATCGTCGGTGGAGGGACTCCTTCCCGGTATTGGGGCGAGGGGAGAATGCGCAGCGAGGGGACTGTCGGGATGGATTACTCAGGTTGGTTGTTTCATCGCAAGACATGGCTCCTGTGGTCGCACGGCGGTCTACATCAAGGGGGAGCAGGTCGTTATGAGACCGAGGGCCCTCGCATTTTTCCGGAGAAATAGACAGGGTAAGTACACCGTCTATTTATCGCGAGTCGGAAGTCTTTTCCAACACGGCTTGTCGAAGCTCCTCTCCGCTCATGCGAAACGCCGCATCGTGGGGGCATGAGTAGACACAACGAGGTGTCCCTCCAATGCTTTTGCATTGATCGCATGTCGTGGCTTTTTGCCGGATGATCGGTATCTTTCGCTCACCATCGGTCCGATAGCCATCTTGATGACCGTACATCGAGATGTTGCCGTAGGGGCAATTGGTAGCGCATTGACCGCAACCGATGCAGTGATCTTCGATGACGATTTCCTTGTCCCCCTCACGAAAAATGGCGTTTACGGGACAGCCGACGAGGCAGTAGGGGTCTGTGCACGAGCGGCAGCTGGTCGCAACGAGGAAGTTCTCGAACCGCAATCCTTCTCGGATCAAGCGAGTTTCTCCTCCGTGCGAATCGGCGCAGGCTCGGGTGCACTCATCGCAGCGGGTGCAGGATTCGAGGTCGAGCACCAGCAAGCTTTGAGCATTGTAGAGACCTTGTGCGACGAAGCTCGCTTTGGTTGCATTTTCGCTCGAATCGCGATGCAAGTCCCATTCCAGCAACTGACGGGTGCGGTCGATCAATGCTTTCTTGAAGGTCGGGTTGCTCGCAGCAATTTCGGCGAGTTGAGCGGCTCGGATACGTACCAATTCGACGTGATCGAGAGCGGTGCAAGATGATGTACGGATACCGGGCTGGTAGTTGTTCTTTCGAAAATCGTCCGAGAGTTCCGCCGAATACAGCTTGGAGAGCGCTCCGATCTCCCCGAAAACGCCGATGTTCCCATTCAGATTTCCTGGGCCGATGTAGTTGACGACTTGTTCCCGCATTCCCTGTTTGCGACTCACTTTGACATATCCGAGCCGCACGAGAAAAAGATCGTCCCCCGTTTCTCCCTCACGAAAAATCGGTTGGCCAGGTTCGACGCTCATGAGTTCTGCTCCCTCGGCGATTTTGCGGGTTTCATCGCGAGTGAAGGATTTGAAGATAGGCAATCGTTCGAGGTCGGAATTGAGAGCGTGGCGGCGATAGGCTTCATTGAGCAGTTTGCGGCTAGCTTGGTTGCGTTGCAACATGTAAAGAACGTTGCTGCCGATTTCAATCACTTCCGATTCCTCGACGGCAACGACGGTCGCGGTGCGAGGGTAACGGTTGAGGCATGCCATCTCTCCGAGGATCACATCCTCGACCCCTCGATAGAGTTTTTTTCCTTCGCTGGCGATCGTCGAGTCGCTGCCGGTCGCAAGGGACGGTACTGCCGCTTTCGTTCGATTGCCGAGCCATCGAGTAAACCAACCGGCCGACGTGTTTTGGTGACGATTGGCCGAGTGCTTTGAAAGCCGATTGAACTGGATCTCAAACTTGCCGCGTTGAATCAGAAACGCAGTGGCTCCGTACTCTCCTTCGCGGCAAAGAACATCGCCGGGTCGCAACGTCCGCCGCACGCAGGCTCCGCCGTTGAACTGAAGAAACTTGAAGGGGATCCCGGCGAAGATCGGGATCCTAATCATTTCCTCTGGCGTAACGATGGTTGCGATTCCGCGGTCGGTCTTGTGGCTGTCCGCGGATTCCTTGAGCCTCTCGACCTGTTTATCCACGACCATCGACCGGAATTGCAGCGCATCGGTCGGGCAGGAGATGACGCATTCTCCGCAGGAGACGCACGAACTCTCCAACATCGGCAAATCGGTATCGAACGCGATCCGAGCCTCGTACCCCTTGCCATCTCTGGCCATGACATCGTTGTTTTTGATGTCGTTGCAAGCGCGAATGCATCGATGGCACATGATGCATGCATCATGATCGACCGCGATGATCTCGGACGAGCAGTCGCGCCCACGCTGACCGGCCAACGAACTGGGCGGATATCGGAGTGAGTCCAGGTCCGGCAGGAACCGCTGGACGAGTTTCTTGAGTTCATTCGGCTCGTGTTCTATCCCGTTATCCGAGACCCTTGCTATCGCCTCAACGTCGAGATGTTCCGATGCCAACAATTCAACGATCACGGCTACGGAGTCGCGGAGCGTCTCTGCCGTATTTGGATTCTCCTCGCTTGCAAGGGTGGTGATGATCATCCCTTCCTTAACGTGGTACGTGCAGCTGGAGACCAAGTCCCTTTTGACTCGACCGCTCTGGCGCCGTTCTTCGATTTCGACCATGCATACGCGGCAGACCCCAACCGGATTCAAATGCTCGCGATGGCACAGGGTCGGGATCGGATGAATATCGTTCACGCTTTTGATATAGAGCTGGGTAACAGCATCGTAGATGGTCGTCGGTCGCGGGATGATTTCGCCGCGATCATTGACCATCAGCACCCCTTGCGAATTCCTTAACGGGACTGCTTTCTTGACAACCACGCTCTGGCCATCGATGGTGATCCGTACATCTTGATCGAGATCGTTGAGGGTGGCGTCGGCGGCGCGGATCAGCTGGCCGTCGATATCGCGTGCGAAGAGAGCTTCCTCGGTTGCGCCGATGTACTCGACAGGATCGAAGTCGTCGGGAGCAGTGGCCATGGCTAGGGCTTAACCTTCGCGAGTGGAGGAATGGAAGTAACGGAGGTAGGTTCGAAGCGGCTCGCTGGCCACTTGGCCAAGCCCGCAGATACTCGTGGTCTTCATGATGCGTGACAGCAGATTCGCGTTTTCGATGAATTCAGGAGCGAGCGATTTGGCGGAGGGATCTTCGGCAGCGAGTTGTTCAGCCATATCGACCATTTTGCGCGACCCCAGTCGGCACGGTACGCACTTGCCGCACGACTCTCGTTGATAGAATCGGCTGCATGCGATCGCTTGATCCAGCATGTCGGCGTTTGCATCGTAGACCACGATGCCTGCCCCGAGCATGAATCCGATTTCCCGAGATGCGTCGATATCCAACGGCAAAAGCCGTAGATCGATGGGTGTGGAATTCAGCAGGGGATACTTCAACTCGACGGTTTCCTTGCCGTCTCGATCGAGTTTTTTGGGACATCGAATCGATCGCTCGGGGAGTTGAGCTGGCAGAAAACCGCCGGAAGGTCCGCTGAGCGCGACCGCTTGCAACGCCGCTCCATTTTTTACACCACCAGCATAGCGGTCGATCAGCTCGCCTAGGGTGATCCCGCATGGGACTTCGTAGACACCGGGTCGGTTCACGTCGCCGCTGATCGAGAACAAACGTTTCCCCCGTGCGGGATTCGCCCCGGAATACTTAAACCACAAGCCGGCCGGATCAGGGTCAGCGGCAAGATGATTCGCCCGTTCCTTGTCGAGATCCTCGGGCCGAGGGGTTCGCATCAGGATTGAAGGGACCCATGCGAACGTTTCGACATTGTTCAAGATGGTGGGTTGATCATAGAGTCCGTTGGTTTGGAGCTCAGGGGGGCGGTTGCGAGGCTCGGATCGTTTACCTTCCAACGCTTCGATCAACGCGGTCTGCTCGCCGCATACGTACCCACCGGGGGAGACGAACACTTCCAATTGGAAGGTGCGTCCGCTGTGAAAGATATTCGAGCCGCATGCCCCGAGGGATTCGGCGTGGGCGATCGCACTCCGCAACCGATCGATCTGCTCATGATACTCATGTCGAATATAGATGTAGCCTTGGGTGGCTCCGCAAACCAGAGCAGCCATGATCATGCCTTCAATGACCAGATGCGGAGTTGCCAACAGGACGTCTCGGTCTTTGAATGTGCCTGGTTCGCTCTCATCCGCATTGCAGACGACGTACTTGGCTTCTCCGCGGGCGATTCGAGCCTCCTCCCACTTGCTGTAGGTAGGGGCGCCGGCACCTCCCATGCCCAAGAGACCAGCGGTCTTCAACGCTTGGATCACTCGTTCCGGACTCGGATCTTGAATGAACCGTCGAATCGCGGCATAGGGAGCGAGGACTGAGGGGGAACCATTGCGATAGCAGTCAATCTCGCCTCGTTCGATCGTGGTCTGGGCAGTTGTTGCGTCGCTGTCGGCAGGTGGGGGCCGGCCGTCGAGGATCGACCGAACGATCGCGGCATAATCCTCGACCTTGCGGCCGACAAAGAGTTGCTGCTGATGCTCACCGGATTCGACGATCATGGCCGGAGCTCGATCGCAACGACCGAGGCATGAAGCTTCATGGATCTCCACCTGATCGTGCCCGCGTTCATCGGCGAGCGCTCGAAGCTGTTTAGTGGCTGCAACCGAGCCTCGCAAACGACAACTCATATCTCGGCAAATCGCCACTCGGCAAGGAGGTGGAGGAGATCGGCGATAATGGGGAAAGAAGCTGACGACATCCTGAATGACCCGTACCGGCTCACCTACGCTTCCCGCGATTCGATGGATTTCGATGTCGCTGATGTAGCCATCGCGATATTGCACTTCCTGAAGCATCTTGGCAATTCGAGTCCCGACCTGACGATCCACCAATGATTTCATGGCTTGTCTCCAAGTCGCTGTCGGAGAAACTCGCGATATCTCGAAAGTGTTTCGGGTTGGAACCACGGAGCTCCGTCGAACGTCGGTGAGCCCGCGATCGGATCCCAGAGTTCGGGCGAGTCAAAGAAGATACCCTTGGGAAGGATACCTTTGGGACTTCCATCGATGGGTGGATTGGGCAGCTTCCATCCGAGAGAATCAGCCAGCACATGCGCTGTATTGGCCCACTGGGCGCCTTGCTCCCATGATCTTACCCTCGACTCGGTCTCGAGCGACTCAGTCTCGAGCAATCGGTTTATCTGTACACGGATCCGCTGCTCATCGGGATTCCCTGTTGCATCGAGAGCGACCCTGCACAGTTCCATCAATGCGTTGGCTTGGTTGCGGGCGGTGGCTGGATCGGGGGCTCGCGATTCCATCGTTTCGCGCAGAGCCAGCAATTCGTTGGACCATCGTTGCGACCAGGATGCGTCGTTTGTTTCCGGGAACGCGACATCGATACACTCCAGATACCAATCATCCCACGTCGCAGTCCGCGAGGAGCCAAGGCGCTGACGCCAGGAATCGGGGAGAAGAGGGTAATGGCAACTGGTGCAGCTCGACTCCGTAAACTCGGGCCAATCATGTTGTCGTTGAGTTCCTTGCGGAGCCGACGATTCGATTCGCTCGGCCCGATCGTGCAGCAGTTGCAATCGAGCATGGGCAGCGACCCATTTACCGGTGCGCCACCGAGAGTACGAGGGAAATTCACCGAGTCGTTGTTCCTCCTCCGCTTCATCCCAATGTTTGGGGTATCGGTCCAGATAATTTTCGAAATCAAAGTACATCGTCGGATGACCTGCGGCCATGAGCCGATGATCGACTTCACGGTCCCTTCGTCCGGGCCCGCGGTTGAGCTGACCTACATGGCAATCGCTGCACAGGCGTGCTCGTTGCTCGATCGATTCCAAGTTGACTCGCTGCGAATGATCGAATCGTCGGTCCCCAAGCGCGAGGGTGGATTGCGAAAAATGCTCGTCTCCCCAAGCGGTGGCAGGGCCATGGCAGACCTGACAATCGATTCCGAGTTTGATTTGATCGTCGCTGGCCTGCTCGTTCGCATGGCACGATACGCAGCGTTCCCTGAGGACTTGCCGATATTCCGGTGTATCCACGTCGATTGCGGCTCCCAGGAGTTGGGTGACGATGCGCTGCGAGTGGGAGTTGAGGAGCTTGGTGTAGGCCCGTGCATGCGGATCCCGTTCAAACCAGATTCGGCTCGATCGCTGCCATACCGGAGCTTGCGCCACCGGCGACGCATGGCAATCATTGCAGCGATTGAGGGCTAATTGCGGTCCGTCATGACGGACCGCGGTATCAGCGTCCGTCGGACTCGAAGGAGGGGCCTGACCCGCAACGGGAAAGCCCCCGAGCGTTGCCATTATCAAATTCAGTACCGCTGCTCGAGCCGTCCGCGATCTACAACCTATCAACCGCAAATGATTCATGGATAAGCCTGAGGCGGATCGACGTGGTAGCGATGGCAATCGATGCAGTTGGCCGATGCAGTGTGAGGGTTCGTCGCGTGCGTGTTCGCACGCAACGCGGTATCGCTGATGTGACAAGCACGACACGATTCCAAGCCGCTGATCATGATCGTCCTGGCTTCGGTCAGAGAATCGACCGCAGCGGGTGATTGGTCATACGCTTGGGCATGGCAATCGATGCACCCCATCATCAAATGCTTGCCATGGGTGAACGTCGCATCGTTGAGCCAACGCGTTCGAACCTGGTTCGCCATCACGATATCAGGGCTCTCCTGTGAGGCGAGTATGTGGCATTTTCTGCAGGTATCCGATACGTTCGATTCAAACACAGAGCCTCGATCCTTTCGATCTTGAATCAGTTCCTTCATCTTGGTTGAGAGAACGGAGGGGTCGGCGAGTAACCGTTGTGCATCGTCGACGGAAACCGCCGATAATCGTTGCTGCAGTGCATCGATCGTTTGCGATCGATTCAATCCGTGGGGCATATCATTGAGGGAATGGCACGCAGCGCAGTGCTTCTCGAAATCGATGGGGGCATACAGTCGATGGGAGGAACTCGGAATCGCGACATTCGTGATCCTGTTGAAATTACGAGATTCCATCGCCTCGCCCCCCGCGACAGGGACATCCCTTTCATGGCAATCGGAGCATGTCAGCTGAATGAGCCCAACATCATCGACGCGCTGTCGGTACTTTGCCCTATCCTCTGGCTTGAGGTTCGCTAGTTTCTTTGCAGTTGCGTCACCTGGCGTTTTCGGTTGGCCAGGACGCATATGTTGAATATGGCTAAAGAGCAGGGTTCCCGGATCTTCGCCCTGAGTTTCGAAAGTGAATTTGGGATGCTGGTTGCTAAAGTTGGTTGCGATCGCCAATCGATCGATTCGGCTGGTGCTCGATCCGGAGAGATCACAATGGCAGCGGCTGCAGTTGGCGTCCGAGACATCGAGCAGATCATGATTTTTGCCGAGGTGTTCCTGATGGCATCGACTGCAGCTTTCGCGGGTCAAAATCTCCGGTTTGGTCCGGCTTGCGTGGTGTTCAGTGACCTTGTGGCATGCACCGTTGCACGCGTTCTTGTTTCTTTGAATATTGTCCACGTCGTTACCCCAAAGAGCATCGAAGCGAATCGGCTGATAGGGGAGATGGCATTTCTCGCAGCCCGACTCGGAAAGATGAGCGTGCGATTGGGACAACTCACCTGCACTGATCTGTCGCTGGCCAGGAACCGTGAATGACCATGCCGCGTATGCAACCCCGAGCCCCAATCCGATCATTCCCATCCATCGCTTCCAGGCAATGTTCGGATCCGGCAAGCGATGGTAGGAGCGCGAGATGCGCTGTGCTCGTTGCTTTCCAGTGAGAGGCATTCCAGCTTCCGAACTGTAGGATGGGTGCGACGGTGATTACATGTATCGAAGGGCTAGAACGATGTGCGCCAGTAGCAGAACTCCCAGCATGATGCTGGCGCCTGCATGAATCGCTATCCAACCATGGAGCCATGCGTGCGCGCGTCGTTGCGTGTCCCACTGATGACGTTGCTCCACGATCGACTGGAGTCTGTCCAGGATAGGCTTGGCATTCGGCGAGCAGGCGTCGCGAAGCATGGAAAACCAATCCATAGTTTTTTGCATGGTTTGAATCGGAGAATGATGCGTTTGGGGATATAAGCCTTCTGCGGCGGCGAGGGCAGGAATTCCTCGCAACAGAAACGGCTCAATCACAGTTCCATACTGTTTCCAAATTTCGACTCGGTCGGATGAAGAAAAATCACCATCGACATCCTTATCGAACAAGCTCCGCTGGGGATCTCGGCGTTGGCGGGCTCCGACGACGATGGTTTCCATCTGCCCCGCAGCATTGCGCTGGGCGCTGGTTCCGCTGAATCGCGACGCAGCCTCATCGAGATCGATCAATCGCTTTGCCGATGGAGTTGGGTCTGTGCCTAGCGCGACGGTCAGCATCTGCCTAGCTTCGAGTGCATTCTGAGTTGCCACATCGTCGATTTGACTGAGAATCGTTTCCTGGGGAATATTGCCCAGCATCCATTTCGGGATCACCACTTGCATTACCCAGCCGTACAGGCCGCTGGCTAAAACGAAAAGGAGCAAGTACATGAGCACGGTGGCGAACGTGCCCCCGAATCGATAGCCGGCGTGAATCCAGGCCAACGGGCCGGTTGCGAGCCCGAGCCACAAGTGGTATGCCAGCCATGTCTTGGTCCTCCCGAGTTTCCAGCGGCGCAGTCGCTTGCGAGGCCAAAGCAAAAGTTCAAAGAAGATGATAGCTGAGGCGAGTGAACCAATACACAGGCCGGCGAGGGAGCTTCCGGATATCGCTCTGCCTGCTCGGACCGAATCGCTGTACTGCCACAATGCACCGGCGATGATCAAGATCGCTGTGAGAACCATCGGCGCGATATGCAACTTCAGCTTGTTAGCCAATAACACGATGGACCTGCGTGGAGATGAGTCGATCGCAGCAACGGATACGCACACGCCCTCTCCGAGTTTTAATGGAACCAGAACGAAAAGTCAAATTTCACCAAGGTTACTTCGAGGTTGCGGACCAGACTGGACTGAAGTGCGGAGATGGGGACACAAGTTCGTTGACGGCTCGAACCAGCATGACCATCGAGGGACCATCTTCGGGATACTTTTGGATCAATTCGCCAAACGCCTTGACCGCTTCGCGGAAATTTTGACCACTTTCAAAGATGGCCAAAGCCTCCTCGTAGCTTCGAATGAGCTCATGGTCCGCTCGGTCTTCGCTCATCAATTCAAACAGGTCGATTTCGCTTTCCATGCCAACGACGATAGCCTTGCTCAATCGGCGCCGGGGCATATCGCTGGGCAAGCAACGCGCGGTCTCTTGGTCCATCAGCGTGGTGACCCCCCATTGCTTGGTTAGCCCTTGGATGCGGCTCCCCATATTCACCGTTTGACCCATCGGGCCGTACTTGAACTTCTGTTTAGATCCGGTGTTGCCGACCCAGACCTCGCCGGTGCACATCCCGATCCCGAAATCGACTTTCGTGGGAAGGATCAATGCAAATCGATCGTTCAATTTTCCTCGGGCATTCATCATGCTCTTGGCTGCCGAGGCAGCTCGGAATGCATGGTCCGGCGATTTTTCGGGAGCTCCCCACATCGCAAACATCTCATCTCCGACATAGTCGACCAAGACGCCGTCGGTATCGAGCACCATCGAAGACAATTCGCTCAAAGTCTCTCCAACCCAATTCATTGCTGCCTTGGGTCCGATCTTCTCGGTCACCTTGCTAAACCCTCGGATGTCGCAAAACAGCACGGTGACTTCGGCGGATTCCCCTTCGAGCAATACCGGATTTTGACTGATCGCCTCAGTAACCTTCGGCGAAAAGAACTGCTGGTACTTCGTCACCAGTTGCTCTCGCTTCATCCGCGCGATACTCGACGCGACTGCCGTCGATAAAATCGCAACGAGCTTTTGCTCCGCTTCCAGGACGATGGGTGGCCGATCGGAGGAATTACTGAGTCGACGATCCGCATACAATACTCCCAAGACTTGACTCTGGCGTGCATCGTCAGCCTGAACATCCAAAATCGGACTAGCGATCGCAATGTGAAGATCAACCAGGCTTCCCTGGATCGCATTCGATCCTTGCTTGGGATCCGGATAAACCGCCACTTGCTTGGTTTGCAGCACCTTGCGGAGAAGCGATTCGGAGGCACCGTCGAACTCGTCTTGGCGATTGGGCCGGATGTATCGACGTGTTTCCGAGTATTCCCATGTGGAACCGTTCCACAGAATTACCTCGGCACGATCCATGTCGATGATCTTAGCGAGGGCTTGAGCAATTCCCCAAAAATATCGGGGAGAGGTGACCGGGCATTGAAGTGCGGCGACGGCATATTCGATCCAACCCAAAACAGTAGCCACCTGAATCGGATCGGTATCGACACGCGATGGTATGGAGAATCCGGTCAGTGTCGCCAGGATGTCTCCGTCGCTGATCGGAAGAGCTTCCTGAGATGGACCCGTACCCAGGATGGATACCATCGCGTCTTGCCAAGAATTCCCGATCGCATGAGGCGTCTCCGGTCCCTTGGCCTCCGGTTTCGATCGAATCTCCAGGCTGTATCCCTCGGGAAGCGTTAGACTCGCGGGAACCCCAATCTCCGCTGAATTTCCCGGCTTCAGTTGACGGCCATCGGTCAAGAAAAACTCTTCGTTGGTCGAATGGATGTTGCTGACGCGAAGTCGTTTGTGAGGAAGGGGCTCCAGCAAGCAGACTTTGCGAGGGAAAGCACGCGCGTCCAAATCCACGACAACCCAACGCTTGATGCCCTCAGCGGTGACGGTCACAAAGGGAGGTTTCTGGGCGGGATCCGTTTTGTCCCGACGTCCGACCTCGATCGGTTGGTCAAAAGGCAATGCTTCCAGCAACACCCCGTCTTCGAATAGATTCAAGTGGAGCGACACGATGCGAGAAAATCCGTTACGCTGGAGTGGTTATGGTATCTGCCAGTAGGAATCGAACAAGATTCTTCCGTTAAGTCATCGCAAGCAGATGGGTTTATCGCGGTTTTCATCAAGGACTCCGAAGTGCTTTTTCAGTTTATCCGGATTTGGCGGCAGCGAATGAGGTTCATCCTGGCCTCGATCGCCGTTGTGCTCGGATCCCGTGGAATCGTACTGGCATCGGATCCGACCTCGCAATCCGAGATTCCATCCGTCGAAGAATTCTGGGGAGTCCAGGCTTTAGTCCACACCAAGGGTAGAATCGACCTCGATGGGATTCAAGGCGCTGCGAGCTGTGCTGCCTCGGGCTGCCACGGCGGGCCCGCCGTGGCTGTCGCCTCCGCCTCCGCTCCGCGAGGCTCCGAGTATCCACTGTTCCTGGAGAACGATCCGCACAGCCGATCCTGGCAAACACTCAACTCGGACGCGTCCATCACGATCCTGACCAAGCTAGGCATCCTCCGAGAGGGTACGATCGTTCAACCCAATGCCTATCGGAATTGCCTGGCCTGCCACAACACCGACCGTGCGATCGACCAAGCAATCGACCCTGGGTTCGTCCCAGTCATCGCTGAAGGCGTTGGTTGCGAGTCCTGCCATGGTCCCTCGCGGGCATGGGGGAACATGCACTATCAAGGGCCCGACAGTGTGCACAAAGCGAAGAGCGAATTGGGTTTGGTCGATTCGAAGCCACTGCTGCAACGGGCAAAACTCTGCGCTCTATGCCATGTCGGTGCCAAAGATCGTGATATGAACCACGATATCATCGCCGCCGGACATCCAGCTCTCTATTTTGACATGTCGGTCTACCACACGGCCTACCCC
>JBKDPB010000145.1:0-28131 GCA_046342615.1 Planctomycetota bacterium | reverse complement strand
GTTTACTGGTGATCACGAAGCGGCCATCGATAAAACTCGCATCCTTGAGGGGGAGGATGTTGGGGTGGTCGAGTTTGGCTACCAAACGGGCTTCGCGTTGGAATGTATCCAGCATGCTCGCCGTCACATTGAAGTGGTGCGGCATCTTGAGCGCCACGCGAACACCTTCGATGGTGTCGAGGGCTTGATAGACGTTTGCGAATCCCCCTTGCGCAATCCTTCGCTCAATGCGGTATTTTCCAAGGCGTTGGCGCACTCGAAGGTGGTTCGGTTCGCTGTGGCGGGTCGCCATGGCACTGCTGCTCTGCGCGATCATACGGTGGATAAGCCATGCAGGGAGAGGCGGAAAGCGTGCCGGTCGGACTCGACAGGGTCATTGCGTTCAGCAACTCTCTTCCAAGACCCCATTCTATGCATCCCACTGCGGTGCTGCGCCGGTTTAATCGGAAAAAACCCTAACCCGGTATCGGCCGATTCAGTCGTTTCTTTTGACGTCTTTTCCACGATCGTCTCATTTTGGCTACGCCGCAAGGTCGCGGCAAAACCGGCATAGCCAGCATTAGCCTTTCAGGTCTTGAACCTGGTACTTCCCCTAAATCCGGTCTGCGGTGCCGACATTCATTCAGGTACGGATGGGTGACGTTCCGAAAATAAAGGGCGTCGGCGGTTCTGCTGGACAAGGATGTCCCTGGTCGCCGAAGCTGCTCGGCTCGAGGCGTCCAAATTCCGCAAGGATGCGAGGATGGGGACGGTAAACTTGGGTGCGAGCGAATCATTGCCGGATGAGGTGTTCGGGAAACGCAAGGAAGCTACTCCCGGCACCTTCTGGGCATTTTTCTTTGCCGCTTCGAGGAGTGTTCCGTCATGGCTCGGTTGAGTTGGGCGCAACGTCTTTACTGGCGTTACTTTTCGAAGCCGGTCGCATGTCGCGAGGTCTTCGCCTACGCGTTGGAGCATTCCGTGGGATCGATCCTCGAGATCGGCATGGGGAATGGAGAACGCATCACCGCGCTGTTGCCATTGTGTCGAAAGCCCGACGGTGCGGAGCGGATCCGGTACGCGGCCTTGGACCCGTTCGAATCCGGTGGCTCGACGCGGTTGACTCTCAAGGGGGCTCACCGGCTTCTCCAAGAACTGGGGGTCAAGGCGCACTTGATCCCTGGCGATATGGGGTCGGGAGTCGTGCGACTCGCGCACACCGTGTTGCCAAGCGATCTGGTGCTGATCGATGGGCATTGGGACAACGGCAGCGAGGAGTCCAAGATTCTTTCGGATTGGCTACCGAGGCTGTGTCACAGCCAGTCCGCAGTTTTCGGATCCCGAGAGCCCGGGGGGAAGTTGACGCGAGTGTCGACGCCCGCGGCAGTGGAATTCCGGACGCGTTCTCAGGCAGCCTAGCTCGCGATTTGCGAGCCGTTCATGTATCGATGCCGGAATCTGCCGGTGCTTTCTTGTTGGGATTTTCTTGGACTTCCTGTTTTTCCCGCCAAGGCTTGCCTTCTTCGTAGCTATGAAGTTCCTTTTCGAGTTGCTCGAGTTGTTCGTGCTTTTCTTGGCGGCCGAGTTCCACGGCTTTGGCGGACCATTCCTTTGCCTTATCAAACTGGCCGGCCTCCGCGAATGCGGCGGCGAGGGTGCTGAGGATGTGAGGCTCCTCGTACTTGGTTAGTTCGCAGGCCTGGAGGGCAAGTTCCACGGCGCGGTTTCCATTTCGAACCGAGTCGTCGGGGCTTGTCGCGAGCACCCAGGCGAGGTTGTTGAGGATCCCAGAATAGTCGGTGTCTTCCTTGGGGATGTTATCGATAGCGCTGTCGTAGTCCTCGATGGCTTTGGGGTGATTTCCCAGGGCGAGTTGGATGTCGCCGCGGAGTCTGAGGGCCTGCCAATCGGCTGGATCCGACTTGACGAGTCGATCGGCGATTCGAAGGGCTTTTTTTGGGCGTTTGTCGATTTGGTAGAACGAACCCAACTGCAGCAGAAGGGCCCGATTTTCCGGGTTGGCTTGAACCAACCGTTCCATATCGGTGATGGCATCGGCATAGCGTTTTTCTTGGATCGCGATATCCATGCGCAGCAGGGACAGGTCGGGGATATCGGGGCGTTGGCTCTCGAGTGCTTCCACGTCTTGCTTGGTTTTGTCAATCTCCTTGAGGGCGAGGTGGATTTTGGCCCGGGTCAGCAGGGCATCGAGATTGTTCGGATCCAATTCCATGGCCTTGTCGCAGTCACCGACCGCCGATCGCAAAAACGATTCGTCGTCCGAGCCGATGTGCTGCACGAAGAGGGCATTGGCTCTCAGCCCGCGCAGGACGCTGTTGTTGGGAAACGATTCGATCTTCTGGGAGAGGAATTCGATGGCGGACTGAAATTTTTCTTCCTGAACCATCAGCATGATCAATCGGCGGATCGCGTATTCATTTTCGGGTGCGACCTTCAGGAATTCCTCGATCGCCTGTTGCGCTTGGTCGAAGCGTCCGAGGTTGATCAGGGTTTCGACCGTCTGTTGAACAGCGCGTTCGTTTTCCGGGTTGATTTCGATCGCTTTCAGGAGGTCTTGGAGTTTCTCGTCTGCATCTTGTCGGAGCACCGACTTCATGACCAGAACCTCGGATAGTTTGGCCTTGGCTTCGGAATCTTCCTTGGTGTCTTTGAGGAATTCCTCCAAGGCCACTTGGGCTTGTTCGAGGGTCTCGAGTCCTTTCTTGAGTTCAGTGCGAAGCACATGGAGACGCCCTTTGAGGATGAGCGCGTCGGCCAACTTCGGGTCGGCTTCGATGGAGGTTTCGAGATCCTTCATGGCTTCGTTGGTGATTTTCGCCATGCGGTTTCCTTGGAATCTTCCACCGGATGCTTCTTCGATGGTGGCTTGCGCTCGCTGAAGGGCCGTGGTGGCCAACATTTTCTTAGCCGCCGCGGTATCGAAGTCGTCCAATCCTTTCTTGAGTGCGGACTGGCATAGCTCGATCACTTCGGAGTATGCTTCGCGGGTATCGGAGGTAACACGGATTCGGCTGGCTTTTTCGAAATCCTCGGTGCCATCGAAATCTTGTTGCGTCTCGGACGGGTCCTGAGTTGCCGGTGCCGCGGGTTGCTCCTTGGTGTCTTGGGCGAGCGCGAGCGGAATCGCACCATAAGAAGTTGCACAGCACAGCAGCAACAGGGTCAGGGCACGCGGTGAACGGAGCATGGCCGAATCTCGATATCTGGGTTGAAATGGGGTCCGAATCGATGGTTTTGGTGTATTGTAACGGAATGTCATCTCCCGGTGTATGTCGAATCTTTTCGGTCAAAAAGCCATCTCAGGTATGAATCAACGCGGCAAAGAAGCTTTCGAACGCATTCACGTCAGCGACGAGGACGATGGCCAAGTCTTGGAACGGGTATTGAAAAAGCGTTTCGTCGACTGGAGTTGGGGTGATGTGCGACGTTCGATCCGAGGGCGTCGGATCCAAATCAATGGCAACTTGTGCGTGGATTGTCTGCGCAAGGTTTCTCCCCGCGACGTGATCAAGTTTTGGGGGGAGCCGCTCCCCAAGCCTGTTGGAATTGAGGATCTTCGGATCGTTTTCGCGGATGAGTTTCTCGTTGTGGTCGAGAAGCCGGCGGGGATTACAAGTGTGCGTCATTTTGAAGAACGCAATCTCTCGGACAAGCGTCGGCAATTGCAGCCGACCCTCGAGGAACTGCTGCCGCAGGCTCTCGAGCGACACTTCCATCCGGCGGGCGCGAAACGCTCTCCCAAGCACCGCGATGCTCGCGAAACGCGCAGCGATCGCGAGAGGCAGCAGGCCGCGCGAATCAAACGGTATCAGGTTGTAGCGGTTCATCGATTGGATCGAGACACCAGCGGCCTGATGATCTTCGCCCGGACTCCGAGTGTTGCACAGGCGCTCGGAAAGGCCTTCCGAAGCCATCGCATCGTTCGAAAGTACCATGCGGTGGTGCGGGGGCATCCCGAGGCACAAACCTTGGATACCGTCCTCGTTCGCGACCGGGGCGATGGCCTTCGCGGGACCAAGCCCGCGGATCGAGGGGAGGATCCCACGCAACAGCGTGCGATCACCCGCATTCGCCCGATCGAGCGTCTCGGGGACTATGCGATGGTGGAATGCGAATTGGAGACGGGCCGGACCCATCAAATCCGCATTCACCTCTCCGAAGCGGGCTACCCTCTTTGCGGCGATGCGCTGTATGGCGGCTCGCGCGTTCGCGGTGAAGCTCGCGACGGGAGCGGTGCACCTCGCCAGGCGCTTCATTCCGCAACGCTCGCCTTCGAGCATCCCATCACCGGAGCCGCGATGGACTTCAAGATGCCATGGCCAGCGGACCTTCATCGCTGGCTTCAGTCGCTGCGAGGCGAGGCTGCCAAGAAGAAGTCCTGAGGTGTTGCGCAGCGATGCGCCGGGCTCGGCGGCGATGCCATCACTCGGCGATGCCATCACTCGGGGAGCAGATCGCTTCGGTGTTCGCGCGTCCGCAGTTCCGATTGTTCCTGTCGCCATTTGGCGATCGCTTGATGGTCGCCGCTGAGAAGCACCTCAGGAACTCGGTGACCGCGGTAGTCGGCAGGGCGCGTGTATTGGGGGAATTCCAGAAGTCGATTGCCTCGCGAGAATGAATCTTCCCAGCTGCTCTGTTCGTCGCCGAGGACCCCGGGGATCATTCGAATGGTCGCATCGATGACGACCATGGCCGCGACTTCGCCGCCGGTGAGAACAAAGTCTCCCACGCTCAGTTCGAGCGGTGTGAGGATTTCGACGACGCGATGATCGAATCCTTCGTAGCGTCCGCACAGCAAAATCAACCGTCCGAGGGGAGCGAGTTGTTCGACGCGAGGTTGAGACAAACGGTGACCTTGGGGCGTCAGAAGGATCAGGCATCCCGGGACGCTGGACATGGCCTGGATCGCGTCCACACACCGGATCACCGGTTCGACCCCGATCAGCATCCCTGGTCCACCGCCATAGGGCCGGTCGTCGACTTTGTGGTGTTTCGTGTCGGCCGACCAATCGCGGAGGTTGTGGACTTGGATCTCCACCAACCCTTTTTGGATCGCTTTCGCCAGAAGACTCTGGGTGAGGTACCCCGAAAAGATTTCGGGGAAGAGGGTGATCACGTCGATGCGAAGGTTGGCAGCCGACACAGGTGGGTGGGGGGGCGCAGCGGCGAGGGGTTAAGTCGCTGGTGCAGCCGCCTTGGTTTTGGCGGGGGTGCGACCCAAGCGGGCGAGGGCTTCCTGCTGCACGCTGAGGTGGGTTCCTTTGGAACCGTACTTTTTGATGAGGACCACTGCGTTTTCGCTGGGTTGGGCCCCAACGCTGAGCCAGTAATCGATTCGGTCACCCTTGAGGATCGCGCGTGCATCGACCTCCTTGCACATAGGGTCGTAATGTCCTAATTCTTCGAGGACACGGCCATCGCGAGGGCTTCGCTGATCAATGGCGCACAAACGATAGAACGGACGGTTCTTGCGTCCCAATCGCTTCATTCGAATACGTACCGACACAACCAATCTCCGACGTGGAAGAATTCGAAACTAGAAGGAGGGATGATACCTTCCGAGCCTCGACCTGGGGAGGCTCATTTTTGGGTTTTTTCCCGTCAGTTGCCGCGCTTCTTTTTTCGGAGGAGTTTTTCCCGCTCGCGCTGCATTTTTTCCCGTTCCTTGGGGGTCAGCCGTTTGCCGGTGTTCCCTTTGATTTTCATATTGCCCATGGGGTTGAAGGGGTTCGCGGCCATCATTCCCTGCATTTGCTGAAGCATTTTCATTTTGTCGGCGGTGGAACCGGCGGTGGCCATTTGGAACATTGGACCAATGGTTTCGAACTGTTTGATCAGGTCGCTGACCTGGACGGGTTGCACGCCGCAGCCTCGGGCGATTCGGTTTCGGCGGGATGGGTCGATGAGTTTTGGGTTTCGCCGCTCCTCGGGCGTCATGGAATCGACGATGCCGGTCAACCGGCTCATTTCCTTTTCGCTGTCGGTATTTCCCATGAGTTTCGAGATTTCGCCCATCCCGGGCATCAGGTTCATCATCTTGCCGATCAGCCCGGGTTTTCGCAGTTTTTGCATCATGTCGCGGAAGTCGCCGAGGGTGAAGATGCCCTTGGACATCCGCTCTTCCATCGCTTTGCGTTCCCGTTCATCGATGAGCCGGTGGGCTTCGCGAGCAACCTCGACGATATCCCCCATGGACAAAATTCGGCTGGCCATGCCGTCGGGGCGAAAGGGTTCCAGCGCATCCATGTGCTCGCCGGTACCGATAAATTTGATGGGAACGCTGGTGACTGCCTTGACGCTCAGGAGGGCTCCGCCGCGGGCGTCCCCGTCGAGCTTGGTCATGATGACCCCGTCCAAGCTCAAGGCTTCATTGAAGGCTTTGGCGCTGTTGACGGCGTCTTGGCCCGTCATGCCGTCGACGACGAGATAGACCTGATCGGGTTGAACTTGTTTGTCGACTTGTTTGAGTTGCTCCATCAATTCGGTATCGATGGCCAGGCGACCTGCGGTGTCCAGGATGACGACATCGGCGTGAGCCGCTTTGGCTTGGACTTGGCCTTCGCGGCAGACCGCAACGGGGTCGGTAGCCCCGGGTTTGCTGAAGACCTGGACCCCCAATTGTTCGCCGAGGACGTGGAGTTGCTCGATCGCAGCGGGGCGTTGCAAGTCGGCGGCGATGAGGAAGGGTTTGAGCTTTTTCTCCCGGATCAGAAGTGCCAGCTTGCCGCAGGTGGTCGTTTTTCCGGCCCCCTGCAAGCCGCACATCATGATGGTCGTCAAGTTGCCCCGTTTGATCGGCAGGTCGTTGTCGACGGGGCCGAGAAGGTTGACGAGCTCCTCGAAAACAATCTTGATGAACTCTTCATGGGGCCGGAGGGAAAGCAGGACCCGTCGTCCCTCGGCGGCGACGGCCACGTCCGAGACGAACTTCCGCACCACGTCGATGCTGACGTCCGCCTCGACGAGGGAGCGTTCGACCAGGGCGATCCCCTCGCGCATGTTGGACTCGGTGAGTTTTCCCTTGCCTTGGAGCGATTTGAAGGCCGACTGGAGTCCATCTTGGAGCGATTGGAACATGGTTTAGGGGCGGACGGGAGTCCGCAGTTCGTTTGGGAAAAAGGGGCAAACGACGTGGAAAAGGACCAGAATCCTTAGAATCTATCGTTGCCGGGAGGGAACGTGAAGGGTTTGCCCCTACAAAAAAGGGGGCCAACTCCCCGACGGGCTTGGCGGGAACTTTTGCGATCCGCGCCCTCTCTAACGCCTCGCGAAGGATTGTAGCGGGTGAACGGGTTAAACCGCCCTGGAGTCGATCAAGTCCGAGAAAGGAAACGACTTGTGACGCTCAAGTGGCCTGAACCCCGGTTGCTTTCGTTGCAATGCGCTTGGGTCTAATTAGACTCGAAATTGCGGGAGTTTTTCTCTCGCGACATTTTTTGGTCCTGTTTTTTGGCTCTGTACGAGGTTCCTCAATGGCCACCTTTGGTTTCGGGAGTGGTTCTTCCTCCGGCAATCGAGTTCGCAAGGATCGTTCTAAGATCCGCAAGATCAAGCAGTTGCGACGATCGATGCTGGAAACGTTGGAAGTCCGAAATTTGATGACGACAGGGCCAGACCTGATCGGTGTGCAACCGAATGAAGGTTCGGTTCTGGCGCTGGGTGCCACGTCGACACCGACGGTGCTCAACGTGAGTCCGCGCGAGATGGTGCTCCGTTTTGGCGACGGGGCCGAAATCGATGCGCGGACGTTGAATGGCATTCAAATCAAGCGTGCCGGTGCCGACGGATCCTTGAGCGCAGCCTACTTGACGACGGACTTGGGGACGAATGCTGCCGCTGTGATCGACTTCAGCGCTTCGCTTCCCGGCCAGCAAGGAAATGGAACGCAGATCCTCTTTACGAAATCCTCTCGCACAACGGGCAGCAGTGGCAAGCCGGCGAGCTACCCGAACATCACGGTCAGCGGGCAACGCATCACGGTGGACGTGAACATTGCTCCTGGATTCAAGACAACCGCTGGAGATCTCGTTCGCGCGATGCGCGAGGATGCTTCAGCAGCCGCGTTGGTCGTCACGACACTGCTTCGCGGAAGCGATGCCGCCGTCGTGGCCGACACGGTTCCAACCGATCGCGCGTTGACGCTAATCGGTGCGGATTCGGCTCGTGTATCCACCAACTTCAATTCCGGCAATGCGTCGCTTCAAGCGGAATTCGTTTCGGTCAACACCGCGGCCACCGCGGCTGGCATCCGTATTGAATTCACCTCGCGTAGTTTCGATGTTCCCGCTCCACCGAACATTCTGGTCAGCGGCCAAACGATTCGTGTCGAACTCAACAGCAACGCGCGGGCTCAGACGACAGTTCAAGAAGTTCTGGATGCGATCAACGGTTCTCGCGAAGCCAGCGCGTTGGTGGCTGCTCGAATGGTGAGCGGTTCACCTCTGACCCGGATTGGCGGTTTCCCCGTCAACTACTCGCCGCTGACGTTGACGGGTGGCGACGACCAGTTGGTGACTCCGGCATTTATCGGCTTGGGGGACACGCGTCGGGAAGTCATCGTGCGGTTCGGCGAAGCGTTGCCGGACGATCTGTATTTGATCGATATCCTCGGATCCGGCCAGTTTGCCCTGCGAGATATCGAGGGATTTGCATTCAACGGCGGCGTTTCCAAGAGTGTTCGATTCGATTTGGATCTGGGGCCGACGGTTCAGGCGGTTGTGCCGCAGCCGGTCGTTACCACGGGAGGAGTTCGCAATCAACTCCGAAATGTGATCCATGTCTACTTCAACGGTGACAAGCTGAATGCAGTGGAAGCGGTCAAGCCGCTTTACTACCAGTTGGTGTACACGGGAGACACGCTCTCGGGCAGCGATGATTTCGTTTTCCGTCCCCTGTCCGTGAACTATGATGCGAGCCTCAATCGGGTCGCATTGACTTTCGATCGGAATATCGACCAGCTGGTCAATCCATCGATTCCGGGAGATGTTGTATTGCCTTTGGCCGCGTTGCGATTGCGGATCGGCAATGACGAGTCCGCGGTCAACAACTCGGTGGCGTTGATCAATCCTGCGACCGATCCCGGCGATCGATTCAACTCGGCGCTCGATCTCGGCGGCGGTTGGCTTGCCGGTTCCGGACCGAAGGCGGCGATCGTCAATTCAGAAATCAAGAATACGACCCCTTACGTACTCGATTATCCCGGCGCGAACGACGAGCCCAGCAACCGCAATAACCGGTATCAGCAGCACATCACGCGCGTCGATAACGACGGTATCGAGGTGGTCTACTACAACTTCGCGAGCACGCTGGGGACCGCGAATCAAAGCGTGCAGTTGAACGCGATCACCGATATTCAAAAGGTGATGGTGCGACAAGCCATTTCCATGTTCGAGCGTTACTTTGGGGCGCGGTTCGTGGAAAGCGACAATCAGGGGTTCACGATTGCCGTCGGGGACATGCAAGCCATCGATCCGGCAACGGCATTGACCCCCGTGGAAGCGAATCGACCTGGCGGCTTGACGTTCGCTGCGGGTCCGCTGTTGTCCAATTCGAGCCAGTCCGCTGTCGTCATCGATAGCCAGGACTTCAATACGGCGTCGGACAATGTCTTCGGAAGCGAACTGTTCCGCTCCTTCATGCGGGGGATCGGTGTGCTTCTGGGGCTGGGGAACGCAGATGAACTTCCCCAGTCGACGATCCAAAACAACAATCCGATCACCGATCCGAACGTGGAGAATGTGTTCCCCGGGAACGCGGATATCATCCACGGACAATACTTGTTCCGCCCCGAGAGCCGCGATATCGATCTGTATCGATTTACTCTGCCGTCCCAGGGAGGCAAGTTGTCGCTGCAGGTGTCGGCGGAGCGACAGACCAATTCCAGCTTGCTGGATGCCGCTCTCCGCTTGTACCGAAATGAAGGCACCAGTTCATCGCCGCGATGGGTCGAGTTGGCCGCCAACGATGATTACTTCAGCAAGGATCCTCGGATCGACCTGGAATTTGTGACCGGTGGCGAATACGCCATCGGGGTCAGCGCCAAGGGAAACAACGCGTACGATCCTT
Source organism: Planctomycetota bacterium (assembly GCA_046342615.1). Classification (GTDB taxonomy): domain Bacteria; phylum Planctomycetota; class Planctomycetia; order Pirellulales; family Pirellulaceae; genus JBKCUI01. Next base: position 18,066 of record JBKDPB010000145.1, on the reverse strand, counting down.
CGATCGCCGATTCGGGGCTCGGCGGACGCTCCGAGGGCAAGTATCAGCTTCGCATCGACTACCGTCCTCCTGCTGCCAGCACCCTGGTTGATGTGAACGGCTCGCCGACCGCTTTGGATGGTGATGGCGATGGTCGTCCCGGCGGCGTGTTCAACTACTGGTTTGTTCCGACTCGACCGGATCGCATCGCGGACACCGCGAGCGCGATCACTTTGTGGGTCGACAAGACCGCAGCCAACGGAGGTACCTGAACGCTGGCTGCTCCCTACAACACGATCAGCCAAGCGTTGAGCCAAGCCAACACCTTGGCGACCCAGGACACGACGGGCAAGCGAGTGATTGCCGTGCGTATTTTGGGGAATTCGCAAAACCGCGCCTACGAAATCGGTTTCAACCGATTCGGTCAAGCGATGGCGGACGGTTCGTCGTTTGATGTGCCTCGCAACGTCAATGTCATGATCGATGCGGGAGCCATCATCAAGGTTGGCAAGTCTCGAATCAGCGTCGGTAGTTCGACCGTCAGCGTCAATCGAAACGGTGGATCGCTGCAGTTGCTCGGTATTCCGGACAGCAAAGTGATCGTGACTTCGTTGCATGACACGGTCGGCATCGGAGTCAATCCAGATCGTACGCCCCCAGCGGCTTCGCCCGGTGATTGGGGCGGTATCGATTTCCGAAATCGGATCGACGGCAGCGACGAGACCCGCGTGGACAAGGAACGGGCTGGTCTATTCCTGAATGCCGTCGTTCATTCGGACATTCGTTTCGGCGGCGGCCAAGTCCTCGTCGATGGCGTGTCGCAGGTGATCACTCCAATCCATATGGTCGATTCGCGGCCGACGGTTGCGAACAACCTGGTGACTCGAAGTGCCGATGCGGCGATGAGTGCGACGCCCAACAGCTTCCGCGAGGACGATTATCGCGATCCTCGATCGCAGGCGTCCGGCGCGTTTATCCCCGACTACGAGAGGATCGGACCGGATATTCGCGGCAATCGCGTTGTGAACAACACCATTAACGGGTTGGCGGTCAAGACCCGAACGGGAGCGGCCGGGACGCTCGAAACGGTAACCGTGGCTGCCCGGTTCAACGAAATCGATATTCCCTACGTACTGTCCGAGAATTTGGTTGTCGCCGGAACGCCGGGTGGCGGCATTCTCGATGTGGCTTCACCTCCATCGACGATTGTTGTCTTGAGCGAATCGACCGGAGGCAGCCTCGCTGCGGGCACTTACAACTATCGGCTCGTGTATGTCGACGCCAACGGCAATGAAAGCCTGGCTTCGACGCCGACCGACTCCATCACGGTCGCAGCCAACAGCAAGATCGATCTGGCGAATCTGCCTCCGATCAGCGAAAGCCTGCCTTATGTAGGACGTCGGCTCTACCGCAGCGATCGAGCGGGAATTGGCCCCTATCGTCTCGTCGCCCAAATCAATGCGACGGCGACAACCTTTACCGATAACGGGACGGTCACTGGCGGAGAACTGGTGGAGTTGACGACCAAGATTCGGCCTCGGCTCGATGGAAGCTTGGTGATCGATCCAGGTTCTGTGATCAAGAACCGAGGATCGCGCATCGAGGTTCGCGATGGCGGCGTGTTGATGGCGGAAGGGTCGGCGAGCCGGCCGATCATCATGACGAGCATCAATGACGTCAGCTATGGGTCGGGAGGTACATTTGATACGGCGGGTAACCGTGGAACCACGCTGCCGCAGGCAGGCGACTGGGGCGGTATTTTCGTCGGCCATGGCAGTTCTGCGTCGCTCGACTACGCGAGGCTTGCATTCGGAGGGGGAACCAACCGCATCGAGGGTGGTTTTGCCTCGTTCAACCCGATCGAGGTCCACCAGGCGGATTTCCGCATGACCTCCTCGTGGGTCGAGAAAAGCGAGTCGGGGACGGGGTCCAACGCCGCGGATCCGACTCGAGGCGGTCGAGGCACCAATGAAAAGGCGGCCGTCTTCGTTCGAGGAGCACAGCCAATCCTGGTGAATAACCGGTTCCGTGACAATAACGGAGCGGCAATCAGCATCGATGTCAACTCGATGAGCAACCAATACATCAACGATCCGGGTAGGTCGACTGGATTGCTGCAGCGAACGGGTGAGTATCTCGAAAACCAAGGGCCATTGATTCGCGGAAATACGCTTTCCAAAAACGCGATTAACGGCGTCGAGGTGCGAGGTCAGACATTGACGACGGAGAGCGTGTGGGACGATACGGACATCGTGCACGTCGTCCTGGACGATATTCGGGCTCCGGATTTTCATACGTACGGAGGATTGCGGCTCGAGAGCAGCGATCAACAAAGCCTGGTCGTCAAGTTCTTGAACCAATCCGACACCGACGCAGGGCTGACCGCATCGGGCCGAGGCCAAGACATCGCGGATCGGATCGGTGGTTCGGTCCAGCTCGTCGGGCGACCTGGTTCTCCTGTCGTCTTGACCTCGTTGAGGGACTGTACGATCGGAGCCGGATTCACGGTCGAGGGGCTTCCTCAAAACGATACGCTCAACACGGGTTCCTGCTCGGGTCCTCCGATCGTGCCGTTCGCTGACGTGCTGGTGGTGATGGATGAATCCGGATCCATGGCGTTCGCGCAGGATTTTTCGGTCGGCTTGATCGCGGATCTGGATAATGCGCTCGTCCGCGCTGGTGTTGGCGCAACATCGGCTGGCGGCAACTTGTTCGGGTTGGTGGGATATGGTGATGCCAACGATTTGCCTCGCTCCATTCCGGTCGGCCCGAACGGGGCGCTGTGGGGAACATCCGCAGAGTACGCGACCGCCGCTAACAACAATTTGCGAGATGATGGCGCGATCGAAGATGGTTACTTGGCCTTCGATTTCGCGATGGCGAATTACTCGTTCCGTCCCGGAGCGGAACGGTTTGTGATTTTGGTGACCAACGAAGACCGCGATATTATCGATGACACGAAGGATTACGCGTCGACTTTGGCGCTGCTCCAGCAGAATGGCGTGAAGTTGCAAGGGATCGTCTTTGCCGATTTCACCGATTCGGCCGGCGCGTCCGCGTTGGCCCTCGATAAGGACTATGTAGCCTACAAAGAGGATGGCCAGGGTGGTTTCACCAGCAGCCCTGGTGGGATCATCGAATACGCAGACGGAACGACCCAGCAAGACTACATCGATATGGTGTTCGCCTTGGGCGGTATCGCTGGGGACATCAACCAGATTCAGTTCGGCGGTTTGACCGCAACGAGTTTCTCCCAGGTTCTGGTCACCTCGATCGTACAGCAGACCGGCGTTCAGAATGCAGTCGCTGGCGATTGGCGAGGGGTCCGGATGGAGACCTTTAGCAACGATCGTAACGTTGCGATGGTGTCGGAACTGGAAGCGCCAGGAGCCTCTGCCAGTGCGCTCAACGATACTCCATCAAAGTCGCAGTATGTCGGACAACTGGCGAAGAGTATCAACAGCGGCGATGAGAACACGCGTTTGGCGTTCGACTTGCAAGGGGTCATCAACAAGCCATCCGACGTGGACGTCTATAGCTTCACCGCTTTCGGCGGTACGGAAGTTTGGTTCGATATCGATCGGACCGCGGCAAACATGGACACGGTGGTTGAGTTGATTTCCGCCGATGGCGAGATTCTCGCATTGTCGGATAGTTCCTATCTCGAGGAAGTTGCTCCCGGCAGCAACCCGTTGTATTCGACCCTCCCGGGCAATAGCGTAAACCCGCTGCGCCGCAGCACGCGCGATCAATACCCGCAATCGAGTCGAGGCGAACCTCGAGACGATTACAGCACGAACGTGAAAGACGCCGGGATGCGAGTCAAGCTTCCTGGAATGTCCTCGCAAGCGACGCTGTACCATGTTCGCGTTCGCACCAGCAACCAATTCCCAGGGCAACCGGCTGATACGCCCGCGCTGACCAACCCCGCTTCGGTCGGTCAAGGGCGAACCCGAGGTGCCTATCAACTCCAGATTCGCCTGAGCGAAGAACAAGAGATCGGCGGATCTTCGATCAGCTATGCCGACATTCGGTATGCGACCAATGCGGTCGAATTGGATGGGGTTCCTCGCCATTCGCCGCTCGTCGGTGAGAATGGCGAGATCGCTGGCGATGTATCGATCGCTGCGAACAACAGCGTCGGTCCCAACAATACATTCTTGACAGCCCAGGAGTTGGGGAACCTGCTCCAAACCGATCGCAAGACGATTTCCGTAGCTGGCAACTTGGCCAGCGCCAATGATATCGATTGGTTTACATTCACCATCAACTACCCAACATTGGTGACACCGCTGCGACAGTACCTTTCGACCGTGTTCGATATCGACTACGCCGATGGAATTGGTCGAGCGGATATGTCCATGTACTTGTTCTCGCCGAACGGGACTCTCGTCCGAATGGGCGAGAACAGCAATATTCTGGACGATCGCCATGCGTCGATCAGTGCCGCCAACAATACCGACCTCGGACGCGGTTCGACGGGAACGTTGGATCCTTTCATCGGTCCCACGGAACTCCCTGCAGGTCGCTATTACCTGGCGTTGACCAACCGAACGCAAGTCCCTGCGGTGCTGGCGAATCGCCTGAACACTGCGATCGGCAATGCCAACGTTCGGATCCTGCCGGTTTCAAGCAATCGATTGCTGGTCGAAGATCGCGTCGGCGATGCGGGTTCAACGACTGTGCCGCCGGTCTACTCCCAGTTCCTCAATCTTTCGTCCCGCGTGGAGTACACGCTCGGGGACGTTCCGATGTACTACAGTCAATCCAGCACCGATGGCTTGACGCGAACATTCCTCGGTAACCCATTCACGGGCGAGGTCGGCAACGATGTCGGCACCGCCGGCTTTGAAATGCGGGATACATTCATTCGACCCAACGGGGATTACCGCGGTTTCACGGTCGATGGAAGCGGAACATCGCGATATGTCCTGATCAATCCCGGAACCGGAGTTGGAACGGTCAACGGAGGAATCAATTTCGGGGTTCGGGATTTGGATCCATTGGAATTGGAAGGCAGCCCAACGCCGATGACGGTCGAGGCATCGACGGTGATGCCGCTCAGAGATCCGAATTTCAATCAAGAAGAATATGGCTTTTTGATCGCGAACCGAACGAATACTGCCCAGTTTGCCGGCGCCAATATCGGCGTGAGGTACTTCAATAACATTTTGTATCGGTTTGATCCCGCATCGGGAGCAGGCGATAGCAGACCAGCGGCACCAGGTGCCTTCAACCAAGTCCGAGATGACCTGCCGGACGTGATTCTCGGAGCCGGGACGGATGTCACGGAGCGAGGGTTCATCAACACGAATTCCCAGCAAGGCGTTACCGTCACCGGTCTCGCTTTCACGGAAGCCACCCGAACGGTTGGTGGAACGACCCTCGCATTGATCAACGACGGAGATCGCTTCACGATGGTCGCGGTCGTGGGTGGAGCGACGGTTTCCAGAGTGTTTGAATTCAATTCCGGCCCCGAGTTGATCCTGAATTTCGGACCGAGTGCGACTCCACCGAGGGTGCTTCTCGACGGTGATCAATTCCAAATCGACGGAGTGACCTACGAGATCGAGACCACCAGCACTCCGGTCGCGACGCCTGGCGTCCGCACGGTGTTCTACAACGCTTCGATGAACAATGAGCAATTCGCGAGGGCCTTGAGACAAGCGGTTCCCGCTTCGATCCAAGTCGGGTTCGAAGGGAATCGGTTGAATCTGAGTGGTGCGTCGAGTGGGTCGTTTTCGACCTTGGCAGCGCGGGGCGTTGCCTCGCTGACCAGTGCCAACGGCGGCATTTCCGGTCAAGTTGCCATCAACTTCTTGGCTCAGGACACTGCCGAGACGATTGCGGCCCGCGTGGTGCAAGCCATCCAAGCTCAATTGTTGCCGGGCATCAGCGCGGTTCAGGGAGGCGTTGGTGGCGTAGGCGGACGCAACAACGAGGTCTACTTGCAGGGACCGGCTTCGATCAGCGCGGCAAGTGACTCGATCGCTCGCATCGGCGTTCTGGCCTCCAACGGCAGCATCACGGGGATCGCCGGAGTGAACGATGCCTTGTACGCGGTCAGCAACCGAGGTGGATTGTACCGAGTCGCTCGTCCGCAACTGCTCGGCAATTTCCCGGGAGCCATCGGATCGTTTGTCACAACCAGCTACGAGTTGAGTGGAATTGAGTTTACAGGGCTTGTTCGTGGGCCGAGCAGTGTTGCAGGTGGAATCTACTCCAACCTGTTGTTTGGTATGACGCGAGGAGGCAGGGTCTACGCTTTCGATACCGATGGTTATCTCCAGCCCGTGTTCGCCAACGGCGCGAACTTCGTGGATACGGGCATCACCGGTTTGGATGGCGTGGCATTCTCGAACTTGGACTTCAATTTGTGGCACCCGACCGAGCGTCGGGATACCAATCCAGGTCATGGAGTCAACGCGGATATTGAGGGCAACGCCGCAGTGCCTGGCGGCACGAGTTGGTACTTCGGGTTCGAAGGACCGACCGAGCACGACAATGCATCACTGGGTGGCGTGCTCAATCCGTTGAGTGCTCCTCGAGCACTCGGTTCGCCCTTGCTCAACAGTTACAACTTCCCTGGCGGCGCCGTCGGGGTTTTGGAGAGCAAGCCGATTTCGCTGGCCAGCATCAGTCCGGCCGACGTTCCGACGTTGTATTTCAACTACTTCCTGAGTTCGGAAAGCGCCGCATCGTCGACGACGACTCCGATGTCGGATTCGTTCCGCGTCTATGCTGCAGGCGATAGCGGCACGTGGGTTCAGTTGGCTACGAACAACGACACTGAGACAACCGTCGAACGCTTGGTAGATAATGTGACCGGCTCGATTCCCAACGGCGCGGTCCCCCCAGCGACGGTCAGCAATCCGTCGGTCGCATGGCGTCAAGCACGTGTGTCGTTGGCGGGTCTGGCTGGAAATCGCGAAGTGCGTTTCCGATTCGAGTTCAGCACGGCAGGGGGTATCGGTTACGGCAGTTTTGGTGGCCGAGGCTCCGAATTGCGCACGGTCGCTGGCTCCAGGTTGCGAGATGGTCAGGTCTTTACCGTCAATGGCCGAACGTTTGAATTGGAGATGGGAACGACCATGGTATTCCCATCGGGCTCCGGGATCCGCAACCTGGAAACATTCAGTGTTTCGGGAGTGAATTTCGTGTTCTGGGATGGTTCTGGAACAGCCCCAGCGGGGAATGTGATTCGGTTCTCGACGACGGATTCTCCTGCAGATATCGCAAACGCGACACTGGCGGTCATGAATACCGCGACGTTCCCGACTCAAGCGATCAACTTGAACCTGTCACCTGAGCCGTCGACTCGCAACGAGATCCTTTCTCTCGCTACAGCGATCAACAATGTTTCCGGTGTTCGTACGCGCGTGGTCGCAAATGGTGCGATCGGTGACATCACTGCAGGTCCGGGCGAAGATGTGGAAACACCTCGCCGCGACGTCGATATGTTGCGATTCAGCGCGGAAGCTGGAACCGCGGTTATGATTCGTGTTTCTGCGAGTGAGGTCGGATCGTCAGTCAATCCGCGCATTCGGTTGTTTGACGCGTTCGGAAATGAGATCGGTCGAACCACGCAAAATCTCGGGTTGGACGTCGAGTTGATCGCCACTCTGAGCGATGCTGGAGAGTACTTCATCGGTATCTCCAATACCGATATCAGCAATTACAACCCGAACGTGGAAGAAGGTCGGACTTCGGTAGGCGCGACCGGTCTGTATCGTTTGACCATGGATATCACGCCGCGGACTTCTCTATCCGTTGTGGACAACCGCCTGCAACTCTTCGGTCAGTCGCCGGTCTCTTTGGCCGCGGGCAGCCGAATCCAGCTGGAGGGATCCGCAGGGCTGGCCAACACCGCGAATACCCAAGTGCAGATCCTGCAGACGATGACCTCGGCACAGGTGGCCCAGGCGGTTGCTCAGGCGATCGAGAAGAGTCTTTCGAGCAGTGCGGATCAATATCCGACGATTTCGACGCGGGACGACTTTATCGACATGACGGGCTACACCGTGAATTCGGCTGGGCCGTTCTACGTGTCGGGCGTCCGCCCCGGAGACGAGACATCCGAGTATGGTTCCTCGGCTCGACGACCGGCGTTCAGGGCTCGCAACAACGCGTTCGAAGGCCTGTACCTCGACGACTTCATGATCGGCCTCGCGGAGCGCGGCGAATATGTTACCGGCGCGACGCCGGACACGACGTTTGTTCAGGTTTCCAGCGCCGGAAGCGAGATCCTCGTCGGCAGCTACCAACTCGAGATTCGAACCGGCTCCGATTACGGCACTCCGACGCGAACGGGCATCAACTTGACGCGGGCTTTTGATCCGAATCAAGCGCTCAACAACACCGTTCAAATCCGGTTCAATGACGCATCCAAGATTTCTGATGGCAGCACCATTCGGCTCGACGATGGAACGAATTCCATTATGCTGGAGTTCGACGATGTCTCGTTGCCAGTCGGAAGTCCAGGACGAGGGGTGCGACCGGGCAACGTCGCCATTCCGTTCAATCCGATTGCGGGTGAATCGGCGTATGTCATCGCCGAGCGTTTCCGAAATGTCGTCAATTCTCCGGTCGTACAGAGTGTTCTGCAAATCGGGGCGCTATCCTCGGATGGTTCTACCAGCGGGCAGAATTCGACGGACGTATCGTTGGTTGGATCGATCAGCGTGACGTTGAATTCCGATATCGGATACATCTTCAATCGTTCTCCCAACCTTCGCTTCAAGGATTCGAGCCAGCTCAGGGATGGGGATACGATTCAAATCGAAGATGGAATGAATTCCGTCACCCTGGAGTTTAACGATTCGACCGCCCTCCCTGGCAGTCCGAACTTTGGAGTTCGCGCCGGCAACATCCCAATTCCATTCGATCCGACCTTGAATGAGACCGCGGTTTCCATCGCAGCAAGAGTTTTGGCAATCGTCAATTCCACCGCCGTTCAATCCCGCGTTCGCGCGATCGCTTATCCGGTGGTTGGACTGGGTGGGCAAGCCTCGGATGCGATTACGATCAGTGGAGCCGTTGGCGTCTTCACGAGCGCCAATGTGGGTGCGGTGATTCCTGTCAAGCTCGAGGGGGATCGCAATACGCCGCGAGACCAAGGCCAAGTGGTGATCGAAAACTCCAGGATCTCGAATTCGAGAGAGTTCGGTATTTCGATCACTGCAGGGGCAAGAGATTTGGTTTCCGGGGCACCCAATCCTGGCAGCGTTCGCAATTTGTTGACGATCAACAATCAGCGATTGATTCCGGGTGCGGTCATCGTCAACAACGAGCTGCTCAGCAATGCTCAAGGCGGAATCAACATCGAGGGTGAGCCCGCGACAGCCGCAAATCTGCCGCCGGCACCCGTGCCTTTCGCCCGAATTGTCAACAACACGATCGTCGGCGGTCGAGTGACCAATGTTCCGACCCCAGTTTCGACGACCGTCGGTGGCCTCTTCTATCGAAACGGTGATATTTCGTTCGCGGATAGCGTTGTCTCCTATGATCCCCGTGCAGGTGGAGGTCCGGTTCCTCTCGCAGGGCTCCAGGACGCGTCGCTCGCACTGGGTGCGCCAAACTACACGAGCGTCGGCGAGCCTCGCCCCAACCAAGGGGTCGTTTCCCTGGGCCGCGGCGGTGTGTTGGTGGTACGTTTCGACGACAATATTTTGACCGGGTCCGACGATTCGAGCCCGGACTTGGCGGTCTACGAAGTTGGAAGCGCCGAATTGGTGCGGGTGGAAGTCAGCTCGGACGGCGTGACCTACACGTCGGTCGGCACGGCGTCCTTCAACTCGCCGTTGATCGATATCGACCAATACGGTTTCAACTCGCTGAGCCAGTTGTATTTCGTGCGTTTGACCGATGAACGAGACGAGGGTGGAATCACCGGCGATTCCGTCGGTGCGGACATCGATGCTGTCGGTGCGATTTCCTCGAGGGGTGGATATCGATTCGTTCAGAGCGGAACGGGCATTCGCATCGGCAACAATGCGAGCCCGACATTGCTCAACAATATCGTGGTGAACAATCTGGATGGTATCACGATTTCGTCCAACAGCAGTTCGACGGTCGTTGGCGGAACCATCTACCAATACAACACGAGGAACGTATCGGGTGCGCCGCTTGGCCAGTTCCCCATTACGGTCTCGGCGGGTGTCCCCCTGTTCACCAAGGTTGAAAGCCGCAACTTGTATCCTGTCCCCGGAGCGCCTTCCATCGACTCATCGATTGACAGTTTGCTCGACCGATCCTCCCTCTTGGCGGTCAAGCAACCGGTGGGGCTCGCTCCTTCGCCGATCATTGCACCGTCCCGAGACATCTACGGTGCACTGCGCGTTGACGACCCGGCGGTGGTCGCGCCTCCTGGGCTCGGTGAATCGATCTTCAAGGAACGTGGGGCAGCCGATCGTTCCGACTTCGTTGGACCGATCGCCGTGTCCATCAACCCGAAGGATAACGATGCGACGGGACTGGATAGCAATCCAGCCCCGAGCGTCATCGAATTGGTCAGCTCGAACCTTCAGTACTTCGAGATTCAACTGCTTGACGCATCGGATCTGAACGGTGTCGATCAAGGATCCGATATCGATCCATCGACCGTGATTGCGAGTGCCATATCGGTCGTGAAGAATGGTGTGCGACTGGTCGAGGGTCGCGACTATCGATTCGGCTACGACTCCACGAGCAACGTCGTCCGCTTGACATCGCTCTCTGGGTTGTGGGAGTCGGGCGCGGTCTATACGATCCGGTTCGTCAACACCAAGGAACATGTGATTCGAGGAATCGCTCCGGCACTGTTGCTGGACGGATCGACCTATACCGTGTTGGATGCGAACAAAGCTCCGAGCTACTTCGAAATCGAAACCGGTATCCGATTGACCATTCCGGCGTCCGAGGACGGATTGACCCACAACATCGCTGATGGAGCATTTTTCCGCATCGATGATGGAAGTCGCCGCGTTGTCTTTGAGTTCGATAGCAACGATTCCGTCACTACCGGCGTGCAAGTGATTAAGTTTGACCGCCAAGATTTCCCATCCGTCCTCGCCCAAAAAGTGGTCGATGTGATTACAGCCCAAGGGCTCAATCTGACGGCCAAGGCGTATGGGAACGGTAGTATCCAAATCTTGAGCCAAGCCCCGGTTCAATTCGTCCCAGAGAACAGTGGCATCTCATCCTTTGGAGAGACTGGCACGACCCCAATCTACGGCTTCCGTATCCAATCGTTGGCGGGCAATCCGCAGGGAATTTTCGATGGTCAGACCTTCTCCATTCAACGAGGTGGTTTGACTGCGACCTTTGAATTCGATGGCAACGCTACGGTCGCGACTGGAAATGTTCGCGTCGGATTGGATGCCGTCTCCCTGAGCAACCAGGCAGCCTTGATCGCAGCGGCGATCAATGGGTCTGGACTCGGAGTGGTCGCAGCCGCAGGTCCGAACGGTTACGTTTCGGTCGGATCGGATCCAACGGTTCGCATCACGGCTGGAACCAGCGCCCTGAGAGTTGTTGGAGTTCCAGGTCGCAGCAAAACCACTCCGATCGTGATTGACTTGTCCACGGTTGTGACAGCTCAGCAAGTTGCCGAACGGATTTATACGGTACTGGACGCGGCAAACCTCACCGGAGTGGATCCCCAGTTGATCGCTTCGGAAATCTACATGAACGGAGTTACCGGTCTGACCGGTGCCGGGGTCGTGGATGTTCTGGGGATTCGGGATCGAGCCGGCAACGCCATGCGAGCGACCGAACTCAATGGTCAATCGCTCATCAATATCTTCCTCGGCGAAGGTTTCGATTACGGCGATGCTCCGGATCCACTTTACTCGACGCTGAAAAACAGCAACGGTCCGAGACACAAGGTTGTCAACGGATTCTCGCTGGGGCCGACCGTCAATGCCGACCCGGATGCTCGACTGATTGATGCCGACATCGACGATGGGGTTACCTTTACGTCGATCGTCAGCGGCTTCAATGGAAGCATGCAATTCTCCGCTCAAGGTATCTCGGTCAGCCGACCTGGATTCGTATCCGCTTGGATCGATTTCGACGGCGATGGAATCTTTGAGTCCTCCGAAAAGATCAATATCCCCGGTCGTGTCGACAACGGACTCAATACTCCGGTAACGTTCACCGTCCCGGGTACTGCGGTTACGAATCGATCGGTTGCGGCACGGATTCGTTTCAGCAGCAGTGAAACGGCCATCGCGGCACCGACGGGCGATGCGTTAGATGGTGAAGTCGAGGATTACTTGATCAACATCTCCGGCAACCCATACACCAATCCCTCCAATCGATTCGATGTCACGGGAGACGGGTTCGTATCGCCGATCGACGTTCTGCAGATCGTCAACTACATCAACTCCGGGTTGCCTCCTCGACCACCGATTCCACCCACGGCAGTTCCACCGTACCTGGACGTCGATAGCGACGGGTTCATCGGTCCCTTGGACGTTCTGGCGGTGATCAACTACATCAACGCCAATTTGAACGGAGGACGGGGTGGTGAAGGCGAGGGAGAAGGTGGAAGCGACCTGGGGAATCTTTGGGTAGCTGCACCGGCTCCAGCGATTTCGACACCATCGGCATCCAAACGAGACCAAGAACCCGCAGCCATGGCGGCGGCTCGGCCAATCTCCCGATCCGCCGATTCCAGCCTGGATGTCTACTTGGCATCGCGGGGAGGCCAGGAGATGGGTCCGCTCTCCGCAGATGACTCGATCGACTTGTTCTCGTCCACGACGGCCCAGTCACAAACGGACCAAGCCGGTGCGGATTGGGTGGACGCTTTGGAGGATGTCTTGAGCGAGTTGTTGTAAGGCTGCCTGAAAAACCCGGCAGCATCCCACCTTAGCGAGTGGGGGCTGCCTCTTTGGCCGTCAGTATCTGAATCGAGGGAGAGTCCACCGACTCTTCCTTTTCTGCTTCGATCGCGATGGTTGCCCCACTTCTTTCGCTCGGCAGGATTTCGGCAACGCCCCGTTTGCGGGCCACCGAAAGACTGGTCGCGATGAAGTTCTCCTTGACGGCAGGAGCAACTTTCGGAAGCCGCGATGCGACTCGAATGAGTCCCTCCGGGTTGGTGACGGCCGTCTGAGAGATCTGGGAAAAGAATCCCGCGCACTCCGCGAAGTTGTGATCCGCGGTCTTCGATACAAACGGGCCAAGTGCCTTGACCGCCAAGTCCGCTCCCACGTTCTCCAGTTTCAGAAACGCATCCATCCAAGCCACCGTGCCGAGGGTGCCGTCGGCGAGATGGGTAGGCCGGCTATGAATACAAACGATACATCGACCCTGCAACTCGCGAGCCCAAAGATTGCCGGTGTAGGCTCCTTGGGATTGATAGATATGAAGCTTTTCGCTGCCATAGATCAGATCGAGCTTGCATTTCGTGCCAGCCCCGTCGTTGCCTCGCAGTTGGAACTCGCCAATGCGTTCCAAGGTGACTTTGGTCATCCCCATCACGTCCCAAAGACTGACCACCACTTCCGGATGGCGAATCAAGAAGACGTACATTTCAGGATCGCAAGGGACAATTTGAGAAGGCATGCGTCGAAAATAGCTGGCATCGTCGATCACGCTTTTCAGCCGCTGCGACGCGTCCGGGGTCAGTTGCTCGAACGGAATTCCCCGGATTGCTGCCATTCGGGCTTCGCGAGAACTCTGGCCATCCGCAAGGGGTGTCAATTCCTGGGCAAATCCTGACGCCGAGAGCAATCCTCCGAAGAGGACGACCCACAGCAGCCCCTGTTTTGCCAGTGAAGTCGGCCCTGCGTTTTTCGTGAGTCGTGGAGAGCAGGTCCCTTGTGTCACTTTGCCGCTCGGTCGTGTGGCAGGGGGCTGAACGCGAATTGCGACACCCTACTCCAGGGAGATCCTCGCGTCTGTAAATGTCGGCATTTTCGTCTTCAAAAAACAGGATAAGCGTCGATTTTCGCCTTTACCCGAGGCTCCTCTCCTGATCGGCAATTCCTATAATCGACGCGTTCCAAGGTGTTGGGAGGGGGGCTGTTTCACAATTTCCATCATGCAATATTTTCCAAAACTCCATCGCTGCCGAATTCGATTGTTCCCTCTCTTGTTGGTGGCGCTCGCAAGCGGACAGGGGTGCAGTCCATCCCCGAATCCGACGTCGGGCAAGGAAGGTTCTGAGAAAACGGACGCCAAGTCGCCGGTGGTTGCCTCCCTGCGGGGGGCCGACGAGATTGTTCCAGGATCGACCGAGGATGCAAAGCAGATGATCACGTCTGTTTTTGCGAAGTATCGAGCGTTCAAATCCTACAGCGATGCGGGTGAGCTTCGACTCGAGACGCCGGGCAGCCAACCCGTTACGATGCCTTTTCGAATCGCCTTCGAGCGCCCCAATCGACTCTCTCTTGCGGTTCTCAACGCTGCGGGCACTTGGACGAGTACGACCTGGGAGGGAGTGGCATCGGGGGCTGCGAACCCATATCCGAACCAAAGGTTGGTCCGACCGTTGCCGGATTCGATCGATTTCGGCTGGATTGCGGGTGACTATCTTGGGGGATTGCTCGTTGAACCGATCGGGATTCCGATTCAGCTCGAGTGGTTGCTGTCGAATCAATCACTCGAAGCCCTATCCGATCCGACTTGTAAACTTGAGTTTCTGCTGCGGGATACGGCGGACGGTCGTTCCTGCGATCGCATTCGGATGGACATCAAAGGGCTCCGTTGGGTTTTTTGGATCGATCGAGAGAATCAGCTTGTGAGGAAGATGGAGCTGCCGCCGCGGCTCTTCTATCCTGGTACCGCCGACGAGCGATTGGCTGGGGTACGCTGTGAGATCGATTTCCCGGGGGCTGTCGCGAACCAGGCGATCGATTGGAGTCTTTGGAAAATTCCCGAGCGAGCCAACGATGTTCAGGTACGTCGCATGGTGATGCCGCCCCCCATCGCATCCACCCAGATTCTCGGCGCCACCTTGCAGCCCTTTGACTTGAAGTCCGCTGACGGCAAGTTATTGCTCGATGCCGCCGAGCCCAAACGACCGATTACGGTGCTGTGTTGGATCGACGGCAGCCCCGCGAGCGAGGCCACGGTGCGGGAGTTGATGGTGTTTCGCAAAGCCTTGGTGGACCAGGAATTGGGGGGCCGATGCGGGATCTATTTGATCGCTCGCGAACCGGTCGCGGAACTCGCCGAATCGCTCAAGAAATGGAACTGCGACCTTCCCCTGGCGGCGGACCGCGAGGGCTTATCCGATTCGCTGTTCAAAGTCTCAACGGTACCGAGTCTGATCATTTTGGATCGAGAGCGTCGGGTTCAAGTTGCCGAAACGCTCTCCAATCCTATCTACACCGCTTCGATCATCGACTTGGTTCGTCGCATCGACAGCAAAGAGGATCTTGCGAGCCGCCAGATGCAACAAGACGCCGACAATCAAGCTCGTTTCATCGCGGCCTTGCACCGAGTTGCGGTCGACAAAGAACAAGCCAAGCGGCTCGATCCCATTCGGGAGTTTCAATTCGCTCTTCATGGAATGCGCCGCATATGGAGGACACAACTCGACGCGCCGCTCGTCAGTGCAGGCGGAGCTTGGTACCCCAATGCGGCAGTCTCGGAGCCGCCCAAGACGGATTATCCCTTTGCCGGAACAAGCAAACCGATCGTGATGTCCATTCTGGATAACGAAGGCAAAATCCTCGCGATTGATGATCTCGGGAACAAGATCGCGGCTGGCCAGGTCGAGAGCGAACAGGCGGATGGGGCGGTGCGCATTCACACGGCGATCGATCCTTGGTCTCATCAGTGGATCGCGATCGTGCCCGAAGGCTTGCCTCGGTTTTGGATCGCGCCCGTCCCGGGTGCAGCAGCGGGCCCCGTTTCCCAATCGATCCAAGCAACCACGTATAACATCGGTGACCTCGAGTCCCCTTTGGCATTCGCTTGGACGTCGATGAATTCCGAGCCGACGCTCGCGATTGCGACGAGTGAATCCCGCTTGTTGGTAATCAATCCCAAGACGGAAAAACGATTGGACGCGCTGGGGGAGGCCACGATCGCGATCGCGCCAGGGTTGGATGCCGAAGGTCGGGTAGCCCAGTGGAGCGCATTGAGCGCGACTGGGAGAATGGTACGCATTCGGAATTTGACCAACGAAACCGGGAATCCGATGGAAGCGAGATTGGAGCAAGTCACATTTTCGCCTCGTCCGGGAGCGTGGTTGTGGGGGCGGCAACAAAGTGATCCGGTGACATTCTGTCTCGCCGGGTTGCCCAGCGGCGAGGCGGGCGTGGTGGTGAGCGATCTGCTGCATCGGGCGATCCGAAGTCGTCCGATCACGGCGCAGGCGGAGCAGGCGCGACTCCTCAGCACCGCGCGTCTCGCCGACGGCACCCTTTACGCTCTCGCGTCCGGACCCAACCGAGTCCTCCATCTTTTCACGGCCGACTTGCAAATCATGGATCAGGTTTCATTCGATTCCCGTATCTTTGGCGCCGCGTTGGTTGCGGATGGGCAGGATCTCAAGCTCGTTGTCGCCTTGGAAAAGGAAATCAGCGCTTGGTCGATCGATGTTCCCGATCGTCCTTCCACCCCCAATCCCCCAACGCCCCCATCCGGCCCGTCGGGTACGATCCGAGGGCAATGATTTTTTCAACGTCGGGTCAGCGCCTTGTCATTGTGGGAGCGAGCACTCGTTCGGCGGCACAATGCGCGAGCCGTGCGGGATTTTCCGCGTTGGCTCTCGATCAGTTTCTCGATCGCGATTTGAAAAGAGTTGCTGTGGTGGAGCCTCTGCAGTCCATGTTCGCGCTGGACGACGTGTTTTGGGAGCCATGGATCGGAGCTCCTTTATTGTTGTGTGGCGGCATGGAAAACCGCTCGGACGCGATCGACCATCTGGTAGGTCGCGGACTCGTCTGCGGCGCAGGCTCCCGCACGTTGTCGCTGTTGCGAAACCCAGAAGCCTGGGCGCGTTGGTCGGCTGCCTCGCGCATGGGATACCCAGAGACTCCCAATCACTTCGAGCAAATCGCGTCCCAACCATGCTGCGGAGATTGGCTCGTTAAATCGCACATAGGAGCAGGAGGGCTGGGTATTCGAGTTTGGCAGGGAGAACGACTCGAGCGGTTCGAGTATCTTCAGAGGCGACTCGACGGAGAGGTGCTCGGTGTGACGTTTCTCAACCATCGGCATGGGGCACGCCTCATCGGATGCATGAAAGCATGGCCGGCCGATTCCTTTTGGGGCCCTCTTCCCTTCATTTATCGGGGCAGTGTGGGGCCTGTGGGGCTGAGCGCTGAGGAAGCAGCGAGGTTGTCGGATTTCGGGGCCGCAGTTGGCGAGGAAACCGGGTTGCGAGGGGTATGGCAGGCGGACTTCCTGCGAAACGACGAGGGTTGGTGGCTTTTGGAGATCAATCCGAGATGGTCCAGCAGCATGGAGCTGTTGGAATCCGCCTGCGGAGCCGCGTTGGTTGCCGAACATGTTGCAGCGGTGATGGATACTCCGCAGGTAGAGCAAAAACCTCCAGCTCGGGATCGCCGGGATGATCGGTTCGGCAGGAGCGAGGTGGATCGGTGCATCGGCAAGGTGGTTCGGTATGCGAGCCACGACATCTATCCTCCCCAATCCCTTTTGGAGCATTGGTGGGCGCGTCGCTGGAACGGAGCATGGAGCGAGTTGTGCGGCGGGAATCGGCTCGCGGATATCCCGGCGGATGCCAGTTGCATTCCCGCCGGGTTTCCGATTTGTACCGAGTTTGCCTGCGGCTCGTCGATCGAAGAGGTGCAGCGTCGATTGGAGCGGTCGGTTTTGGCCTTCGATGGGTCACCAACGCAATAAAAAAAGAGCGATGCGGAAACCGCATCGCTCTTTTCGATGGTAGACATGGGACGGCTTGTTACTCGGGCTCGTCGATATGGGCTTTTTCGGCGGCAACTCGAAGCTTGGACAGGGCCCGTAATTCGAGTTGTCGGATCCGTTCCTTGGTGACTCGCATTTCCTCGCCCACTTCTTTGAGGGTGAGCGGTTCTTGGCGATGATCGAGTCCGAATCGACGGACGATGATCTGCCTTTCCCGCTCGTCGAGGGTATCCAGGATCTTGCGGATCTGGTCCGTCC
>JBKDPB010000144.1:0-4760 GCA_046342615.1 Planctomycetota bacterium | reverse complement strand
TTGGCGGTCTCGGCGGCAGACGACAAGAGGCAGGACCCAGAGTCGGGGATCGACCTGCTGAGCCTCGACGCCTACTTTCAACGCCGGGGAAAACGCATAAGCTAGCCCGAAAATGTCGCTTCGCAAACGAACACCAGGGTGTCTTGCCTCTCGCTTTTGAGCATACCACCCTTTCATAACCTTGAACCTCAACAAAAACGCACCCAATTTTTATTCGCGCTTGACCGAGGCCGCAAATTACCAACGATCCTCGACTCGGAAATCCGTGACACCCCCATCAAGTCGAGCAAGGGGAATCGCCGTTACGTGCCCCGGCCAGCATCGGTGTTTCGCGGGAGAAATCATCTGAGTTTCCTCGAAAACGCCGATTGATCTGATCCTTTTTGCTCTTCTCTAGTAGAAACTTGAATCGAGATCGCGCACAATCCGTCGCATCGAATGGTTATTCGTCGATTTCTTCCGATTTGATTTCTTCATCAGGGGTTCACGCCGTGCCGAATTCAACCACACGCGTTCGGACAAACTCGAATTCTCAATCCAAGCGAATGAGGGCCAGGAGAAGATCACTCCTGCTGGAGTCGCTCGAGTCACGATTGCTGATGGCTTCAGATCTATTGAATGACATAGCAGCCAGAGCATTGGAAAACGACTCAGCGATTCATCGAGACGTCTCAAAACAGTTAGCATCCTTGGGGAAGGCGACTCATTTTTCCCAAGCGGGCGATGAGAATGTTGGATTGGTCATTGCAGGTGACCGAATTGCTCTCAATACCATCGATGCGGTGAATGGGAATCCAGATCTCATGGCCGAATGGGGGTTGCGTGCCAGTCGACCTCTCGGAAGCGACTTCATGGTCTACGAGTCGACTTCGCAACTCGACGACGCGTTCTTTGGACGACTCATCGGATCGGGGCTAGTCGAGAAAGCGGTCTCCGTATTCCGAAATACAGACAACGGGACAGAGGCTGTTCTTCTGAACGAAGCGATTGTGTCTCTCAAGAGCGGCATGACAGCCGATCGTTTCTTTGAGAACCGTTCGGAGTTCCTTGGATATCGTCCTTTGGGTGGCACGCCTGACCAATTCATCGTAACCCTTGCAGCGGGATATGGCGAGCAAGCTCTTTCAGCGGTCAACGACCTCTCGAGCGACCCGGGTTTGAATTGGACCGCCCCGAACTTTCATCAGGCATGGCAGAAATACTACTTCCCGAACGATCCAAGGTTCGGAAACTTGTGGCACTTGCACAACACAGGCCAAGGGGGCGGCCTCGTCGATGCCGACCCGGACTTGCCCGAGGCCTGGGACGTCATTCAGGGTGGTTCCACCAGTCTCGTCATCGGTGTTGTCGACGATGGGGTCTCGAATGACCATCCGGATTTGAATACATGGGTCAACCCCGGTGAGATTGCGGGGAACGGAATCGACGATGACGGAAATGGTTGGATCGACGACATCAACGGCTGGAATTTTGTGAACAATAACAATGTCAGCATCCCAACCGATGCGATCGATGGCCACGGGACCGCTGTGGCGGGTGTCGCTGCCGCGCGGGGGGACAATAACCTTGGGGTGACCGGTGCTTCGTACAATACACGCGTTCTCTCGGCTCGCATCTTCGCTGGCAACAGCGTGGCCACGGATGCGGGGATCGCAGAAGCCATCTATTATGCCGCCGGCCGCAAACGGGATGGCTCGGGCTCATGGCAAGCCGGGGATCTATCCAATCACTCGTGGGGAGGTGGTGGCAGTAGCATTGCAATCAACGATGCGTTGACTTGGGCTACTTCGCAGGGACGCTCTGGCCGCGGTTCCCTCCAGGTCTTTGCGGCAGGCAACTCCGGCATCGAAGTCGGATATCCCGCCACCCAAGCCTTGGTCAACAGCGGTATTGCCGTCGTCGGTGCCGTCAACAACCTCGGTAGTGTATCGGAATACAGCAGCATTGGTCCGATCGTCGACGTGGTCGCTCCGAGCAATGACTTCCGCGCCGGGACTCTTGCGATCGACACCACGGACCGCATAGGTACCGATGGATATTCCGCCGATGACTATACCGGAACGGGAGCGGAAGGTTTCGGCGGCACATCCTCCGCGGCTCCTCTTGCCACGGGGATTACCGCTCTGGCAATTGCCCGGAGCGAGCAGCTCGGCCTGAATTTGAGCCCAGCACAGCTTCGGTCGCTCTTGCGGGTCAACACAGAGATGTTGTCAAGCGAAACCTATGACATGGTCACAGGAAAGTCGTACAACAGCGGCTATGGTCGCCTCAATGCTGCCAGTTTGGTCCGCGGACTCGGCACCCAAGAGATTTCAGTCCAATCCGACTTGGGCGAAATCACGAGCGGTGTCACTGTCTACGACGCTGGAAGTGAGTACGTAGGCAATTTCATCGACACCACGTTTCGGATCCGAAACCAAGGCACCTCCACACTGGATATCTCGAGCCTTACCATTGACTCCGGCGATTTCTCCATCTTGCAGTATCCAGCCGATACCAACCTTGCGCTCGGTGAGACCGCCGTCTTCACGATTCGATTCGTGCCGATATCCGAAGCAATCGTCACCCGAACGGTGCGCGTTTTTTCCAACGATTCCGACGAAGCGATCTTCGCCTTTGATATCCGCGGCGTTGGAAAGATTCCGAATGTGGCAGGTCGCCTATTTGAGGATTGGGATGGTGACGGAGCCTACGACGCTGACGACAAGCCGTTCACGCTCCCCCGAGTCTACCTCGATCTCAATCGGAATGGCTCGTTCGACCAATCTTTTAACACGCTATCGAACTCGACTCCCGTCGACATCTTCGATAACTTCACGGTCACATCAACCATCAATGCCTCCGGGTTCTCAGCAAACATTTCGGAGCTCAACGTAACCATCAACGTAACCCATACGTACGTGAGCGATTTGACCATAACCCTCATATCCCCCGACGGAACCAGGGTTCCACTCGCAGTCGAAGTGGGAGGCGGCGGAGACAACTTCACCAACACGATCTTCGACGATTCAGCCAGCGTCTCGATCAATTCGGGGACGGCACCCTTTACCGGCCGATTTCGCCCATCGAGCCCTCTCAACGTCCTTGCCAACACAAGCCCAAATGGCAATTGGATACTGGAAGTTGAGGATAGCTATACACTCGACGAAGGAGTGTTAGACAATTGGAGCATCACGTTTGTATTCAGCGAGCCAAATACGCAACCCTCCGCGACGGGTACCTATCTTTTCGATGAATTGGTTCCGGGAGATTACCGTGTCAGAACGACCTCTGCGGCGGGTTTTGCCCCAACGACGGCAGCGTTCTACGATTTCCGGGTTGTGCAGCCGACGGACTTCTTTCCAGATCGGGATTTTGGTTTCTACAAGCCCGGACGTTTCTACGGGAAGGTTTTTGACGACTTCAATGCCAACGGAGTTCAGGGGGCAACCGAGTCAGGCGTAGCCGGTCAATTTCTCACCCTCCCCAATACCGAGCAAATTACGTCAACGTTCACCTCGTCGATCCCGGCTCTGATTCCCGACCTCGGCTACGTGATATCGGATTTGCTCATCGATAGAATTCCCTCGAACGTCGTCGATGTCGATGTCACCGTGAATATCGAACACAATTGGGACGAGGACATCGACCTGTATTTGGCATCGCCGGACGGAACTCTCGTGGAACTCTTCACCGACGTCGGGGATAACGGCGACAATTTTACCGGCACCATTTTGGATGACGCCGCCGCAACGTCGATCACGACCGGTACCGCCCCCTTCACAGGACGCTTTCGGCCGGAAGGTTCGCTGGCAGCGTTCAATGGAAGTAAGGCGAACGGCTTCTGGTCGTTGATTGCCCTTGACGACGAAGCCCTTATCGTGGGCACGCTTCAAAGCTGGTCGCTGCGCATCGTGTCCGACGGCCCTTTCAAGACCGAATCCGACAGTATGGGACGAGCCTATTTCGACCTGCCCGACGGCGCACACACCATTGGCCTGGAAACGAAAGCTGGGGCTGGTTGGGTCCATACCGTTCCCTCCACAGGCCAACGGTCCGTCTCAGTTCCCGGAGCCATGTTCAATGAAACCTATGGGATCAAACAACTGCCGAAACTCACCGTCGGTTCTGGATCGGTGAGCGGTGCCGAAGGAACCACGATCCAGCAAACCGGCACTTGGTTCTCCGCCTACGGAACGAGCGCTGTCAACCTCAGCGCCTCGGTGGGGACGGTGACCAAGAATACCGATGGAACTTGGTCGTGGAGCATTGCCGGCTTGGATGACAAGTCTGCAACGAATGTGACCATCACCGCCGACGATGGATTCGGAGGTTCTTCCAGCGTCAACTTCACCTACTCGGTCACCAACGCCAACCCCACCGTGACGGTCGCTCAAGCCAGCGTCGGCGGGAATGTCCTCTCCACCTTGACCAATACCGGCACCTGGGGCGATGTCCCCGCCGATACGGTCTCGCTCGCTGCCTCGCTCGGCACGGTGACCAAGAACGGTGACGGTACATGGGCCTGGTCCTTCACCCCCAGCCAAGCCTACACCAACCAAACGGTCACGATCACGGCAGCCGATGACGACGGCGGCTCCTCGAGTGTCTCATTCTCGATCAATGCCCTCGTCGCGGTCGTCAACAGCAAGGTCTACTACAAGGGTTCGAGCTTCGCTGGCACCAGCGTCGATGCAGCACTGGACACGTCGAAGGTGATTGCCAAATCCGGCGCGACGGCACAAGCTTTGACCTTCGCCAACCTCATCAACACCACCCGA
>JBKDPB010000143.1:0-37832 GCA_046342615.1 Planctomycetota bacterium | reverse complement strand
CACCCTGGATGCCCAGCAGTCTGCGAGCAATCGGGATGCGGATGCAGGGACTGGCAGGCGATTCTTGCTCCCTCGCCAAGTCGAGCAGATCAACGAAGCCATGGAAGCGACCTGGAAGGATGCCGAGTTGCGTCCCTCGCCGGCGGAAGATGAATTGAAGTGGTGCCGTCGAGTCTATCTCGACATCGTCGGGCGCATTCCAACCTACGACGAGTTGTCCGCGTTCGCCAAGGATCGATCTCCCGACAAGCGGTACGTGCTGGTCAACCGACTCTTGAACGATGAGAACTACATCCCCGAATACGCTCAGAACTGGTCTGCGATTTGGACCAACATCCTCATCGGCCGAAATGGCGGGATGGAAGAGCGATCGTTGATCCATCGCGAAGGGATGCAAAAATACCTTCGGGATTCGTTCGCCGAGAACAAGCCCTACAACACGATGGTTCGCGAGTTGGTGACCGCGACGGGAACGACTCGGCCCGGTGTCGAGGGATTCAACGGCGCCACCAACTTTTTGGCGATGAAGGTCAACGAGGAGAACGGTGTTCAGGCCACGGCATCGGTGTCCCGGATCTTCCTAGGTTTGCAAGTTCAATGCACGCAATGCCACAACCATCCCTTCAATACGGGATGGAAGCAGCAAAAGTTTTGGGAGTTCAACGCGTTCTTTCGGCAATCGCGGGCCCTGCGGCGCTTTGCGGGCACCCAGAACATCGACCATGTGGAACTCATCAACGAAGACTTCCCGGGAGAAGGCCGCCATCCCGACAAAGCAGAAATCTACTATCAAACCCGCAATGGCATGAGCAACGTTGCTTATCCGGTTTTTGTCGATGGCAAGTCGATCGACAAGAGTGGATATGTCTCGCAGGTCAATCGTCGCGAGGAATTGGCGAAGCTCATGATGCAGAGCGAGTACCTCGATCAATCGATCGTCAACCGGATGTGGGCCCACTTCATGGGATACGGCTTTACCAAGCCGATCGACGACTTCGGTTCCCATAATCCGCCATCCCATCCGGAGCTTTTCGAACAGCTGGCCAAAGACTTTCGCGACAAGAGCTACGATTTGAAGCAGCTGATTGTCTGGATCACGATGTCCAAGCCCTATCAGCTGTCGTCTCGAACCGCGAAGGACAACGAGAGCGACGATCCGACTCTCGGAGAGCGGCCCAAGTTCTCGCGCTTCTACACGCGACAAATGTCGCCCGAACAGTTGTACCAGTCGTTGACGGTGGCAACGCAAGCGGGGCGCCGAGGGAATCTTGAGGAACAACAGCGGCGCCGCGACGAGTGGATGCGGCAGTTCGTGGTCGCGTTTGGGACCGACGAAGGGGACGAGACGACCACCTTCAACGGCTCGATCCCCCAAAGCTTGATGATGTTCAATGGGGAACTGATCCGAGACGCGATTTCCATCGAGCCAGGTTCTTGGCTGTATCAGTTATCCCGAAGCAATTCTCCGCCTCAGGACAAGGTTCAATATTTGTTTATCGCCGGCCTCGGACGCAAGCCGAAACCTGAGGAATTGACGATCGCGACCCAGTTGTTGGAAGCCCGGAAACGGGATGTGGGCGGCATGCTGCAAGACTTGTGGTGGGCTATCCTCAACAGCAACGAATTCATATTCATTCACTAATCGCTAACCGCCCTTTCCGCTTCCCCGCTATCGTTTGCAGCTCGAAATGAGGTCAAGACCATGTGGAATCGATTCGCAACTCCTCGAGGAATGACTCGGAGGCACTTCATGGCCCACGCGGCAGGGGCCAGCGCTATGGTCGGAGCCTCGCTCTCGCTGGGGCACTCGCTGCGCGTTCACGCCGATACGCTCAAGCAGAATCGCAAGGCTTGCATCATGTTGTGGATGGGCGGCGGACCTTCCAGCATGGATATCTGGGATCTGAAACCCGGATCGGACAATGGCGGCCCTTTCCGGGAGATCAGCACCTCGGGTGATGTCCGTATCTCGGAACACATGCCGATCATGGCTCAGCAGATGCATCACATGGCGGTTGTCCGTTCGATGAGCACTCGCGAAGCAGATCACAATCGCGGCCGCTATTACATGCACACCGGATACGTCCCCGATGCCAACGTCGATTACCCCAGCTACGGCGCCGTGCTCGCCCACGAACTGATCTCGCAACGGCCCGATTTGGAAATCCCGCCGTTCGTGTCCGTCGGCGGCGCGAGCGAAGGGCCCGGGTTCCTCGGAATGGCATGGGCTCCATTCAACGTCACCAGCAACGGGCGAGTCCGCAACCTCGACATGAGCATCGAATCGGAACGATTGGCCCAGCGCCGGTTCGCCCTCGAAGCCATCGAAAACTCCTTTATCTCGCAAAAGCGAGGCATTGCCACCGAGGATCACAAGAAAGTTCTCGGCAAGACCTTCGACCTTCTGACCAGCAAACAGATGGAAGCATTCAAAGTGGACAAGGAACCCGAAGCCGTCCAGGAACGGTACGGGAAGAACGGCTTCGGTCAAGGATGCTTGCTGGCACGCCGCCTGGTCGAACAAGGTGTTCCGTTCGTCGAAGTCGATCTGGGCGGCTGGGACAATCACCAAAACATCTTCCGGACGCTCGAAAACGACCGGTTGCCCGTCCTCGACAAGGCGATGGGTGCCCTGGTGGCGGATCTCAGCGAACGGGGACTGTTGGAAGACACCTGCATCGTGTGGATGGGCGAGTTCTCTCGAACCCCTCGAATCAACGCCGACGCCGGTCGAGACCACTGGGCGCGCGCCTGGAGCGTCGTCGTCGGAGGAGCCGGCATCCGAGGTGGCCAAGCCATCGGTGCCACCAACGAGGATGGGACCGAGGTCGAGGGGGAATCGTATTCCTCGGAAGACTTGATGGCTTCGGTCTGCCACACCCTGGGAATCTCGTTGGAAACCACCTTCACCAGTCGCAACGGGCGGCCGATGAAAATTGCCAACAGCGGAAAATTAATCAAAGGATTGTTCGCATAGCGTGCTGGATGAACTGACCGATTCCTCGAATCCACCCGACGCCAGTTGGGATGCCGAGAGCCTGATTTCGGAGCACCAAGTCGGTGTCTGGCGCTACCTGCGCGCTATCGGTTGCGATAGCTCCCTCGCTGATGATTTGACCCAAGAGACCTTTGTGGCTGTTCTCAAGCGGCCATTCCAAAATTTCAGTCACGCGTCGACCGCATCCTACCTGCGACGGGTCGCCTTCCACTTGCTCGTCACCCTTCGTCGCCGTCACGATCGGCTCACCGTCACCGACGATATGGAGATGCTCGATCGGGATTGGGCCCGATGGGCTGGATGCGACTCCACCGGGAACGAAGCGATCGATGCCTTGGCCGATTGTTTCTCGCGGTTGACTCCGCGCGCACAAAAATCCCTGAGGATGCGATTCAGCGAAAACGCATCCCGTGAACAAATCGCCCTCTCCCTCGGAATCACCGAACACGGTGCAAAAAACTTGATGCAGCGAGCCAAGTTGCAGCTAAGGCAGTGTTTGGAAGAAAAAAGTATACGATGAATACCACACCTCCCCCCGTTCCGCCCAACGAGCCTTTCCATGACGAAGCCTCCGATCCCATCGTGGATTCCCTGCTTCGAGAGTGGTTGGGTGAAGACGTCCCGCCCGACCTGACCACCAAACTCGATGCCATCGAAGACGCAGCCAAGCATCCTCAGCTGGAGTCCGCTCGATTCACTGACGAAGAGCTTCTCGCCGCAACCGCTCGAGCTTGGGAAGAGACCTGCTCTCCCGTCAAACGGGAACCCGTTTCCCCGCCGACGTTCCAGCAACCCCCGTTTGCCCAGTGGATTACCTTGGCGTTGGCCGCATCCTTGATCGGAATCATCGCCGTCTATCCGTTCTGGCGGTCGAGAGAGACGAAGAAACCGTTTGCCCTCCAACCGGGTCAGCCAGCCTTCCCGCCTCTGGGAAGCGGATCCGATAGCCTTTTCCCGAAAGGGAATCGCCCCTTGGTTGCGGAATCCGACCGCAACGCGGCACGCCCAGCAACGGAAGCCACCGATCCAACCCCCGCTCCAGCGCCGGAGGGCCAAGTCGCCCCGTCGTCGCAATCTTCCCCACCGCAGTCCTCCAGCCAACTCGCTTCCTCGGAACCGAGCCTGGGGAGCAACGCGACCAGCATGGTTGAAACGTCGCAGCCCGGAGAGTCCGACGACATTTCTCAAGACCAGCAAATTGCTTCCGTGATCGACCAACAGCTCCAGCATATGTGGACACGTCTCAAGACGTCCCCTGGCAAGGTCGCGGATCTGCATACCCTCGAAGACCGCTTGGGAACAGTTCTCATCGGGCGTCTACCCACCGATGCGGAACGGGAATGGGCCCGCAAGGCGAGTTTCGGAGGCAACGTTCTGAAAGCGGCCCACGCACTTGCTCGCCGTTGGGTCGAGTCCGATGAGTTCGACCGTCATTGGGCCGGCGCATTGAGCGACTACTACCTCGATCGCAGCCTGGCTCTCGATAACAACGAATCGTTGGGTCTGTTTCGCGGATGGCTGCAGGAATCGATCCAGAAGAATCATTCCATCGGATCGATCGAGCGCCATTTGATCAGCAGCGATATCCAGGGAACCGAACCTCGATCGTATTGGCTTCAGCGATGGATTGCCGCGGCGAAAAAAACGCAAAACGGCATTCCCGCCACCCGTGGCTTCAGTGCGGTGGGGCGATCCAACGAGCAGTCCGCAGCCCTCGAGATTCTCGCGTTTCAGGGAACGCGACTCGCGAGCCGATCGGTGTTGCCGCGCGAAACGATGATGGAGGGGGTTTCGTACGAGAGCCTTCATGGGACGGCGGCTGCCTTTGCGTCGGTCCTTCCAAGCGAAAAACCAGGACTGTACGTTTCGGACAGGGAAGGCCGAGTCGTCCTCGTCGCGCCGACGTTCCCCGATGGCACACCGATGGGAAACGGAGTTGAGCCTCGCGAAGCGCTCGGCCAGTGGTTCGAAACCCAGGCTCAAGCGAGACAACCCATGGTCGATTTCGTTTGGGCAAAGTTGTTCGGACAACCGCTCGTTCCCAGCCTGGGGCTGACGGAACAGGAAGGCTTCGAAGACCGCAAAGACCTTCTTGAATTTCTTGCCAATCAGACTCAGTCCCAGCAAGCAGGCTTGAAACAAATCGTCCTGTGGGTGTCGATGGCTTCGCCGTTGTACTTCGAGTCCGTCAAAGTCAACTCGCAGGATTTCCTCACTCTGGATTCATCGAGTTTGGCCAACCTTCAAAATCAGACGCGGCTCTTTGCCAAGTATCCTTCGCGAGCCGAAAGGGCCGTCGGTGCGAGCCCGATCGCTTCGCTGTCGCGCTGGGTGGTGCCCCAAACCAATGGCATCTCCCCCAATGTGCTCGCTCAGCCGGCGCCTGGGAAAGGGGACATCGACAAGGCAGCAGATCCGAATGCACCGGTGGATCCCGTTCTCGCGTGGACGCCGGATCGGATCCAGTTCGAAATGTCGAATACGCATCCCTATCAACGCGTCGTTGAGCTCGCCTCCCAGCTCGCGGGCAGTCCCCTGGAATGGGATGCCGTGGTCGAACGTGCCTATCTCGCATGTTTGTCGCGCTACCCCACCGAGGCAGAACGTGCGCAATCGCGAGACTTGCTGTCGTGGTCGGAGGGAGATCGTCGCCTGGCGAGTTCTCGATTGCTCAACGCGCTCTTGGGCCACCTGTGATCGAATGGGTCACCCTTCATCGGATTCAAAAAAGGAAACCGGCCATGCTTCGAACCGTTCGTTGGGTGCATCGCCTCGGCCTGGCGATCGCGATGAGTGCGTCCTTGGCTGTCGCATCGGTTCCCGGTGAGCGATCGGTCGCGCGCGAACCGAACGGGGCTCCCGCCGATGCTCCCGTCGAGGATGGTTATCACCCGCTGTTCGATGGCAACAGCTTGGAGGGCTGGGAAGGCAACCGCGATTGGTTTCGCGTGCAGGATGGAGCGATCGTCGCCGGGAGTTTGGACAAGCCCATTCCCCACAACGAGTTCTTGTGCACAGCGCACCAATACAGCAACTTCGAATTGAAGCTGCTCGCGAAGCTGAAAGGGGCTGGAGATAACGCGGGCGTTCAATTCCGAACGATCCGCATCCCCAACTCCACCGAGGTCAGCGGCTATCAGTGCGACATCGGCACCGCGTGGAATCGTCCCGTTTGGGGTGGGTTGTACGACGAATCGCGACGCAACAAGATGTTGGCGGAGGGGAATCCCAAGAGCGTCGCCTCGGCGCTCAAGCCGGGCGAGTGGAACGAGCTCATGGTGCGAGCAATCGACAGCCACATTCAGATTTGGCTCAACGGTGTCTTGACGGTGGAGTACACCGAAAAGGATCCGGACATCGCTCGGCGAGGAATCATCGCCCTGCAGATTCACTCCGGTCCTCCGACCGAAGCTTGGTATAGCGATATCCGCATTCGCGAGATTCAGGACCCGTCCAAGTAGAGGCGATTTCGCGCGTTCCAGCGGTTCCTCGCCGACGCGCGCATCGCACCCGCTCAATCCGCAACCCACACCATCGCCGATCGGTAGATCAAATCGACGTGCCGATTTGCCGGTGCCACAGGACCGTCGAGATTGGGATAGATGTCTTTCGGGGATTCCTTGGACGAGTCGATGAACTGCCTCCATCGCAAGCCGCGGGTTGCGGGAGGGAAGAGAAACGTCTTGGTTTCCGGTGTTCCGTTGAGCATCACGAGGATATCGCGACCTACACCCTCGGGATCATCGGAGGCTAGCGGCTTTCCGAGCCAGCAGACCAGCGTGCCATCGGGGGCATCCCAGTTGATCGGCTTGCCGGTCGATTCAAACCAGCTCACGTCGGGAACGCCGCGTTGATCCTGGGGGCGGCCCGTCAGGAATTCATCGCGTCGCAGCGAAGGTTGCATCCGCCGAAATTCGATCAGTCCTTGGGTGAACCGAAGGATCTCCGGGTACTGTTCGACATGGGCCCAGTTGAACCAGGAGATTTCGTTGTCTTGGCAGTAGGCATTGTTGTTCCCCTTTTGGGTTCGACGCACCTCGTCCCCCATCACCAGCATGGGAACCCCTTGGGACAGCATCAGGCTCGTCATCATGTTCTTGATCTGCCGGACGCGGATGTGCTCGATCCCCTTCTTCTTCGTCGGGCCTTCGGCTCCGTAATTGTCGCTGCAATTGTTGTTGTCGCCGTCGCGGTTCCCCTCCCCGTTGGCTTCGTTGTGCTTCTCCTTGAAGCTCACCAAATCGTTGAGGGTGAACCCGTCGTGCGACGTGATGAAGTTGATGCTGCAGTAAGGCGCGCGACCTCCGTGCTCGTACAGATCGGACGAGCCGCTCAACCGAGTCGCCATCGCGCCGACCATGCCGGGATCTCCTCGCCAATATCGGCGAACATCGTCTCGGTAGCGACCGTTCCATTCCGCCCACCGCAAATCGCCGAACGAACCGACTTGATACGCGCCGGCCGCGTCCCAGGCTTCCGCGATAATCTTCGTGTCGGCGAGCATCGGATCCTCAGCGATCAGCTCCACCAACGGGGGGTTGGGAACCAAGTTGCCGTAGCGATCGCGAGACAAAATGCTCGCCAGATCGAATCGGAATCCGTCCACGTGGTAGTTGTGCACCCAGTGCCGCAGGCAATGGAAGATCAACTCGCGGCAAACGGGATGATTGCCGTTGAACGTGTTGCCGCAACCCGAGTAGTTGCTGTAGTGGGCACCTCCGGAGTTCAGGATGTAATAGACCTGATTCTCCAATCCCTTGAACGACAGGACCGGCCCGCGCTCGTTGCCTTCGCATGTGTGGTTGAAGACCACATCCAAGATGACTTCGATGCCCGCTTGATGCAGAGCTTTGACCATCGTCTTGAACTCTTGCACCTGCGCGCCGGGCTCTTTCGAGTGGGCGTATCCGCGATGCGGGGAAAAGAAGGCCATGGGGTCATAACCCCAATAGTTCGGACGCTCCGGTTGATTGCCGTGGATGTCAAAAATCGGAAACTCGTGCACCGGCATCAGTTCCACCGCCGTCACCCCGAGACTCTTGAGATAGGGGATCTTGTCGATGACGCCGAGGTAAGTGCCCGGATGCTTGACATGGCTCGATTTGCTTTGCGTGAAACCGCGCACGTGCATTTCGTAAATGATCGAGTCGCTCATCGGACGACGGATATGGCGATCCCCCTCCCAGTCGAAGCTGTCGTCCACCACGACGCATTTCGGAGGACGGATCACGCCGTCGGTCGTGTGTTGAAAGCACCCAGCCAACGCCTTGGCGTACGGGTCGATCAAACGGGCGTTTCCGTCGAACCATTGGCCCGACTCGGGATCGAAGGGACCGTTGGCCTGGAAATGGTACAGCTGCCCCGGCTTCAAGCCGTGCAGGTGAATGCTCCATACATCCCCCCACCGATCCTGCTTGCGATCGAACTCCACCACTTCCGACGGTTCGCGATCCTCGACGGTGCGGTAGAGGAGCAGCCGCATCGCCGTCGCCGAGCGACTGAAGACGGTGAATTGGACACCCCGTTCCGTGACGGATGCTCCGTAAGGAAGACGATAGGTGAATTGGAGGTCTGGTAGCGGATGCCGCATGAGCATATGTCGCGCAAGTTCCTTTCCTGCGAGGATCGTTTGGGTTTCAAGCAAACCAAACTTAGCACGCTCGATTTCAATTTCTGAAATGCAAGTCGCTGGAAAGGATGAGAAT
Organism: Planctomycetota bacterium; assembly: GCA_046342615.1. GTDB lineage: Bacteria > Planctomycetota > Planctomycetia > Pirellulales > Pirellulaceae > JBKCUI01. The sequence continues at coordinate 29,129 of JBKDPB010000143.1, read as the reverse complement.
TGTACCGGGTGCGTGCAGAATCGATTGCCTAGCCAAACTGGGGACAGGCGGGCAAACCTTGCCAATTATTCGACCTGCGGCTTGCCAAGCTACCACCCCTGAACCATCATTTCCCCAGGATTGTGAGAAACAAGCCATCCCCCCTTCCCTATTCCTCATAAAACCACCTTTGGAACGGATGATGTCCCGGCGGCTGCTCGCCCTACTTCCGCTGATTTGGTTGCTCCCCTTACCCCTGGAGACGCTCCATGCCCAGGACAAGGACCCCGCGCCCGCCATTCAAGCCGTCCGCGGTTTGGCGGGAGTTCAAATCCAGGAAAAGGACGGCCAAGTCATCGGCGTCGATTTCCGCAAATGCGGCAACGACTGGGTCGAGGTCTTTCCGAGAGTGCTCGAAATCCCATCGATTCAATCGATTTCGGTCAACGGCTCATCCGCCACGCACGAGAGGATCATCGCGTTGGCGAACCTCCCCAATCTCCGATCGTTGCGGATGGAACAGTGCGCGATCAGCGACGCGACGATCGCCGCGGTAGCCCGCTTTCCCAAAATCGACGATGTGAATCTCGATCGCTGTCCGATCACCGATGAGAGCATGAAGAGCCTGGCTCAGTCCCATTCGATCAAGCGGATTCGCGTTCCGCGCACCGAATTGTCCGACGCAGGACTGGCCTGCCTGAAAGATTTGGTGCAACTCGAGCTCCTGGATCTGTCGGATTGCAAACAGATCAGCGATGCCGGTCTCGCCCACCTCAAGGGCCTGACCAAACTCCGCAACCTGAGCCTCTGGGGGCCGCGGATCACCGACGCCGGAATGCAGCACCTGGCCGGACTGACCAACATGATCTCAATCTCTTTCCAGCAATGCGCCGTCACCGACTCCGGCTTCCGCGCCCTGTCAGGCATGACCAAGCTCAAAGAGTTCGATATCTTTCGAACCCCAGTCGGCGACGATGCCCTGCTCGCGATCGCGGGTGCGAAAGAGATCTCCAAGATGAAATGGAGAGACTCCGCGATCACCACCGGCGGGATCATCAACCATATCGGCAAGTTCCCGAACTTGGCGGTGCTCGATCTGAGCGAAACCGACATCGACGACCAGGCCCTCGTCGAGATCGGGAAACTGCCCAATCTCGAGGATTTGAACCTGTGGCGATCGCGAGTGACCGATCGCGGGGTCGAGTCGCTGGTGGCACTGCCGCTCAAACGCCTGAACTTGGATGACACCTCCATCGGTGATGCCGCGATTCCCGCCATCGCCAAGATCAAGAGTCTCGAGTTCCTTCATTTGGGAAAGACCAGAATCACCGACGACGGGCTGGCGGGGCTCCGCCAGCTTACGAATCTCAAGGACCTCATCGTGACCCATATCCCAGGCCTAGCCGCCTCGGCCGTCGATCAACTTCGCCGCGATCTCCCGTCGGCGAACATCAAGTTCTAGCCAAAGTCCCTGATTTTCGTGCAAATTCCCGCAGGGGCGTCGCAAACTGGAGTTGACACGGTTCGCTCCCTTTTCGTATTCCCCGGATAGCGATGGTGCATGGCGCACCATCACCACCGCACTCCTGGGGAAAACAATCAAAGAACCATTCAAAAAGCTCTATCGTCGGTCGAGAATTTGCGGGAATGCTCGACCGGCCTTCCTCCTGGGTTGGAGCAGCATTTAGCCAACGGGTGGTGACTACTGGGTCATTCGCCGCCTGCTGGTGCTTCACGATAGAGCTTGCGACTGCGCACCGGGACAAACTTCGGTTTGTCCCGGTGCCAGGGACCAAGGGACCGGCGGACCGCTCAAGCGGTTCGTCGGTTTTTCTTTTTTAGGGCGAATCGCTCCTTGTTGTCCTTGTCGACGCCAAAAAAAACCACACGCCCCACACCGCATACCGGAAAGCTTGTACCATGGAGGGGTGTTTGCTGGCTTTCTGCGTTTCTCGACTGCGATCGCACCGCGATTAGAAACAGACGTGTATGTCATTTCCTTGGGATAAACTCATCGCGCGCTTGCGTTCGCATCAACGATTTATTTTGACCAGCCATATCCGTCCGGATTGCGATGCGTTGGGCAGCGAACTCGGGATGGCAGGCATCTTGGAATCGATGGGCAAGCAAGTGACGATTGTGAATGGCCATCCGACTCCGCCGATCCTGACCTTTCTCGATCCGAGGCAAACCATTCGCGTCCTCGGCGAGTCGATCGCGCCGGAGGAGGTTTCGGGCGATTGCCTCATCATTCTCGACACCAGTGCCTGGTCGCAACTCGGACCGATGGCGGATGTGGTTCGACGCTTCAGCGGCCTCAAGATGGTGATCGACCACCACGTGGGCGAGGATGACTTGGGGGCGGAGTTGTTCAAGGATACCAGTGCGGAAGCGACGGGGCACTTGGTCGCTCGCTGCGCGCAGCATGCTGGCGTCCCGATCAACAAAGCCATGGCGGGGGCGCTGTATGCCGCCATCGCGACCGATACCGGATGGTTTCGCTTTGCCTCCACGACCAGCGATACGTATCGCATCATCGCGGATCTGGTCGATGCAGGAGCCTCTCCATCGTCGATCTACGGAGATCTCTTCGAGCGTGACACGATCGGACGGGTCCGGCTGCGAGGTCGCATCCTCTCCCGCGTCACCGAGGAATGTCAAGGACAACTCGTCCACACCTATGTTCGCAAAGAGGATTTCTCGGAGACCGGTGCGCTCCCGAGCGATACCGAGGACGCGATCAATTCGGCCCTGGCGATCGAGGGTGCGAAGGTCGCCTTCATCATGATCGAGCAGCTCAAGGGGGGATACAAAATCAGTTTCCGATCCCGCTGCCACGTCGACTGCAACGACGTTGCAAAACAGTTTGGTGGAGGGGGGCATCGCGCGGCGGCGGGCGCCTTTGTCGAGGGTGAGTTCCGCGACGTGCAAAATCGGGTTTTGCAGTCTGTGCGGGGTGCTCTGAACCGCGTTCCCTAAGATCTGGCCCTGCAGTCCCGCCTTCGAGCCCTCAAATCTTGCCCAAGCTGCTTGAACTACCCATCTTTTAAGATATCCTCAACGTAGTTCCCCGCCCCTTGTGGGGGCATTGCTTTTTTTCAACGGTTGGAACCTAGAGGAGCGTCATGAGAACGATGATCGTACGTTGGTCTTTGGCATCGATCGCGATCGCCACAGTTTGCTTAAGCGGTTCGGTACGGGCCGGATATGGTTACGGGTCCAGCGGAGGATCCTCGGGTGGCTACGGCTCATCCGGCGCCGCCTACTACTATGGTGGTTCGACGGGTGGCTCATCCGGCGGATCGTCTGGCGGAGGCTACGTAGGACCGCTGCGCCGACTGCATGCCCACATCCATGACCACTTGGCCGCCAAGCACGCGCGGCATGTTGCGCGAAGGGCCGCCTACGGGGGAGGCTCCTCCGGTTACTACACATCCGGCTACGGCTCCTCCGGAGGTTACGGATCCTCGGGCGGGAGCAGCGGCGGTTACGGCAGCACGGGTGGAGGTTATGTGCGGTCCTACAGCGGCGGATCCTCCGGCGGTGGATCGTCGGGGGGCTCCTCGGGCGGTAGCGTGTACGGCGCGAGTTCCTACAGCAGCGGTTCGTCGGGCGGCGGTTCCTCGGGCAGCTATTCTGGCGGACCTGTCTACAGCAGCCAATACCGAGCGTTGCCCAGCTACGCCGCGACCTCGAGCAGCTTGCGGCCCTCCGAGTCGACCGGTTCGAGCACCATTCCGAGCGACGAAATCCAAATCATGCTTTCCGTTCCAGCCGATGCCAAGGTATTGGTCAATGGAAAGCCGACCTCGTCGACCGGAAGTCTGCGGCGATTCGTCAGCAAGGACTTGAACCCCAATGATACCTATCGGTTTGATATCCAAGCCACCTATGCCGTCGACGGCAAGGAAGTCACCCAGTCGCGAGCGATCGTTGCTCGAGCTGGCGGTTTGGAAGAGATCGCGTTCGAAGGATCGCAAAGCGATGATCCCGTCGAGACGATTCTGACCCTCAATGTGCCTCAAGGTGCCACGGTGGTTCTCGCAAACAACCCAACCACGAGCCAAGGGGGTTCTCGCGTCTATCGCACCAAGCAGCTCAAGTCGGGCGAGGTGTGGGAAGACTACAAGATCGAAGTGACCTACGGGGGGCAGACCAAGGAAAAGACCATTCGTCTCATCGGTGGGGATAAACTCGAAATGTCCTTCCAATTCGACGAATACGAAGCGAAGAAGCTCGCATCCAATTAGTGGCCCCGGAGGCCGTCGATTCTTCAGGCCTCTCGAACGGAAACCGACTCCTTGTCGAGTCATCAACCTCGCTGCCCCTCGGGCAGCGAGGTTTTTTTGTGGCTTCCACGTGCCTGGCTGTGGAGCAGTCTGCAAAATTCGATACACTTACATGCGCCGGCACGTCGGTGCTCGGACCCATCGCTCATTCTCGGCAAAAAGGTGCCATCCATGGCTAGGAATCGCGGCCTGACTCATCTTGCGTTGGCGATCGTCTGCATCAGCGCAGCTTGCTCCCTCCTCGGAATCGGTTTCTGGATGGGCAAGCGTTCCCCCAACGAGGCGGTGGTATCGCTCGGGCGAAGCCCGTTGCCCCCGGAGATTCTCCAAGCCACGGCGACGCACGGCGCATCGACGATGGCGGTTTGCACCGGAGCGATCGATGCAGAGGCAGAAGGGTTTTTTGCGCTCGATTTTATCACGGGCGATTTGAAGGGATGGGTCTTTAATCCGCGAACCGGAGGATTCGGCGGGCTGTTCGCCACAAACATTTCGCAAGTGTTTGGTGCTGCTCCGGCAAAGAACGCAGAGTATCTTCTGGTCAGCGGCCAGGTCCAGCCTCCCGCTGCAGGATCCACGACGCGCATCGCGTCGATGTGCTTGTACGTGGTCGACGTGCGAGGGGGGCAGTTCGCTGCATTCTCGATTCCTTGGGATCGGTCCATGCGAGTCTCGGGTGCAACGCAAGCCAACGTATTTATACCCATCGGCGGCGACACGATTCGTCCACCCATCGGTCCCGGGGCTGGGGCCGCCGGACCTCGCAAGCCTCCGGCGGGAAATGCGAATCCAAACCCCAATGCGAACGATCCCAATGCCCAAGATCCCAACGCAAAGGATCCCAACGCACCGGGCAAGAATCCCAATCCGCCCAAAAACAACCAAAACAAGAACAACAACTAGAGTCGACGCTTCAAGCTCCATGGCAATCAGTGAATGGGTCAGCGGACGGGTATTTCGCTTCGTCCACGGTAACAACCTCGTCTACAACACATGCTGGGAAGATCCCAGATTGGACCGCGTCGCCTTGGAGTTAACGCCCCAAGATCGCTTGCTGGTCATCACCTCGGCGGGTTGCAATGCGCTCGATTATCTGCTCGGAGGAGTCGGCCATGTCTATGCGGTCGACATGAACCCCAGGCAGAACGCCTTGCTGGAGCTGAAGGTCGCCGCCCTCCGTCAACTGGAATACGACCAGCTGTTCCAGATGTTCGGACAGGGGCACTTGCCCGGCGCCGAAGCGGTCTACGCGGCCAAGCTTCGCCAGTCGTTGTCGACCCCGAGCCGCAAATACTGGGACCGTTGGATCCGCTTCTTCGATCATCCCAGCAAATCGTTCTACTTTCGCGGAACGAGCGGCGCCTTTGCCCACATGATCTCCAACTATGTGAACAACGTCGCTCGATGCCGAGAGCAAGTGCTCGAGTTGCTCGACGCCAGCAACCTCGCCGAACAGCAAGCGTTGTATCCGTCCATCAAGGAAAAGATCTGGTCGCGGGCCGTTCGCTTTGCCATGAACCGGGATTCCACCCTCAGTATGCTCGGAGTCCCGAGAGCCCAACGCCGCCAAATCGACGAGCAATACCCGGGTGGCGTTGTCAAGTTCGTCGAAGATTCGATGGATACCGTCTTCTCCCATATCCCGATCCAAGACAATTACTTCTGGCGCGTCTATATCACCGGTTCCTACACCCCGACCTGTTGCCCCGAGTACCTCAAACCCCACAATCATGAAAAACTGCGAGATGGTGCCCTCGATCGGTTGACGATCCAAACCGACTCCGTGGAGGGATTCCTCCGGCGCCACAACGGGCTCATCTCCCGTTTCGTCCTCTTGGATCACATGGATTGGCTCAGCGACCATTACTTCCCCTTGCTGGAATCCGAATGGCAAGCGATCCTCAATCGCGCCGCCCCAAAAACCCGTATCCTATGGCGATCCGGTGGACTGCGCACCGATTTCCTCAACAACGTGACGGTCAAACGGGATGGGAGCAAGCATTTGCTTCCCGAATTGCTGTCGTTCAATACCGATCTGGCGCAGAGGCTTCACCAACTCGATCGAGTGCATACCTACGGCAGCTTCTACATCGCCGACCTCGCCAGCGAAAATTGATGCAGCCAATGCATCCCACAACCCACTGCAATCGCTGCCGTGCAGGAACGGATAACTTCGGCGCATCTATTTGTTCATAAAAAGGAGCATCGATATGGTTGAGATTCCACGGGGATACCGCTTCTCGGGAGTGTCGGCAGGGATCAAATCCCGAGCGGGAGCCAAGGATGTGAGTTTGATCGTGGCCGATGAGCCGTGTGTTGCCGCCGGCGTCTACACCACCAACCAAATCGTCGCCGCGCCGGTCGTCCTGTCCCGCAGCCGTACGCCGTGCGATTCGATGCGCGGGATCGTCATCAACAGCGGAAACGCCAACGCCTGTACCGGCACGCGTGGGCAAAGCGATGCGGATGAGATGACTCGATTGGCTGCAAGCGTCTGCGCTCGCGGCGCAACGGCCGAGCAGTTTCTGGTCATGAGTACCGGTGTCATCGGGCGGTTCCTTCCCATGGACAAGATTCGGTCGGGCATTGCTTCGGCTGCCGAAGGCTTGGGCGCCTCGGAATCGTCGTTTCTCGATTCGGTCGACGGCATCATGACGACCGACAGCGGTCGGAAGATCGCGAGCCGGCTCGCCGCGACATCCCGAGGAGACTGCCGTCTGTTGGGGATGTGCAAAGGGGCAGGCATGATCGGTCCCAAGATGGCTACCATGCTCGCCATTGTCGTGACCGACGCGCCGCTGGATCCTGTCGATGCCCAGCGCTCGCTGCAGGCTGCCGCCAATCGGTCCTTCAATTGCATCAGCGTCGAAGGCCACATGAGCACCAACGATTCCCTGGTGCTGTTGGCCGCGCGGCCCTCGGCGAAGACGCCCGCCCTCGGAGGGAATGATCTGTGCAACTTCGGAGGGGAACTCACCGAACTGTGCATCGAACTGGCGAAGAAAATCCCGGATGACGGCGAAGGAGCAACGCACTTGATCGAAATCCATGTTCGCGGTGCCAACACCGATGCCGATGCCGATGCGGTCGCTCGTTCGATCGCGCTGAGCAATCTCGTCAAAACGGCGATCACGGGCGGCGACCCGAACTGGGGACGCATCGTTTCAGCCGCCGGTTATGCAGGGGTCCCCATCCAACCCCACCGTACGGCGCTGAAACTGAACCAAATCCCCCTGTTCGAACGCGGAGAACCACTCCCCTTCGATGCCAAGCAGGTCAGCCATGCGATCCGCTCCAGCAAGCTCACCGTCATCGAACTCGATGTCGGACTCGGCCCCGGTTCCGCAACCCATTGGACCACCGACCTGAATACGGAGTACGTACGCTTCAACTCGGAATACACGACGTAGGTCGGTCCCTCCGGGTGGATTTCGTCGTACTCGTACTCAGTGCAACGGTACTCGTACTCGTACTCGAAAGGATCGTGATGTACGAGTACCGCGATGCTGAGTACGAGTACGAGAAAACGCACGAACAAAGCATTGGACCGAAGTGCTCGATCGGCCCGCTCTGACATGGTGACTTTTTCTCCTCGCACTCGGTCAATGCGGCCGTTCGTCGATGAGGTCACGGTCCAAGAAGTTTGGCGAGTTCTGATCGAACGTCAACCATCTCTGCCTCAGAAGCCACACCGATCTTTTCCTTGATCCTACCTCTATCAATTGCTCGCAATTGAAACACGAGAGCAACCGAATCGATTCTCAAGCCAGACTGCTTTTCGGCTTTGATTTGTGCAGTGCCTGGAAATCGTAGGGCAGCCATGGCCGTACTCAATGGAATCACGAGGACCGTCGGGAGGCTTCCTGCATAGTCGTCATTTTGGATAACGATTGCTGGCCTCCGTCCGGCTTGTTCACGTCCTCCGCTATCTGGAAGCTCAACCCAATGAATCTCGCCAATCGTCATTGCTCACTTGCCTCAAGTGACTCAATCCACTTCCATGATTCGTCGCTTGCCTTGTCCCATGCTGCTATTTCTGTCTTCAGTCCTTCGGGAACATCTCCGGGTTCGATTCGAATTTCGACGTGGGTTCCTTCAGGCAATGGTTGATTCGACTGTGGTACTACCACACCATTGCGGACAATGCCCGGGATACCTACTTGATGACTCACCTTTACCACCTCCAATCGAGACGATTTTCGACGACTGCCCCATTGTACTCGAATCGTGTGCCGGTGGATAATCGACGAACCATGGATTGCAGCGAAGCGGCGATAACCGTATTTCTTGTGGAGCGTTCCCTCGGCGCTGCTCGCAGAATTCAAACGCGTTATGCCTCCGGGTGGATTTCGTCGTACTCGTACTCAGTGCAACGGTACTCGTACTCGTACTCGAAAGGATCGTGATGGCAGAACCAACATTTGATCATGTACGGCTTGACGTTTATCGCCTCTCGATGGACTACGTTGCTTCGTCTTATCGAATCGCGAAATCATGAAACGGTGCGGAACGCCATGCTCGGGATCCGTGGCTGCGAGCTGCACAATCCAATACGCTCAACATCGCCGAGGGCAAGGGAAACAAAGTCTCAAGGACAAGAATCGATTTTTCGAGATCGCGCGTGGCTCAGCTTTGGAATGCGCGGCGATTCACGATATACTCGTATCACTCGAGGCGATCGATCTTGAACGAAATCGGGTTGGCAAGACCAAACTGAAACGGATCGTGTCGATGTTGACTCGACTCATCCAGCGAACTGATTCGGTATCGGAGGGATCGATCGAGTACGAGTACCGCGATGCTGAGTACGAGTACGAGAAAACGCACGAACAGAGCATTGGACCGAAGTGCTCGATCGGCGCGCTCTGACATGGTGACTTTTTCTCCTCGCACTCGGTCAATGCGGGCGATCGGAACGGTTCGACCTGTAGGGATCGTAAGCATGGTAGCGGGCGGCTCGGCTCTGCGATGTTCCCACTTGGCGGTCAAAACGCGGCTCGGCGATCCGCGGTAATGTAGCCTTGCGGCCGAGCGCCTACCGAAAAGCCGATCGTATGGATGGGCGCGATTGGGTTGAACCACCGTGGAATCGGTCCTGCATGTCCACCTCGTCGAGTCTGCCGTTGACAAAAACAACTCCGGTCGAAGCGATTCGAACTCGACTTCGCGTTGGGGCCTCGGCCCTCGTCGTTATCGCATTGCTCGTTTGGGGCTTCTGGACTTGGACATCGCAGGTTTCAAACCTCGATCGGTCGGGCACTCCACTCGGCGGCGATTTTTTGATGTTCTACACCGCGGGCACGATGGTCCAGCAAGACCCGCTTTCCCTGTACGACGAAGTTCGACAGCAAGCGGAGTTTCGCCGCATCTTGCCGGGACTCGAGCCCGATAGCTGCCGCCTGCCGTACCGGTATCCTCCGGTCGTCGCAATCCTCATGGCGCCCTTGAGCCGACTCCCCTTCCCCTATGCCTTCGCGGTGTTTGCGGCGTTGTCGGTGGCCTTGGGTTGCTTGACGGTCAAGATGTTCAATCATCTCGAATCGAAGCTGTTGGGAGGTGCGTCGGCTTGTTTCGGATGGTGGATGATGGGGTGGCCGGTCGCGCTCGAGACGATTTTGGGAGGCCAACAAGCCTTCTTCGGCTTGGCAATTGCGACGGCGACCATCTTGCTCCTTCAGCGGGAACGCGAGGTTGGGGCAGGGATGGTCCTGGGCTTGGCATGCTACAAACCGAATCTCTTGCTCCTTTTTGGCTTCGCATTGCTCTTGCGATACCCGCGCATGATTTGGGGAGTTGCCGTCAGCGCGACTGCACTGCTCGTTCTGCAACTGGCTGTCGGGGGAGTGGCGTGCATCGAGACCTATGGGGGCCTAGCTCGGCAACTGGCAACCGAACCCTGGGGCCTGGAAACGCCCGCCGTGAAAGTGCATGGACTTGCCCCATGGCTTGCATATCTGTGGCCAGGCGATGAACGGAAGATCCTCCTCGCCCTGGGCGTTCTCGGCGCGATCGTGTGGGCATGGTGCGATCGCCGCACCCAAAAAGGGTCAGGCGATCGCCGCACCCAAAAAGGGTCGCGCGATCGCCGTACGATGGGGGACATCCACGTTCGAGCGCTCAGCATCAGCTGGCTTATCCTCTGGAATGCGGTCTGCAATCCGTACTTGCCCATTTACGATCTTTTGTTGCTTGGGCTCCCAACATGGCTGCTGTTTCGGATCGGCAGCGAGCGTGGCATGTCAGCGCGAGTCCTCGGGTGCTTTTTGGGGCTGATGTCCCTCGGGCCGCATCTTTCGCAAGCCATCGCAGCCCAAACCGGAGTCCAGATCTTTCCATTCGTCCTCCTCGCCCTGGTGATCGCCGTGGGATATTCCATCGGCAGGAAGTGCTATGGGGTTTCCGCTTGCGTCGCACAGCCTGTCGGACCCTCAGTCTAAGGGGTGAAGTCCGTCGATTCGGTCGGGGATTGCACGCGAGAAGCGGAGGGGCTTCGAACGCTAAGCGGCGCGAAGGGGCAAAAGTTGACCCCTGGGGTGGTTTCAGCTATATTCACGGGGTGATGTTATCGGAGCATCGCCAGGCTTTTCCTGGTCCCGCCTCACCGATCCTTCCTACGATTGACCTAACCCTTCGGGGCAACGCGACGGCATGCCTTCGCCGTCTGCACCCGAGTACGTCTTTTTCGAACAGGTTTTCTCTATGCGCCGTTGGTTGCCAGTTCGATTCGACTCAGGCCTCGCGCTTGTCGCCCTTTTAATGTTCGCTTGGCCGGCCGTCGCTTTTGATTCCACCCTTCCGCACTCCGCGGATCCCGCCGCTCCGACGTGGTCGCGCGACGTGATGCCGATTTTGAGAGCCAATTGCTTTGCGTGCCATCAGCAAGCCAAGAAGCAAGGCGGTTACCTGATGACCGACTCGGCCGCTCTTCTGCAAGGGGGCGAGTCGGGCGATCCCGCCATTGTGCCTGGCAACCCCGATGCCAGTTACTTGATGAAGGAGATCTCCCTGGTCGACGGCAAGGCGGAGATGCCCAAGAACTTGCCTCCTCTCAAGCCAGACGAGATCGATACCATCCGGCGCTGGATCGCAGCCGGTGCCGTCATCGATACGGTCGACACTGGGCCCCGGTACAGCGCCGAAAAGCCTCCGGTCTACTCGCGACCACCGAATATCGTCAGCATGGACTTCTCACCCGATGGCTCCAAGCTTGCGGTCACCGGTTTCCACGAAGCCTTGGTCTTCCAGACTCAGGATTGGAGCCGATCGCATCGGCTCGTCGGCATGAGCCCGCGTTTGGAATCGGTGCGATTCTCACCCGATGGAAAATGGTTGGCGCTGGCGGGTGGGGAGCCTGGGGTCTCTGGCGAGTTTCAATTATGGAACATGCAGTCCAACGCTCTCGAACGCAGCGTCTCGGTCGGTGGCGATACGCTCTTTGGACTTTCCTGGTCGCATGACTCAGCGCTGATCGCGTTGGGGGTGACCGATAACTCGATTCGCGCCTTTGATCTCGAAGGGAAACAACGTCTCTTTCAGCGAGCGCACGACGATTGGCCCCGCGCGACCGTCTTCACTGTCGACAGCAAGCATCTTCTCTCGGTCAGCCGCGACATGACGGTCAAACTGACGGAGGTGGAAACCGAACGCTTCATCGACAATGTGACCTCCATCACTCCCGGCGCCTTGCGGGGTGGTATCCAAGCCATCGCGAGGCATCCACAGCGGAACGAAATCCTCGTCGGCGGCGCCGACGGCGTTCCCAAGATCTATCGTGTCTTTCGTCAAACCGCTCGCGTTATCGGGGACGATGCGAACCTCATCCGCCAACTCGAGCCGATGCCCGGCCGAATCTTCGCCGTTGCCGTCAGCCCCGATGGCAAGTATCTCGCGGCCGCCTCGACTCTCGACAATCAAAGCGTGGTCAAGGTCTGGTCCTACGACGTCGATGGCCAGGTCCCGGACGAAATTCGTGCGATCCAAGGGAAGCTGGTCTTCTCCATCACCCCGGAAGAACGCAAGAAACTCGAGACCTACATCACCGCCCAGCCCCAGATCCTGGGCACTTGGAACATCAAAGACGCCGCCGTCTATTCGATCGCTCTGGATGGAAACGGTCGGATCGCAACGGGCGGATCCGATGGTCACATCCGAGTCTGGAACATCGCCGATAGCGCCTCGATCGCCGACTTCGATGCAACTCCCCAGCACGATTCCTCGCAACAGGCCGCTCCTGCCTTGATGGCCGCTCGCGCCGATCGCTTGGCCAAGCTCGCTCAGGTCCACCGCGACGAGCGTCTGGCTCCTCGCAAAGCGCCCGGCAACGAAGAACTGCAACATCAATCGGTACCTCTGGAGCGAATCACCGGAATCGCGATCTATCCGGAGACCGCGTTGCTCTCCAAGTGGAATGATACGGCCCAGCTCATCGTCATGGCCCAACTCGACAACGGCGATCAAGTCGATGTGACATCGCAAGCCAACATCGTCGCTGACGCGCAAAAGGTTTGGGTCTCCGACCGCGGTTGGATCCAGGCCCTCGCTCCGGGTGAATCGCAGATCGAGGTCTCGGTCGGATCGCACAAGAAGCATGTGGCGATTCAATCGCAGATGAACGGCGAATACGCGGTCGATTTCGTTCGCGATGTGAATCCCACCCTCTCGCGCCTCGGCTGCAATTCGGGCACATGCCACGGAGCTCAGGCAGGCAAGAATGGTTTCAAGCTCTCATTGCGAGGCTACGATCCACTCTACGATGTGCGATCCTTGGCCGATGATTTGGCGGGTCGCCGCGTCAATGCAGCGTCACCCACCGACTCGCTGATGTTGACCAAACCGCTCGGGCTGGTCCCGCACACCGGCGGGAAGTTGATCGAGCCGGGGGATAACCAGGCGTTGGTCTTGTACCAGTGGATCGCCTCCGGCGCGAAACTCAATCTCGATGTGCCTCGCGTCGCGAAAATCGAGCTCTCCCCCAACAATCCGGTGATTCCATTGCCGGGGGGCATTCAGCAATTGCGCGTCGTGGCAACCTACACCGATGGCAATTCGCGCGATGTCACGCGCGATGCGTTTCTCGAGTCGGGGAATACCGAAGTAGGTGCCGTCCTCGAAGGAGCCCGCGTCCAGGCGCTGCGCCGCGGCGAAGTTCCTGTTCTCGCGAGGTTCGAGGGGGCTTATGCCGCGACCACCTTGACCGTGATGGGTGACCGCACAGGCTTCGAATCCAAAATCGCCCAAGCGGCTCATCCCATCGACCGATTCGTCGCTGCCAAGTGGGAACGGATGAAGATTCAGCCCTCCGGGTTGTGCAGCGACTCGGAATTTCTGCGCCGCATCTATCTCGATTTGACCGGTCTGCCTCCCACTCCGGAACGCGTGCGGGCCTTCTTGGCGGATGAAACCGATTCAAAAACCAAGCGGGAACGCGAGATCGATGCGCTCTTGGCCAGCGACGCGTTTACCGACCACTGGACCAACAAATGGTCCGACCTGCTGCAGGTCAACTCCAAGTTCCTCGGCAAAGAAGGGGCGGCCAAGTTCAAAGACTGGATCCGTTCGAGTATCGCGGAGAACAAACCCTACGATCGCTTCGTCTACGAGATCTTGACCGCCAGCGGATCCAATCGAGAACATCCTGCGGCGTCCTACTACAAGATCCTTCGCACTCCCGAGGAAACGGTCGAGAACTCCACTCACCTGTTCCTCGCCGTCCGGTTCAACTGCAACAAGTGCCACGATCATCCGTTCGAGCGTTGGACCCAAGATCAGTATTATCAAACCGCTGCGTTTTTCGCGCAGGTTGGACTCAAGAAAGACGAGGCCTCGGGCAACGCCATGATCGGCGGGACAGCCGTCGAAGGGGCCAAGCCTCTTTGGGAAGAGGTCTTCGATACCAACGCGGGGGACATCAAGCATCAACGCACGCAACAAGTAGTTGCGCCGAAGTTGCCGTTCGATTGCCAGTACGCTGCGCCCGAGGGTGCCCCGCGGCGCACGCAATTTGCTTCCTGGGTCACCGCGCCGAGCAATCCCTACTTCGCGAAGAGCTTTGTGAACCGCATGTGGGGATACCTGCTGGGCAAGGGACTTATCGAACCGATCGATGACATCCGTGCCGGGAATCCGCCGAGCATCCCCGATCTCCTCGATTTCCTCGAGAAGGACTTCAAGGAGCATGCATTCAACGTCCGACATCTCATTCGGACCATCTGCACTTCGGAGGTGTATCAACTGTCGATCGAACCCAATCGCTGGAATGCCGACGATGATCGCAATTACTCGCGCGCCCTCCCGCGTCGGTTGCCAGCCGAAGTTCTCTACGATGCGATTCATCAAGTCACCGGAGCGGTATCGAAGTTGCCGGGGCTGCCTCCGGGCACCCGGGCCGCCGCGCTCGCCGATGCCGATGCGGGGCTCCCGGACGGATTTTTGAACAACCTGGGACGCCCGCCGCGCGAAAGCGCCTGCGAGTGCGAGCGGTCCAATGATCTGCGCCTCGGCTCGATCATGGCTCTGGTCAGCGGACCCACGCTCGGGAGCGCCATCGCCGACCCGGAAAATGCGATCCGCAAGATCGTCGAGAGCACGCCAGACGATGCCGCCTTGGTCGATGAACTGTTCGTCCGCGTTCTCAATCGACGGCCAACCGCTGAGGAAATCACTGCGGCGCTGTCGACGCTGACCCTCATTCAGCGCGACCACGAATCCCTCGTTCAGCAACTCGCGCAGCGCGAAGCATGGTGGGTCGAGGAACGCCCCAAGCGCATGCAAGCTCAAGAGGCGGAGCGCGCGGTGGCGCAAAGGGGACTCGAGGAACGCCAGCAAGCCATCGCCGCCGAACGCGAAGCGGCCGAAAAGGCGAGGCAAGATCGACTGGCTGCGGCCAATGCGGCCGTCGCCGCGTACGAAGCGAGCCTCGAGCCCAAGCTGCAGGAATTCATCGATGCCCGCCGCAACGGACCCGTCTGGCAAACGCTCGCTGCGCGAAGAACCGAATCGAGCACCGGTGCCCAGCTCATCCCGCAAAGCGATCGCTCGGTCCGCGCGGTGGGAGCCGCAAACAAAGGGGTCTACACGATCGAAACTCCCGCCCCCAACGGACCGATAACCAGCGTGCGTTTGGAAGCCTTGACGGCACCGGATCTGCCCAATCAAGGACCTGGGCTTTCGGCCAATAATGGAAACTTTGTTGTCACCGAACTGGAGCTGTTTGCCGGGGCGCCGGAACGGCCCGAGTCGCTTCGCAAGATCAAGCTGGTCCGAGGTCTGACCGACTTTGATCAACCCGGCTTTTCTGCGGCCGCCGTCATCGACGACAAACTCAATGACCAAGGTGGCTGGGCAATCTTCGGAGCAACGGGGGCCGAACACTGGGCGGTGTTCGCGCTGGCCGAGCCGCTGAGCTTGCAGCCCGGTGAAGTCCTTCAATGGCGGATCCATCAATTCCACGATGCGGAGAACCATCGATTGGGTCGATTCCGCGTCAGTGTCGGCAAGCACGATGGGGAACTGATGTTGGGGTTGCCCGAGTCGCTCGCCGCCATCGCGGTTGTGCCTCGCGAACAATGGAACCCTCAGATCGCGAAAGAAGGGCTCGATTACTTCCGCGCCTCCTCCGGGGAATTGATGGGCTTGCGGGCTGCCGTGCAACGCGAGAGCCAACCCCTTCCCGAAGACGAGCAAATCGTGCTGCTCCGCAAACGGATCGAACGCCTGTCGCAGCCTCTGCCTGACGACTCCCGCTTGGTGCGCCTGCGAGCCGATGCCAAGGAGAGCGAATCGCAACTCGGCAATGCGAGGCTAACCGCGGCCCAGGATTTGGCGTGGGCGCTCATCAACAGCCCGGCCTTTTTGTTCAACCATTAAAAGTCATCGTTACCTACAACCATCACCAAAGGACAATCGATCATGTGGCGAATCATCGGATCGGCAGGCAAGGATTTGTGCGATTCAGAGCTCGGAGTCACACGCCGCGATGTGCTGCGGGTCGGCGGATCGGGGTTGTTCGGGCTCAGCCTCGCCAACCTGTTGCGGTTGCAGCAAGCCCAAGCCAACGATGGTTCGGGAGCCCCCGGTTGGAATCGAGCCAAACGCATGATCATGGTCTATCTCCAAGGCGGCCCCAGCCATTTGGACCTGTGGGATCCAAAGGACAATGTTCCGGATAAGGTCAAGAGCGTCTTCAAGCCGATTTCCACCAAGATCCCCGGCGTGCAATACACCGAGAACCTTCCCAAATTGAGTCAGGTCAACGATCGCTTCACCATGATCCGATCGATGAGTTACACACCCAACGGATTGTTCAATCACACCGCCGCGATCTATCAGATGATGACCGGCTACACCACCGACAAGGTCAGTCCCTCCGGCCAGCTCGAGCCCCCGAGCCCGAAAGATTTTCCCAATTTCGGATCGAACATCATTCGGCTTCGTCCGGTCGATGAACCGATGCTCCCGTTCGTCATGCTCCCGCGACCGCTCCAGGAATCCAATGTCGTCGGCAAGGGAGGTTCGGCGGGGTTCCTCGGCAAGGAATACGATCCGTACACTTTGTTCCCTGAGGGGGACGATATGGACATGAGCAAGATGGATCGCATCAACGTCAGCGACTTGCAGCTGCGCCCCGAGGTCTTCTCGGTGCGATTGCAACGGCGGGCGGCCCTGCGGGATCTGATCAACAAGCAGATGCCGACCATCAACGCGGCGGTTGAGAATCAGCAACTCGATGAATATTTCTCGCAAGCCCTCTCGCTGGTCGTCTCCGGCAAAGCCCGCGAAGCATTCGATCTCAGCCAGGAATCGGAGGTCCTGCGCGATGCGTACGGACGCAACACGTTTGGCCAGAGTTGCTTGCTCGCTCGCCGACTGGTCGAAGCCGGCACCCGTGTCGTCGAAGTCGTTTGGCCCAAGATCGCCAACAGCGACAATCACTCCTGGGACCATCACGTCGACCTTTCCAAGCGAATGAAGAACCAGTCGGCTCCCATGTTGGATGCGGGGTTGTCGACCCTGATCGAGGACCTCGATCTACGCGGGATGCTCGAGGACACTCTGGTCGTCGCGGTTGGCGAATTCGGTCGCTCGCCCGAGCGAGGGGTCAGCACCAGCGGCAATGGCAATAGCGACGATGGACGCGATCACTGGCCCTACTGCTACACCGCCGTCATCGCGGGTGCCGGCATCAAACGGGGCTACGTGCACGGCACGAGCGACAAGACCGCCAGCGCCCCGGTGGATTCCCCGGTTCATCCCTCCCAACTCCTGGCGACCATCTACCACGCGTTCGGCATCGATCCCGAAACCATCGTCTACAACCACTTGAACCAACCGCGCGAGCTGGTCAAAGCCCAAGCGGTGACGGAACTGTTTGCATAGCGTAAGCTTGGTATCTCGGGTCCGGTGCGCCTCCGGAAAAGAGAATAGGGCTGACTCATTACCCCTCTGAACGGAACATCCATCATGCGAACGACTTTCTTCGTTGCGTTGATCGCCTGCGCCCTGCACGCTTCCGCCGCCCGTGGTCAAGGCCTTGGTGCCACCCCGGCGACCTCCTTTCGGGCTCCCGAGGGATTCGAAGTGGAGTTGATCTACGAAGTCCCCTTGAACGAGCAAGGTTCGTGGGTCGCCATGTGCGTGGATCTCAAGGGCCGGCTGATCGTCTCCGACCAGTACGGCAAACTCTATCGCGTGACTCCAGCGAGACCGGGCGAGGACCCCTCGTCCACGCGCGTCGAAGACATGCAAATCAAGATCGGCATGGCCCAAGGGCTGCTGCATACCAAGGACGGCCTCTACATCGATGTCAACGGCGCGGGGTTGCTCCCGGAACCTCCCAAAGAGGGCGAAGCACCGCAGGACAAACAAGATCCGTCTAAACAAGACGATGCACCGAAGTTGCCCTCGGGACCGGGACTGTATCGTCTGCAGGACAAGGATGGCGACGACACCTTGGAGACCATCGAACGGATTCTGCCGTTGGAGGGAGGTGGGGAACATGGCCCCCACGCGATTATTCAAGGGCCCGATGGCCGATTGTACCTGTGCGCCGGCAACCAGACCGATCTCCCCGCGCGCATCGACAAGTCGCGAGTGCCGCGGATCTGGAGCGAAGACCATATGCTCGGCCGCATGCCCGATGCGCGGGGATTCATGGCGACCCGTTTGGCCCCCGGCGGATTCGTGCTCAGCATGAAGCCCGACGGAAGCGACGTGGAGCTGGTTGCCACCGGATTTCGCAACGAGTACGACATCGCCTTCAATCCGCTGGGCGATCTGTTTACCTATGATGCCGACATGGAATGGGATATCGGCACTCCTTGGTATCGCCCCACCCGCGTCAATCATGTGATCAGCGGCGCGGAGTTTGGCTGGCGGAACGGGACCGGGAAATGGCCCGAGTACTTTGCCGACAGTTTCGGGGCGGTCGCCAACATCGGCTACGGTTCGCCGACGGGGATCGTCTTCGGGACGGGGGCCAAGTTTCCCGCCAAATACCAGAACGCCTTGTTGATCGGCGATTGGAGCTACGGCGTCATCTACGCTGTGAATCTGGAACCCGAGGGTGCCAGTTACCGATCCACGTTCGAGCCTTTTTTGAGCGCCTCCCCGATGCCGATCACCGATATGGTCGTTCATCCAGGCGAAGGCTGCATGTACATGACGATCGGCGGACGAAAGGTTCAATCGGCCCTGTACCGAATTCGTTATGCCGGCAAGGAATCAACACAACCGGCCAAGTATCCGGATAACCCATCGGCCGCGTCGGCGAGGAGCGTTCGTCGTTCGCTCGAAGCCATGCATCAAGCTGGGGCTCGCTTTGATGTCGACTTGGCATTGAGATACATCGGCAGCAGCGATCGCGCCCTCCGCACGGCGGCCCGCCTGGCGCTGGAGCACCAGCCCAGCATCGCTGCCTGGCGCGATCCGATCGCTCAGGTCCTGCCGGCCCAGGCCACGATTACGCTGGCGGTCGCCCTGAGCCGCCGCGGTACTCCTGCCGATCAAGCCGACATTCATCGTGCGCTGCTGAGGCTGCAGTGGGACAAGCTCGATTCCGCGCAAAAATTGGAGTTGCTCCGCGTCTACCAGCTCAGCTTCCTGCGGCTCGGTGAAGGAGACGAGGCAACGCGATCGCGCATTGTCGCGCAGCTCGATCCCCATTTCCCTACACCCGATGGCGACGCGCTGGTCGATCGCGAACTGGCCCGCGTTTTGATCTATCTCCAAGCCCCCGGTATCATCGAACGGTGCGTCAAGGAAATGCACACCGCTGGTTCCGCGGAACAGCAAATCCACTACGCATTCTGTTTGCGCGAGGTCCAGCAGGGATGGACCGAGGAGACGCGGAAAGCCTATTTCCAGTGGTTCTACCAAGTCGCTTCGGCCCGAGGTGGTGCTTCGTTCGGCGGTTTCATCGAGAACATTCGTCAGGTGGCGATCGGATGGCTGTCGGAAGATGACAAGAGCGCCCTGGGCGAACTGGTGGGTCCACCCCCGGCGCTCAAGGATCCGATGGCCGAATTGGAGCCGCGCTCCATGGTCCAGCAGTGGACAGTTGACGAGTTGCTGGCCAAATACAACGCGAAGAAGTCGGGATACGATTACGAACGAGGCAAGCAAATGTTTGCTGTCGCACAGTGCTACAAATGCCACCGCTTCGGCGGTCAGGGTGGGATTCAAGGTCCGGACTTGACCGCCTCGAGCCAGCGATTCAGTCCCAAGGATATGCTCACGGCGATCCTCGAACCGAGCAAGGAAATCAGCGATCAATACGAAGCCACAATTTTCCAGACGGAGGAGCAAACGGTGATCGGGCGCGTTGCGAATTTGAATGCCAACATGCTCATGGTCTCCACCAACATGCTCGACCCAGGGAACTTCGTGAATCTGGATCGCAACGAGATCGTCGATACCAAACCAAGCAAGGTCTCGATGATGCCCGGCGGTTTGCTCGATACCTTGACCGCCGAGGAAGTCATCGACTTGCTCGTCTATTTGCAGTCGGGCGGAAATCCCAAAAGCGAACGGTACACCGGATCGCGGTAGTAACCGCATGGCGGGCGATTCGCGAGGCCGCCGATTCGCGACGCACTCTTTGGGGCCCTGACAACCGGCATTTCCGGTAGAGTCGTTCCGGGATCGGACAAAACCTCGATCCCGGCTCTGGATGGACACTCCGTCTTGGGTGGGGCGCCCCGTAGACTACACAGGGGACGTTTCGTAGGACCGATCGACGGTCGCTCGCGAACCTCTCGACCATGCAAGTCCTTGCACGGCGACGACAGCCTTTTGCACCTATTAACGAGGGGGAACGTGCCGTTTGAGCGAGCTAAGGGAAGCAAATCTGACCATGGTCTTCGGGTGAGGGGTTTAGCATGCGCACCACCGAAATCCTTGCCGATCGAGCAGCGCGGGGCGCTGCGTGCTGGATGTCAAACGATCGATTTGTTCCTTGTGTTTTCCCCGACAAAAACTATCATGAGGGCGACTTTGTTCCAAAAAAACAGTCGATGCGGTTACGGACTCCGCAATTTTTCGCCCAGAAAAATCCCCTCGCCCCCCTAGGATTGACGCACTCGAGACCGGCCGCCCTGAAATCTTTTATGGTCCCGTATCGATCCAGTCACTTGAGAATCGATTGTGTGAGATTCACACCGAATCTACCGGTAGGTCGTGATGATGGTGCGCAGACTCCTTTTGTTCAGGAGTCGAACTCCCAGTCATGGCGCCCCAAAGTTGGCTGGAGTTCATTTCGTTTCACTGTCACCAAAGTAACCCACGCCAGCTTTGGGGATTTTTAACCTTTTATCGTAACCTGCGAACGGAAGACTTTGTTGCATGTTTCAAAAAGTCTTCGTCGGCAGGCGAAGTAGCAATCCCCTCGCCCCTTGCCTATGAACCTCTCCAAGTCTGAATCGAAGATCGACCGAACCGCCCTGGTGGTCCTGGCTGTCATCCTAGCCGTGGTGCTGGCCATGTACTGGAGCGTGCTGATGCGCTTGTCCAAGATCTGGTCGAGCGACTCGGACTATTCTCATGGCTATTTGGTCCCCGTGTTCTCGGCCTTTTTGTTGTATCGAACTCGGGAACAGTGGCTTCCCTGCATCGAGTCCGCCAAGTCGTGGTGGGCGATCGGTGGAGGCGCGGGTTTGGTATCGCTCGCACTCGCGATGCGTGCGGGTGGGATCCTGGGGCGTTCGCTGTCGCTCGAGGGAGCATCCCTTGCGGTATTGCTCGCCGGGATCGTGTGCTTTCTAGGGGGGGGGCGGATGGTTTGGATCACCTCGGCGGCGCTGGCGTTTCTTCTGTTTATGCTCCCGATCCCCGCGGGAGTGAACGAGTTTTTGCGCGGCGAGTTGCAAAAATACGCAACGCAGGGCAGCGTCTTCGTGATGCAAACGCTGGGTTTGCCAGCGAGCAATCAAGGGAACGTGATCAAACTCCCCAACTCCGAGGTCGGTGTCGTGGAGGCTTGTTCCGGACTTCGCATTCTCGCTTCCCTGGGAGCGATGGCATTTGCCGTTTGCGTGTTGATGGAAAAGCGTTGGTTGAATCGAATCCTGATTTTCGCGTCGGTGATTCCAATTGCACTGGCGGTGAATATCTCCCGGATTGTGGTGACCGCGATCGGGCACGAGTATTGGCCAACACAAGCCGAACGGATCCACGATATCGCCGGTTGGTTGATGATCGGCATGGCAGTGTTGCTGCTCGTCGCGGTTCAGCGGTACTTCGATGCCTTGTTCCCCGACGTTTCGGGAACGGAATCCTCGACTCGGCCCCGGACTCCGGCAAAGCTGGCTGGCTCGAGTACTTGAAGCGAATGGGTATATCCTGAAAGGGATAGGGCGACATGATGAATCAAGATTTGATTTCCAGTGAAAAGACCAATGGCGAGCGGGAGCACGCATTGACCACTCCCAAATCGGTCAATGGAACCTACGCTGCATTGCCGCACCCGGTGCCGCATCGCCATACCCGATCGAGCGATGAGAAAAATGAGAACGCGCTGACCTCGGTCCTGGCGTCCTTGCGGCGCGTCTGGCCGGTCGGATTGTTGCTGGGAATCTTGCTTGCTCCCGCGATGGCGTACGCCTGCTGGCGGTTTCTTCCCAACAGGTACACCGCGACGGCGTTGCTGCAATTGGCCATGGAGCTTGACACCTTGGCGTTCGTGACGGCCGACCAGAAAAACGACGGGGTCGGCGGATTCAAGGTCTACAAGAACACGCAGAAACAGCTCATCCTCTCCCCGAAAATTCTCGCCAGTGCCCTGGCGAGCGAAGAAGTCCGCTCGCTGCAAACCCTCAAGGAGGTCGAGGACCCTCTGGAATGGCTGGTCGACAATCTTAAGGTCAGCTTTCCCGATGACGGGGAGGTACTGGCCATCGCGCTCCCCTCCTACTCCCAGAAAGAATCCAAAGCCATCGTCGACTCGATCGTCCAGAGTTACATGGACGAAGTGGTCTACAAGGAAAAGCGCGAGAAAGACAATCGGCTGGAAACGCTCAAGAAGTCGCAAACCGAGGCTCTGCGCGCGGTGAAGGACAAGCGGAAAGAAATCCGCGATCGCGCCGAAACCCTCGGCACGAGCGATACGCAAGTCCTGACTGTCGCCCAGCAAGCGGCTATCCAGCGCTACAACCACTTGCAGAACGAACACAGCCGGGTGACCTACGAACTGCTGGATGCCGAGGATCGTCTGCTGCAAATGCAGGATCAACTCAGGCTGCAAACCGAAGAAGCCGAGGAACTCCGGCGTCGGAATGCGGAGTCGACCGAAAACTCGGATATCGACCACCATTTGGAGATCTCCGAGCTCGATATCGAAAAGGCCCTCACCGCCGACGTCCAGTACCAACAGCTCGCCGCGGAAGCCCGCGAGCTGGGTCGAAAGATTCGCGAGATGGAACGCGCCAATTTCGGAGACCGCTTCACCGCTCCGCTCGCCGAGGATCTGGAAGAAACCAACCGATCGATCGAAAAGCGGCGCGAGGAAGTCATCGCTTTGGTCATGAAGGACCTGGATCTCCGGAAAGCCACCGGGCGATTGACTCCCAAGGACAACGCTCCGGCCAACGGCTTGGCCGTCGATCCCATCTCCCTGAAAATGCAGGAGCTGTCGATCTCGCTTCTCAAGAAACGCAAGGATCTCATCCAATCGGATTTGCGGAAGAGCGAGGAGGAGACCGAGAAGCTCAGCCTCTCGTCGGTGGACCTGGACGTGATGCAGTCCGAACTCAAGTCGTTCGAGGATATCCTCGCTCGGGTCACGTCGGAATTGGAAGCGACGCGAATCGAGCGGATGGGGAAAGCCGACCGTGTCTCGATCCTCTCCAAGGCGGAAATCACCGACGGGAACTCCAACAAGAAGCGACTCACGACGACCTTGGCGGGCGGGTTGGCCGGGTTGTTCCTGCCCATCGTGGGATTGGGACTGATGGATATGTTCAAGAAGCACCTCGATGATCCTCAAAAGATCAAGAACGATTTGAACGTCGACATTCTCGGAATGCTTCCCACGAACAACGCTCCCATCCGGTTGCTCGAGCCGCCAACGTCCGCTCGGGGCAAACGGCGTTACGCCCATTTCGTCGAGTCGGTCCACTCGATCGTCGCCATGCTGATCAAAAAGGCGAGTATCGACGATCGGCAGATCTTCATGGTCTCCAGCGCGGGGCCGTCGGAAGGGAAGAGCACTCTGGCCCAGAACCTGTGGGCGGGTTTGTGCGAAGCCAATTACCGCTGCATATTGATCGATATGGACTTCCGCCGACCGAGCGTGCACCGCTACTTGAAGATCGATATAGGAGTGGGGGTCTCGGATGTGCTCGCCGGGAAAATGGATATTCAATCCGGCATCCGTTCGATCGAAGGTCGAGGGGATGTGATGACCGCTGGCGAATCGCGCCAGTTGAACTTGGCGGCATTGGCGGGAAGCGCGCTGCCGAGCTTGTTCGATCACCTTCGGTCCCACTACGACTTCATCATCGTCGATACCGCGCCGATTCTGCCAGTCGTCGACTCGCGCATCATCGGCGAGCATGTCGATGGCGCCGTCTTGTCGACCATTCGGGATCGAAGCCGGTTGCCCCAAATGATTGCCGCGATCGAGCTCCTTCGCGCCCACGATACCGAGATCCTCGGGGTCGTCGTCAGTGGATTCAGGTCGGGTTCGTACGGCTATTCGTACCGGTATGGCTACGGCTACGGATACGGTTATTCGCATTAGTGATAGCGTTGCTTCGATCTCCCTCCCCTTGGTTTCCTTTGCCCGAAGATGCGTACCAAAAACAGCCTCATCATTGCACTCGTGATGCTCGTCGCCTTTGGCTCGGTTGCCCTGTGGGTCCGCCAAGGACTTCGCTTCAGCGTCGCTGCGCCGACGCAGAAGCTGTCCGGGTTTCCGAAGTCGGTCGATGGATGGCAGGGGACCGAGGAAGTGCTCGAAGAGGGTGTCGCCAAGATCCTCAGTGCGACGGATATCCTATCTCTGCGGTTTGATCGCGGGGCCGAAGCGCCGGTGATTGTCCACGCGTCCACCTGGACCGATCCCGACAGCGTTCGAAATGCGTGCCCGCACCATCCGGATATCTGCTATCAAGCCCACGGATGGACGATCCAGCAGCGGGAGAACATGGAGGTGGAGGTGGAACGCCTCGGAAAGATCCCGGTCCAATCCATCGTGATGCGGCGCGGCGACCAGCAGGTCATCGTCGCTTTCAATTATCGGATTGCCGACAACGTCTATACCGATGAAAAGACCGCGCGTGCCATGCACCTCCAGTTCTTTGGCAAACCGGTCTGGCCGGCGGTGACCAAACTGATGATCCAAGTCGAGGGCCCTGATATCGCATCGGTGAAGCCGAAGATCGAAAAATTTGTCCAAGCTTTCTACCGTTGGTACCAACCATGATGTTGCGGTCCATTCGCCGACGGCAACAGGGAGACGACCACTTGGTCGGATCCGGCACAGCCATTTCCCCTACCTCTCTTCAAGGGCAACGAAACCAGCCCGCTCCCTATTCTCCATGAACCGCGTCAATCGCCCCCTCCTCGTCATTTCTCTCGCTATCGTTGCCTTCCTCGGCATCGTTGGGTTCTTCCTGAATCGGTTCCAGGTATCCCGGCATCGCGATTTTTACTTTAACCGTGCAAGGGAGGCTCGCGATGCGGGCGATCTTGCCCAGGCCATCACGCAGTACCTGCAAGCGATTCGGCTCGGCAAACGGGATTACGAGTCCCATTCCGAGCTTGCGCAAACGTTTTTGAAGATCCCCGATCCTCGTTCCGCCTACTTGGAAGGTCTTCGCGCCGAACGCGTCGAAGCAAACCATCTCGAGAACCATCGACTGCTTGCCGAGTCGGCCATGATGGTTGGCCAGTTCAATGATGTGCAGACCTGGGCCAACAAACTGCTTGCTGCCCGCCCCAACGACTCGGAGTTCCTTTTGATGCGGGCCCGGGCTCGTCTGGCATCAACCGAATTCGCGCAGGCGGCAGAGGACTACGAGCAAGTGCTCGAGGATCCCGCCGCGCCCGTCGCTGCCTTTGTGGAGTTGGCTAGTATCTACGCAGAGCGTTTGAATTCTCTCGGCAAGGGGCGGCAGGTGATCGATCGGCTGGTCGAAAAGGAAAACGCCCCCGCCGCGAATCGTGTCGAACATGGCTCGTGGTACCTGAACCAGCATGCACGTCGCTCCATCTCGGCGACCTTGCTGGAACTTCAAGAGATCGAACCGTTTGTCCCCATCGCCAGCGAAGACGCCCGAATCGCTTTGGAACGCTACCCCGACGAACCCACGGTAGCGATTCTGGCCCTCCGAGCCGCGAATAGCAAACGCGAATTCCAACAAGCGGTCGAGTTGGGTGAGCAAGCGATGGAAAGATTCCCCGAGCAAAGGGAGTTGTACGTCCTGTCCGCCGCCGCGGCGTTGGATCTGGGGGACAAGGAAAAAGGCGCGGAATACTTGGCGCGCGGACTGCGCAAATTTCCAACCGATCGAGATCTGCTCTGGCAGTTCGCCAACCTGCAATTGGAGCGAAAAGATTTCGAACAGGCAGCAAGCGTCATCGCCAAGCTCGAGAAGGCGCAGACCCCGAAACCTCAGGTCCGTTACATGCAGGCTCGGTTGCTGGCGGCCCAAAAGAAATATCTCGAGGCCATCAAGGCGTTTGAAACCGCCCGCACGGAGTTGGTCAGTTTTCCCGAATTCCAAAAGATCATCGACTTGGAACTCGCGACCTGTTTCGCGGGGATCGGCGATCGCGCGGGTCAGATCCAAGCCTTGCGGCGAGCCGCAGGTCAAAACTCGGGATTTCTCGCAGCTCGCGAGCAGTTGGCGATGGCCCTTCTGGCAGCCGGACGCGTCGACGAGGCAACCGCGGAATACATGAATATCGCCACCCGCGATCAAGCACCGGCCGGCGCCGCACTCAATCTTGCCCGATTGCTCGTGCTCCAAAATCAGGCCAAGGAATCGTCGAAGCGATCGTGGGAGCAAGTCGACTCGATTTTGGACAAGGTCGAGGCGGCTCTCGGTCCATTGAACGATATCGCGGTGATCCGCGCCGAGTCGCTGATGGCTCGCGAGCGGGTGGAGGAAGCCCGGCAACTTCTGGCCTCCCTCCCCCCCTCCGATACCTCGTTCGGTGCACGCATCCTCCTTGAGGTCAACCAGCGCCAATGGCAGAAAGCCGATGAACTCATCCGAGCCGCCCAAGAAGGGGGCTTTGATAGCGTCGAACTGCGGCGATCCCGCGCAATTCGAGCCGTCTTTGGGAGCGACCCCGACGCCGACAAGATCCTTGCCTCGCTCCTTCAGACCCCGGAATCATGGTCGGCCGAGCAAAGGGCCGAACTCGAGAAGGAGATAATGCCCATCGCCTTGTCGGGCGAGTTGAGCGAACTGACCAAAACGATCGCCACATCGATCCTCGCCAAGGATCCGACCTATGTGGCCGCCCGTTTTTCGATTCTGGCGACGCAACTCCGCGAAAAAGATGCGCAGGGCATGCTCAACACCCTCAGCGAACTCGAGAAGATCTCCGGCCAGAACGCAACCTGGAATTACGGTCAGGCATTGACCATCGCGTTGAACGAGGACGCCAGTCCCGATGCGCTCAACCGAGCCCAACAATTCTTGAACAACGCGACCGCACAGCGTCCCGATTGGGCCGAAGCCGTAGCGCTCTCGGGGAGCATCTACGATCGCCAAAAGAATGTGGATGCGGCGATCACGGCGTACGACCAAGCCATCAAACTGGGCTGGCGGCGGACGGAGGAAGCGAGACGGCTGATCGACTTGCTCGCATCGAAAGGACGGTTTGGTGAGGCCGATACGGTCATCCGCCGCCTCAGCCAGAGCAGCCCGGCCCTGTCCAGCAGCATGTCCCGCAAAGCCTCGGAGATCAGTTGGCGACTAGACGATCTCCAACGCGCCGTCGAGAAAGCCGAGGAAGCCGCTCGGATCTCGGAAAACGCCGACGACTTCCTGTGGCTCTCTCAAGTTCGACTGATCAACAAGGACAACGCAGGCGCCGAACTCGCCTTGAAGCGTGCGATGGAGCTGGATGGCGCCAACCCCAATGTTCAGTTCGCTTGGATCGCCTTGCTTCGCCGTAACTCCCGCATGGACGAAGCCCGACAGGCGTCCCTCGAACTCGAATCCAAAATCGATCGCTCGGTACCCCTGCAAAATCTGAGGATGGCCGAGATCTTCCGGGGGCTCGGGATGTCGGAGGATCAAGCCCGTGTCATTGCGCAGATCGATCCGTCCCAGCTGAAAACCCTTGAGGAGTACCAGCGGTTCTATACCCTTGCCAACGATCGCACGCCAAGCCTGAGAAGGGAATTTCTGGAGGGGTTGATCGCCCAGGAGAAAAGCCAAGCCGACCCCGAGATCACCCCGTGGGCTCGTCGAGAATTGGCGTTGCAACTGGTCAACCTCCCCGGGGGGCCGCAATTTGAACAAGCCCAGAAATTGGTCGCCAAGAACCTGGCGGCCCAACCCAAGTCCATCGAAGATCGCAAGATTCTGGCGATGATCTCCTCGGTGCAAAAAGGGACGTCCAACCCGTCGGAAGCCATCGCCATGTTCCAGGAACTGCTGCGTGAAGGCTGGGTTCCCAATCCGGACGAACAGTTCCTGCTCGGCCAGCTCTTCATCGCCGGCGGGGATTGGAACGAGGGAAGCCGTTACTTCACTCAACTCCTGAATCGCGCCGAAGGACGCAATCCAGAGCACCTCAAACGCTACATTCGGCTCCTGCTCGGCCGCAAGGATGGGACGGAAGCCGAACTCTGGCACGATGTCCTCCGCCGCGATGGCGTTCAGGACGTCGAGAGCGCCGTCCTTCTGGCCGAGATCCGTTACCAACGCGGTCAGTACAGCCAGCTTCTGCGCGGTTTGCTCGGAGCCGAAACGACCTATCCCGAGACCGCGTGGTTTCAAGCCACCTTGCCCTTGCGGCAACGATACGAACTGATCAACGTCTTTGCGACTCGACTTAAACAGGAGGGCAAGGACTCCGTCTGCGACCAATTCGTGGCGGCGACCGAGACGATGAAATCCGAACTGGAGTCGGCAGCCGACTTCCCCGGCGCGTTCTACGCATCTCAGTTGCTGGCCCGCAAGGAGTACAAGAATTCCATCACCGCCCTCGAGCAAGTCATCGATTCCGCCTCCCTTCGGGATTTGGTCGAGTTTTCTGACGCTCTGATGACCAGCGATAATGTTCCAACCGACGAGGTCGAACGGCTCGAGAAAATGCTCTCGCGTGTCAACCGGCCCGAAGACGTCGCCACCCTGCGCGTGGTCATCGCACGACTCTACGAGTTGCGAGGCGATTACAGCGGGGGCG
>JBKDPB010000142.1:0-15812 GCA_046342615.1 Planctomycetota bacterium | reverse complement strand
GCGAACCGCCGCATCATCCGCGGCAGGGACGCGCGCTCGCAGTGAACCCGAGCGCAGTGCAACCGATCGCAGTGAACCCGACCGCAGTGCAACCGATCGCAGTGAAACCGATCGCAGTGAAACCGATCGCGGTAGGAGGGGTGGGGGGGCCCAGCGAGCCGAGTCGGGCCGCGTGCGAGGTCCATGGATCATGGAGCGAGAAATGGCGCCCTTGCTGGGCGAGGAGTATCAGGAGTGGTCCGATGCGATTCGAGAAGTGGAGGAGTTAGTGCGAGATCCTGATTTGAAGGCCGAGGCAGCTCGCATTCGCGAGGCGGCTCGCGAGATGCGGATCGAGTACAAGCGGCACTCGAAAACACCGCAGTGGCCTCTGGTCGAGCGATTGATCACCGAGCCGATGGATCAATTGAGAGATCGCATCGCGCAGGAATTGTTGCGCAAGACGGCGGAAAAGAACCAAATCGTGCCGCTGGATCGAGATCCGGTCCCTCGCCAGTTTCAACGGGCGCTGGATAGCTACTTTGAACGTCTCGGTTCCGAGAGTCCGAATCCATGATGATGCTGGCGGACTTGGTATTTGCGAGGCAGGCCTGGTTGCCCTGGGCGTGGGCGTTGGCAGCGATCTTGGTTGCATTGTCGCTGTTGTCCTATCGCAAGAGCGTCATGCCCCTTCGGGCTCGATGGGGCGCGTTGCTGCTTCGCGCGTTGGGGATCGGGTTGCTGCTGTTTTGCTGGCTCGAGCCGATGTCGAGTCGGGAGCAACCCAAACCCCAGGCCAATACCCTGCTGGTTGCCGTCGACAACAGCAGCTCGATGCAAGCCTTGGTCAGCAACGGCAACGACGAGGTTTTTCGTGCGTTGATCGCCGAGGACGCATCGTGGATGGTCAATGCAACGGAGACCTATCGCGTTCGCAAATACTTGTTCGATAGCGAAGTCGTGCCGGCGGACTCTCTCGCTTCGTGGACGGGAGAGGGGAGCAACTCGTCGATCGATCGCGCCGTGAAGAGTCTCGCGATCCGATACCGCGACCAGCCGGTGGCGGGGATCATCTTGTTGACAGACGGGCGATCGATGGATTCGTCGGAGCCGATCGCGCAGAAAACGGATCGCGAAACGAAGATCCAGATACCGATCTTTCCGGTGAGGATCGGAGCGCTTCGCCCGCTGCGCGATTTGAAGATCGATTCGGTATCCGTACAGCAGTCGGAGTTTGAAACGGCCCCAGTGACGATGACAGCCGATGTGTCCCATGTTGGTTTCTCCGGTGGCGAGGCCGTCGTCGAATTGAAGGATCGAGCCGGCAAGACGATCGACAACCAGAAGATCCCATTGACGGGAGAACGTCCGTCGAGCAAAGTCGAGTTTCGATTTCGTCCCGAGCAGAGCGGCGTGACTGCGTATGAGTTGACGATTCAACCGTCCGATCGAAGCGCGTTCAACCCGGCGGACGAGATCACTCAGAGCAACAATCGCCGGTATCAGGTGGTCGATCGAGGCATGGGCCCGTACCGAATTTTGTATCTCGCGGGCCGCCCGAATTGGGAATTCAAGTTCCTGCGCCGCGCCCTCGACGAAGACGCGGAGTTGTCGCTCACGTCACTGATTCGTATCGCGAATCGCGAGATGAAATTCAGTTTCAGGAACTCCAATACCGAGTCCACCAACCCGTTGTTTTCGGGCTTTGAGGATGTATCCGATGAGGAGAAACAGCAGTACGATGAGCCGGTATTTGCGCGTTTGGGGGTCCGGAACTCAGGCGAGCTTCAGAAGGGATTTCCCAAGGATGCGGAGGAGTTGTTCGAGTATTCCGCATTGATCTTCGACGACTTGGAGCATTCATTCCTGACCCTCGATCAACAGCAATTGATTCGCCAGTTCGTGTCGGTTCGGGGAGGGGCTCTTCTTGCGCTGGGGGGCCAGGAGAGCATGCGCGGCAAGGAATTTCGGGATTCCGTGTTGGGGCAGATCTTGCCGCTCTACGGAGACGTTCAACCGGTCGAATCGAGCATTCCGGCCTTGTTCCAGGAATCCCCAGAGTCTCTTCGATTCCAGTTGACGCGCGAGGGTTGGTTGCAGCCTCCCATGCGTTTGGCGGAGACCGAGGTTGCCGAGCGCAAGCGGCTAGACACCATGCCGGAATTTCAGGTTTTCAATCGGACCAGTCGGCTCAAGCCGGGCGCATCGATCTGGATCGAAGGAGAAGTTCGAGACGGGGAGCGTGTCCCTCTCTATATCTCGCAGCGCTATGGGCGAGGCAAGACGGCCGCGTTCATGCTCGGAGATTTTTGGCGATGGGGTTTGAGGCACGAGGGAGAGGATCTGAGTCCTCTTTATCAAGCCTGGAGGCAAATGGTGCGCGCGGCGATTGCGGACGTTCCGAAGCCGTTATCGATCGATGCGTCGATCGCCCCGGAAAATTCTCGGCTTGCTCGGATCGTGGTCCATGTGGTGGGGCCTGATTTTCAAACGTTCGATAACGCACAGGTCCAGGTCGCCGTGAAGTACCCCGACGGCCGAAACGTCGATGCCGTCGCGCAGCCATCGGCGCAAACAGCTGGCGATTACGAGACCGAACTCGCGATGAGCGATTCGGGCGTCTACATGGCGACTGCGTCGGTAACGGGGCCGGATGGATCCTCGATGGGGACCGCGACTTCGGGATGGGTGTACGAGCCCGAGGCGAAGGAAATGGCTCGGCTCGGTTTCGATGAGGAATACCTGCAGCGGCTTGCGGCCAGCAGTGGCGGGCAAATCCTGTCGCCATCGCAATTGCAATCCATTGCAAATTGGATCCCCGGCGATCGGGTTCCGATCAAAGAGATTCGGACCTATCCGTTGTGGCACACCCCTTGGGTTCTCGGTGTGGCGATCGGTGCCCTGATGCTCGAGTGGTCGATGCGGAGGCGCTATGGCTTGGCATAACGCGCTGACAGCCTGGATGATCGGTTGGTTGTGCGCCGGCACGCTTGTTGCGGAGGAGCCGCCGCACCGTCGCCGCATGTGCATTGTGCTGGGGGCGGCGGGAGAATCGCTCTATGGTGAGGCATTTCGAGCCTGGGGATCGCGATGGCGCGAAGCGGCCACGGATTTCGATCTCACGATGATCGATGGGACCCTCGACGGAGAGTCGGATCCCACCATGGACCAGCGCGATGCGATTCTCACATGGATCTCGGCAGCCGATCCCGGCGATCTTGAGCATTGGTTGATTTTCATCGGGCATGGCACACATGATGCGAAAGCCACACGCTTCAATTTGAAGGGGCCGGATCTCTCGGCTGCGGAACTTGGCAGGGCGTTGGAAAGCCGACCCGGCAACTGGGTACTGATTTTCTGCGCTTCGGCCAGCGGCCCCTTTCTTCCCGCTCTGGCCGGACCGGATCGCTTGGTGATTACCGCAACCAAGAGCGGTTCCGAGGAGAACTATTCGCGTTTTGGAGATTTCCTGTCTCAGAGTTTGGGCGATTCCCAGGCTGACATGGATCATGATCAAAACGTATCGGTTCTGGAATTATTCCTTGCAGCGAGTCGTCGCATCGAAAAGTATTATGCCGACCAAGGCTTGCTCGCGACCGAGCAGGCCTTGATCGACGACAACGGCGATGGGCGCGGAACCCCGGCAGCGTTCTATCGGGGGATTCGAGCGGTCAAGGCGCCGGCCGAAGGCGCTCCGCTCGACGGCGCGGCAGCGCGTCGCTTGGCCTTGTCGAGCGTCGGGGCCTCGGTTTCGATCGAGCATGGGCAGAAGATCGCCGAAATCGAGGCGGCGATCGACGAGCTTCGACGGAAAAAGCCCGGCATGGATGAGGACGCTTATTACCGCGAACTCGAGAACCTCCTGCTGCAGCTCGCCGGTCATCTCCCAATCCCGTCGTCTTCCCGCGACCCCTAATCTTCCTGGGGAATTACCTCCATCGAGGGTGTGTGGGCACGAACCGGCCCGTACCACAACGAGCTCGGATTCGGATAGAATACGGAATCGCAAGGTTCTTCATTTCTCGTGACACATTCGCACAGCAACGATGACATCCTCTCAGCCCACCAGCAACGGATCGATCGCTTGGGATTACAACTTGCCCAGGATTTTCCTGGAACAATGCCGCAAGAAAGGGGATCGGATCAAAGTCGTCGACACGACGGGTGTGAAGCTGTCCGGGAACGAGTTGCTGCTCCGGACCTTGGCGCTGAAACGGATCATCGAGCGCGAGGCGATCAAGCCCGACGAACAGCACGTCGGAGTCTTGCTTCCCCCGACCGTTCCTGCGGTTGTCACCAATATGGCGCTGACGTTGTCGAGGCGTGTCGCCGTCAATTTGAACTACACCGTATCGGAATCGATCATCAATCGATGTATTGAAATCGCGGAGATCAAGCATGTGCTGACCAGCCGCAAGGTGATGGAAAAGCTCGGCTACAAACTCGACTGCGAACTCGTCTATCTGGAAGACTTGAAGGACAAAGCGATCTTGGCGGACAAGCTGGCCGCGTTTATGCAGGCCAAGCTCCTGCCGGTCTCCATGTTGGCATCCAAGTTCCGATTGAACGCCATCAAGCCGGACGATCGCCTCACGATTATCTTTACGTCCGGATCGACCGGCGTTCCGAAGGGCGTGCCTCTGACCATGCTCAACATCGCGTCGAATATTCAAGGATTCAATACGATCATCGACGTTCGGGACGACGATTGCTTTTTGGGGATCCTGCCTTTCTTCCATTCGTTTGGATATACAGTGACCTTGTGGGGAGCGATGGGTTTGCAGGCTTCGGCTGCATACCATTTCAATCCGCTCGAACCCAAGCAGATTGGCAAACTGATCGAGCAAACCAAGTGTACGGTCGTCCTGGGGACGCCGACCTTCTTGAGGGCGTTTTTGAAGCGGATTGAGCCGGAGCAATTCAAATCCGTGGAGGTGGTCATCGTTGGAGCCGAAAAGATGCCCATTCCGTTGGCCGATGCATTCGAAGCCCGATTCGGGGTCCGCCCTACGGAGGGATACGGTACCACCGAACTGAGTCCTGTCGTTTCCGTTAATTTTCCGCCCAAGCGGGCGCGTACGCCGGAGCAGAAATTGGGGCTGCGCGAAGGTTCGGTGGGAAAGCCATTGCCGGGCATTCGTGCTCGTTCGGTTTCGCTCGACGATGGGCGCGTGCTCGGTCCTAACGAAGATGGAATGCTGCAGTTCGCGGGTCCCAACGTGATGCCGGGGTATTTGAAGCAGCCGGAGTTGACGGCCAAGGTCATGCATGGCGAATGGTACGCATCGGGGGACGTGGGGCACGTCGATCGCGATGGGTTTATCTACATCACGGGACGCGAAAGCCGTTTCTCGAAGATCGGCGGCGAGATGGTCCCGCATATCCAGGTCGAAGAAGAGATCACCAAGATCGTGGGTGGCAACGAGGACACCACCACTGTCGCCGTATGCGGTGTGCCGGACGAAAAGAAAGGTGAACGCCTCGTCGTTCTCTACACGCAGCTCGATCAATCGCCGGATGGGATCGTCCGCAAGCTGATCGAAGCCGGACTGCCGGGTATTTTTGTGCCCAGCCCCGACAGCTTCATTCAGGTCGAGGCGATTCCGATCCTCGGGACGGGTAAGCTCGACTTGCGAGGGCTTCAGAAATTGGCACTCGAAAAGTGCAAGTCATAAACGCACACTCGTACAAAGGATTTCCCCGGCATGGATGACTTGCAAGCGAATGATCGCCCACCGTTGCTTCAAGACCAATCGTTCTGGGGGTTGGCGGTCACCCAATTCCTCGGTGCGTTCAACGACAATCTCTACAAGCAGATGATGCTGTTGATGGCCATCCCGGGTGTGGCGATGGCGTTCAAAGGCGGGGATCGCCAGGGGTGGGCTACGGCTCTGTTCAGTTTGCCGTTTGTGTTGCTGAGCAGCTATGCGGGTTTTCTGTCCGATCGCTACAGCAAGAGCCGGATTATTGTCCTGTGCAAGTTTGCCGAAGTCGGGATCACGCTCTTGGCCGTCCTCGCATTCCTTTTTTATGGGGACTTGGGCGACTGGGGGACGTGGAGTGTATTGCTGCTGATGGGGATCCACAGCACGTTTTTTGGGCCGGGCAAATACGGTATTCTTCCCGAACTGTTTCGCAAGGAAGATGCTCCGCGGGCCAATGGCTTGATCCTGATGTCGACGTTCCTGGCGATTATCCTGGGGGTCGTCCTGGCCGGTGTGATCAAAGATTGGTTGGTGATCAAGAACGCGGACGGAACCGAGGACTTTAGCCGATTGTGGATTGGGTCCCTGGTCTGCACCGGAGTGGCTGTCGTCGGAACGATTTGTTCGATGTTCATTCGCAACACTCCTCCGGCTCAACCCGATGCCCAGTTGGTGATGGACGATTTCGTCGCGTCTGAGCCCATTCGAAAACTGTTCGCGAGGGATAATCCTTTGCTGTTGGCGATCATCGTCTCGAGCATCTTTTGGCTGATCGGTGGGATTGTGATGCCGGTGGTCAACGCCATGGGCAAAGTGCAGATGGGACTGATGTCCGACGGCGCTGTGAGTGTTCTGACCGGCGGGCTTGCCATCGGGATCATCCTGGGTGCTGTCTGCGCGAATCTGGTGCTGAAAAAAATGGATCCGGCGGCGCAGGTTCGCCTCGGGATGGTCATCATGATCCTAGCGATGGTGGTCCTCGGGTTTTGGTTGCCGGGCGGAAAGCCGATGCTCGGTTACGCGGGCTCGCTCGTCTTTTTGATCATCGCTGGGATTGGCGCCGCAGTCTTCGTGATCCCCTTGCAAGTCTTTCTGCAGCAGCGACCCCCGGCCGAGCTCAAGGGTCGGATGATCGCGACGATGAATTTCGCCAACTTTGTCGGGATCCTGGTCGCAGGTCCACTGTATCAACTCTTCCTTGGGTTGGTGTCCTCGTGGGGGTGGCCGGTGTCGTCGATCTTTTGGTTGATGTCGCTGATGTTGTTGCCGTGTGCCGTTTTCTACCGGCTTCCCAAGATCTAGCTGGTGCCCGGGACGGAAGGTGCAACGGGCTCCTTCTGCCAGGCGGAGGTCGTCCCAGGAAATGGGAGTGTCGCCTCTCCGATCATCCACCCCTTGGCGGCGGCCATTGCGAGGCAAAACAGAAAAATCCCCAAGAAGGATCTCATGTGACCCAACGTGTCACGCTGTCCATCGAACATGGGCGCTCTCGGGGCGATCGATAGCCAATCCCCCCAAAAACGATTATGTTAGCCTGTCGGGTGGAACGTTCGCAGAGCTAGGAGGCAACACCATGCAGAGCACATCGAAGACGGCGAAACGACTTCCCCTTTTCGAGCAGCCTGGTCCGATTCGCGTCGAGTATATGGGTTGGTCGCGTCCGATTTTGCATTCGGCGTGCGACTACTTGTTCCGTCATCATGTCCGCGGGCGCGAGTGGAATCTCGATCCTATCCTTTTG
Organism: Planctomycetota bacterium; assembly: GCA_046342615.1. Classification (GTDB taxonomy): domain Bacteria; phylum Planctomycetota; class Planctomycetia; order Pirellulales; family Pirellulaceae; genus JBKCUI01. The sequence goes on along the minus strand of JBKDPB010000142.1, from coordinate 8,387 downwards.
GTCTTGCCCGGTTCGTTGGCAGGGCGGCGATTTCAGATGCTGTTGGCCGAGCGATCGGCTCGAGAGGATGTGGTACTTCGTCCTCCGGAGATCCTGACGCTGGGCAAGTTGCCCGAGCGGCTTTATCAGGCCAAGCTGCCGTTCGCCAGCGAGTTGGATCAGGTCATGGCATGGACCAAGGTTTTGCGCACGATGGCTGTCGAGGAGTTGAAGCCGCTCTTGTTCGAGGTGCCGCTGACCGACGAATTGACTCCCTGGATGGAGCTTGGTCGAATCCTCGGATCGTTGCATCGCGAACTGGCCTCCGATCTGCTCGATTTTTCCGACGTCGCGGAGAGTTTGTCGGGGACCGACGAAGAGCCTCGCTGGCATGTTCTGGCAACGTTGCAGCGGCGCTATTTGGACGTCCTCGATGAAGCCGGATTGTGGGATATCCAGACCGCGCGTCAATTCGCATTGAAGCACGGTGAAGTCCGGCCCACCGAGCATGATATCGTGTTGATCGGCACCGTTGACTTGAATCGAGCCCAGCGCCGGTTTTTGGCTGCGGTGGGGCCGCAAGTCACATCGCTGGTCGGAGCTCCCAAATCCTTTTCGCCAGGGTTCGATGCTGACGGCACGTTGCGTTCTGAGTATTGGCAACAACTGGAAATTCCGATCGATGACGATGCCATGCATGTTCGAAGTACGGTGCGCGACGCCGCCGACGAGCTGGGAGTGCAGTTGGCTATGCTGGGGTCCAGTCGTTCACCCTCCGAGATCACGGTCGGCGTTCCTGATCCGACGTTGATTGCCGCGTTCCAGGAATCGCTCCAACGCGGTGGAGTCTCGTTGCGTTATGGTCCTGGGGTGGCGATTCAGTCGACTCAGCCGATGAGACTGTTGGCTGTCATTCAGGATTTTATGGCCAAGGGAGAGAGCGAAGCATTTCACAACTTGTTGCGCGAAACGGCGATCGACGATTGGTTGCGACGCCATTTGGAATTATCGGATGATTATCTGGCCAGCATCGACGAGTACTTGAATACGACGTTGCTGCGAGGGGTTCGAGTTCCCGTGTTTCCCGAGGCCAGGCGAGGCAAGTCGGAGTTTGAGCGTGTGTTGGCCGCGCTGGACTCCCTGTTGGAGCCCCTGCGTTCGGGCAAACGTCCTTTGTCGCAGTGGGTGGAGCCGATTCGCACCGTTTTGAAAACGTTGTATGCCGGGTTTGCGATCGACCAGCAAACCAGCGAAGGCAATGCGGTGTGGAGAGCGTGTGGCGAGATCAATTCTGCGATCGAGCAGTGGACCTTTACACCTGCCAACCTGAATGCCGAGATCGAACTGCAGGACGCGCTTCTTTGGCTACAGCAAATGCTGCAGGGGGTCCAGGTCCCGCCTCCTCGCGACGCCGGATCGATCGAAATGATTGGCTGGCTCGAATTAGCTCTGGATGATGCACCTGTGTTGATGCTCAGCGGCATGCATGACGGCGTCATCCCGGAGAGCATTAACTCCGACGCATTCCTGCCAAACCAACTGCGCAGCCGTCTGGGCTTGATCGACAACGCCCGTCGCTACGCGCGCGATGCCTATGTCATGATGACGATTCTCAATACGCGCGACCAGGTCGAATTCATCCTGAACCGCCTCAACAGCGATGGGGATCCGCAAACACCCAGCCGATTGCTGCTGGCGGTCCCCATGGAACGGCTCGCTCGTCGGGTCCTGAAATTGATCTCCGACACCGAAGCGGTCCGAGCCAAAGTCCTGACGTGGACGCCGCGCATCGGTCAATCGGATATCGCGATACCGTTGCCGAAGAAGGATGTTGCGGTCACCGATATGGCGGTGACGGACTTCAAGAAGTACGACGAGTGCCCATACCGATTCTATCTGAACCGGGTTTTGAAATTGCGGGCGGTCGAGCATCTGCCGTTGGAACTCGACGGTGGAGCCTTTGGCGATCTGATTCATCGAGTGCTCGAGGATTTCTTTCACTCGGAGGTTGCCAAGGAAACGGATCCCAAGAAGCTCGAGGACTGGCTCTCCGATCGCCTCACTTACGAAAGCCAGCAACGGTTCGGTATCTCGCCTCCTCCCGCCGTCATCGTGCAGCTGGAGCAGGCTCAAATGCGATTGAAGAGCTTTGCCCCGCTCCATGCTCAGAAGATGAGGGAAGGCTGGGTGATGGAGGAGGCGGAGTTCAAAGTCGAACGCAAAGATGCCGTCGAGCTGGAATTGGATGAGGAGCACACCATGAAGCTCCATGGACGCATCGATCGCATCGACAAGAAGCAAGGCGAAGATCTTTGGGCGGTGTGGGATTACAAGACCGGCGACCGATCCGGAAATCCCCGCGATATCCATCTCAAGTCAGGAAACTGGGTCGACTGGCAGTTGCCGCTCTACGGTGTATTGATCGAGGAAAAAAAAGGAGTTTCCCCCGAACAGGTGACGTTCGGCTATGTCCTTCTTCCCAAAAACGTCGACGAGACCGCTTTCCTGCCGGCGGATTTCAAGAGCGAGGAATTGGAATCGGCCGTCGCTTCGGCCAAGGAGTTGGCTCGCAAGGTACTCGACGGCGTATTCTGGCCACCCGCCGACGGGCTCTCAATCGACTACGACGATTTCGAGGCCGTTACCCAGCGTACCGTGGTTCGGCGCTGGACCCCGGATCGCGTGTCCGAAGTGGGGCAACCACCGCGATGCGAGGAACCCCCAAACCGACCGCCGAGACCGCGTCGGACGATCGACTCGCCGAGCATGTTGAAGATTGAACCCGTAACGGCCCAAGGCGAGGTGCCGCACGAGTGGTTCGAGCCTCGGATGATTCGAGCTTCGGCGGGTACAGGAAAGACCTATCGCCTTGCTTCGCGAGCGATCCAACTCCTGTTCACCGACCAGCCACTGGAAACGGTCTTGGCGACGACGTTCACTCGGAAAGCGGCAGGCGAAATCCTTCACCGCATTCTCAGTTGGCTCGCGAAGGCCTGTGAAAACGATGAGGACCTCGAAAAGCTTCGGAGCGTTCTCGTTCCGCTGGAGGTCTCGCGCTCGACGGTGCAATATCAACTGGCGAGGCTTTGTTCCCAGTTGCATCGGTTTCGGGTCAGCACCCTGGACAGTTTCTATTCCCAGCTCGCGCGGTCCTTCGCGCTGGAATTGCAGTTGCCGCCCGGATGGTCCATGATCGATCCATCCCAAGAGGAGCAACTGCGGCGCGATGCGGTCACTCGCATGTTTGAAGACCCCGAGCAAGTCCCTTTGCGGTCCCTGATCTCGCAATTGGACAAGGGAGATGCCGTCCGCAGCATCCGCAACCAAATTGATGACGTCGTGGAAACGGGGTATTTGTTGTACCAGCAAGCTCCGGACCTGGAAGTTTGGGAAACTCTGAAGATTTATCCTGCGCCCGACAAAGACGCCCTCGAACGAGCGATCAACGTGATTCAGACGCAGAGCTTGGGGAGCACGGACCGCGACGCGCGGCGCGACGCCGTGCTGAAGAAGTTTCTCGATCAGGACTGGGAGGAGTTCCTCAAGGAGACCTTGGTCATCAATTGTCACAACGACAAACCGACCTACAACCGTAAAGAGATCGATGCTCCCTTTCCGGAAGCCATGCGTATTCTCGCGAAACATGCGACCGTGGCATTTGTTTCCAGCCGCAATAATCAAAACAAGGCGGCGTTTCAGTTGCTGCAACAGTTCGACAAGCAACTCAAGTATCTCAAGCAACAGCGGCGAGTTTTCACCTTCACCGATATCGCCAATCGGATCGCTGCCTGGTTGGGCCAATCCGCAAAGGAAGCCGGAGGCGGAGAAACGGCCAAGCCGTCTCTCGACTCCATTTCCCATCGCCTCGATTGCTCGATTGATCACCTTCTGCTGGACGAGTTTCAGGATACATCGCCGCAGCAATGGGAGATTCTCCGTCCCTTTGCCCTCGCCATTCGCGCGACCCTCAACGACCGACCGCAGTCCGCTTCGTTCTTTGTGGTCGGGGACGCCAAGCAGGCGATCTATGCATGGCGCGGCGGCGTCTCGGAGGTTTTCGAGTCCGTCGGTCAGGAGATCCAAAACATCAAATTGGAAGACCTCACATCCAGTCGCCGAAGCTCGCCGGTGATCATCGACTTTGTCAACGATCTCTTCAAGCGGCTATCGCAACATCCCAATTTTCTCGGGGAGGATTCGGGTTCGAAGTCCACGGGCCCACACCCGGTGATCGAAGCGTGGATCCAAAAGTATTTTCAGGTCCATTCCACCGCAAAGGACGAGTTGCCGGGGTACATTCAGATTTGCAACGCGCCGATCGCGGCCGATGCCGACGAATCAGCCTCCACCGAACATTCGGTATTCGATGCCGTCGCGCAGCAGGTTGCGACTCTCCATGGGCAAGTTCCGACGGCGACCATCGGTATTCTGACTCGGACAAACCTCGAAGTGGCGAAGTTGATCACGCTCCTCCGCGATCGCGGCATCGAAGCCAGTCAGGAGGGAGGGAATCCGCTGACGGATACCGCAGCGGTATTGGTGATTCGAAGCGCTTTGCACCTGGCGGACCATCCAGGAGATACGGTCGCGCATTTTCACGTGATCGAATCGCCATTAGGAAGCTATTGGTCGGAAGAGGTGCGACCCTCGTCGCATGGCGTTTCTCAGTTGCTGCGACAGGAAATCGATTTGAAGGGCTTGGGGGTTGCGGTCAGCAACTTGGTCGATCACCTGGCGCCCTCCTGCAATGCCCGGGATCAGGAGCGGCTCAAGCAACTGGTTGAGGAAGCGTTTCGATTCATGAATTTTCGCAGCAACCATTTGCATGCGTTCATCGAGTTTATCAATGCGCATCGCATCAGTCTGCCGTCGGAAAGCCAGATTCGTGTCATGACGATCCACCAGGCGAAAGGGCTTGAGTTCGACGCGGTGTTTCTCCCTTCGCTCGAAAAGACCATCGTGTCGCGTGCACCTTCGTATCTTGTCATGCGGGCGACTCCGACTTCGCCACCGATCGGGATCATGCGTTACGTGTCGAGGCATCTGCAACCCTACCTCGATCCAGCTTGGCGAATTGCGTTCAAGGAAGCCGCAGAGCAGCAACTCGGAGATGCTTTGTGTTTGTTCTACGTGGCGTTGACGCGGGCTCGACATGCCTTGTACCTGGTCACCGTGCCTCGCAAGAATCCGACGAGGAGTTGGGGTTCCGTGCTCCATACCCTGTATGGCGATTCAGCCAAGTCCGCACAATCGGGGGCCATGCTTTACGAACACGGAGATTCGGCCTGGTATCAATATCTTTGCGACGGTCAGGCCCAATCCCCGGCGGATTTGTCATCGGAGGATCGCAGCATGCAAGGAGGCGTCCCATCGGGGAACGAATTGCCTTCTCGTGACGTCGCGTATTATCGTATCGCGCTGGCATCCGCAGGCGCTGCCGCCGTGGGGGGCACCCTCGCTCCGAGCGCCTTGAAGGATCTTCAAGAGGCGCCGGCAGCGCTCTCGGAACTTTGGCAAGTTGAGACCAACCAGGGAGCTGTTGTCGGCAAGCTCGTCCATCGATGGATGGAGGAGATCCGCAACTGGGTCGAGGAGGGCGTGCCTGGCAAGCGGAGGCTGGTGGAGCTTGCCAACGCCTACATGACTCAGGATGAGCTGTCCCAGATACGCGTTTCCGAATGGGCTGACCGATTTGGCAAGTATCTCGAGGTGCCCGAGGTTCGGGCCGTTCTGTCCCGTGTTCGATACGAGGCTTGGCACAAGCCTCAATTGCTGCGGCTGGAGGTTTCGCGAGAACGGCGACTCTTGGAGCAAATCGACGGGCGGCTCGTGCGAGGTTCCATCGATCGCTGTGTTCTGGGTTACGACGGGGATCGGGTCGTGCGGGGGGAAGTTCTCGATTTCAAAATCGACCAATACGTCGATTCCCAGGGGCTGGATGCCTGGATTGCGGACCGAATTCGCGAGCACTCGCCTCAATTGCAGTTGTACGGCAGCGTCTTGCGTCAACAATATGGATTGCGCGCCGACCAGCTCGATTTGACACTGGTGTTGTTGAGCGTCGGGCGCGTCGTTTCGATCCCGGTGGTTGGAACCGCACCACTCAGCGATGCATCCTCGAGAACCCAAATACTGTAATTCGCGAGCTCTGGATTTTTTCCGCGAGTCGATCTCCGGGCTGGACACCCCGGCTGGACTCTTTTCGGCCGCGGTCGCGATCGCGCTCCATTTTCAGCCTAATGAGTCTCCGAGGTCTTCGATCGAATCGATCCTGGACATGTCCGATACGGTGCGCAATCGCGTCCGGCGCGCAGCGCCGGAAGCGCTGGTGGCACATTTGCACGAGGTGATGTTCGAGGAGTTGGCATTCACTGGCAATGAGGCGGATTACTACGCCATCGAGAACAGCTTGATGCCGAGCGTTCTTCGGACCAAGCGAGGCATCCCCATCACCCTCAGTTTGATTTACTACACGGTCGGTCGTATGGTTGGTCTCGAGGTCGAAGGAGTCAACAGCCCCGGTCATTTTCTGATCCGCGTTCACCTCGGTCGCGATACCATGCTGGTCGATCCATTCCACGCCGGGCGAGTACTGTCGGCTGTGGAGGGAGTCGCCATGATCGAGCGGGTTGTCCAGCACCCATGGCAGGACGACGTCGATTGGTTTCCGAGATGCAGCCCGCATCAATGGCTTGAGCGCATCCTCAACAACCTGCGTTCGACCTTGATCCATACTGGCGACTACAAAGACGTGGCGGCGATGAGGGAATTGCAATCCGTTCTCAACGAAGCGGCCCCATGATTCTCCCGTGAGATTCCGCCGGTTTCCATCTTCCGACCGCGATCGAGTCGATTTCCCAGCCTTTTTTGGGGTAGTTGCCGGAAGTTCTGATGTCCCTCACGACCAGGAAGGATTGTTGACTTGCTGGGGTTGAGGGTACGATACCGTAACGATGCAATGCACCATTTGATCTAGGAAGGAAAGCCGGCCGATGGCCAAGCCTCGAGTCTTGATTGTTCGCGCACCAGGGACCAATTGCGATGTCGAAACCGAGTTTGCGTTTGAGTTAGCGGGAGCCGAGACGCAGCGTCTGCACGTCAACCAGATCATCGAGCATCCGCGACTGGCGGACCGGTTCCAGATTCTGTGTTTTCCAGGTGGATTCAGCTACGGCGACGACATCGCCGCGGGTCGGATCGCTGCGGTGCAGTGGCAAACGCGACTGAGCGACACGCTTGCCCAATTCCGGAGCGAAGACCGATTGGTGATGGGGATTTGCAACGGATTTCAAATCATGATGCGGCTAGGGATCTTCTTCGATGACGACGTCGACCCAGCGCCCGCAACCCTGACATGGAATCATCAGGCGCGGTTTGAAACGCGTTGGGTCCATCTGCGGCCGGAATCCGATCACTGCGTCTTTCTGCGAGGCATCTCCGAGATCTATCTGCCCATGGCGCATGCCGAAGGCCGCTTTCTGATGCGCGATGCAGCGACGCAGCAAAAGCTTAAGGATGACCGACAGATCGCATTGCGATATTGCGATCCCCATGGCATGACAGGGGATGAGGTCCTGGATTTTCCTTGGAACCCCAATGGAGCCCAGTGGAATGTGGCCGGCATTTGCGATGCATCGGGACGCGTGTTTGGACTGATGCCTCACCCAGAGCGATTTTTGTTCCCAACAAATCATCCTCACTGGACTCGCATGGCGACGCTGCCGGAGCACGGCGACGGATTGAAGCTGTTTCGGAACGCGGTGACCTACTTTGGCTAGAGCATGAACGTCATCTCCAATCCCTACCAAATCTTCAGCACGCTGGATCATCTGAGGCGAGAGGGCAAAAGGATCGGGATCGTTCCGACGATGGGAGCGCTGCACCAAGGGCACTTGTCGCTCGTCCAGCGGGCGAAAACCGAATGCGATATCTGTGTCGCTACCATCTTTGTCAATCCATCGCAATTCGGCCCCAACGAGGATTTTCAGCGTTACCCGAGAACCCTCGACGCGGATCTGGACTTGCTGCGTGGCGAAGGATGCGACTGGGTCTTCACGCCGTCGGCCGAGACGATCTATCCGCCAGGCTACTCCACCTTCATCGAGCCTCCGCAGGTCGCGAGCCGTTTCGAGGGAGCGCTGCGGCCCGGGCACTTTCGAGGCGTAGCGACTGTGGTGCTCAAGTTGTTCATGTTGATTCCAGCTCATGTGGCCTACTTCGGCCGCAAGGATTACCAGCAAGTGGCGGTCATCTCGGCGATGGTTCGAGATCTGGCCGTTCCGATACGCATCGAGGCTTGTGAGACGATTCGAGAACGGGATGGGTTGGCCATGAGTTCCCGCAACCGCTATTTGTCCCAGTCGGAGCGGGAGAGAGCCTTGGGATTAAGCCGAGCCTTGCATCGAGCC
>JBKDPB010000141.1:0-16026 GCA_046342615.1 Planctomycetota bacterium | reverse complement strand
AACAAGCAGCTCAGGATGTACAGCAGGATTGCGGCTGGAAGCACGAAGAGACCGCCCGCCACGAGTCCTCCGCGTATGCCGTGCAATCGCCATCCGACATACGTGGCTGTCTGCTGGGCTTCGGGACCTGGCAGCAGCATGGCGAATTGGACCGCTTGCAGAAAATGCTTTTCCGAGATCCATTTCCTTCGATCGACCAGTTCGCGATGCATCAAGGCGATTTGACCCGCCGGTCCACCAAAGCTCGTGCAACCGAGCAACCACCAAAACTTGCATGCCTCCGCGAACGAAGGGGGAGCCGGGTCTTGGGCGGGGCTTGTCGATGAGGGAACAGGTAGGCTTGGCACGATCGTAAACACCCGTTTTGGTCATCCGCCGGTGCGATGAGCGTTCATGAGAGCAACTGGTGCAGGTGGAAGTGATGCTTGCCGAGTTTTCCCCCGTAGTTGCCGCCGGTGATCCGTCGCACGCCGCATGAGGGGCCTACTTCGCAAGCGGCAAGAATCCCCACGCGCATGGCCTCGCGAACGATTTCGGGCGCGAGGCCGTCGATGACCAATTCCAGGGCTGCGGTTGTCGAATCGTGAATTTGCGATGCGACTTGATCGCGCAGCGTAGGGCAGAAGGCGTCATTGGTGGACGCTTTGAGCGATTTGTACTTGGAGCCGACTTTGGAGCCGCTGCGAGCTACGCCCCCGGGGAACGGGGTAATGCAACCGCGGACTTTTTTGATGGCGCGCACGGCGGCATCGCTCGCGTGCAGGGCGCCGTGAATCGTATCGGCCAGGACCAGAAAATTACCGCCTCCGACAGCGCTGCTGCGACAGACGGAGTCTTGGCACACAAATTCGCCATCCATGACGGGAATCCGCCAGTAGCGATGTTCGCCGATCCGCTTGGAGATCTGATGCCCGTCGCCAAAATAGCGCAGTCTCGATCCCATTGCGACCTTCTTTCCCTGAGCCATTCCTGAGAAGATCGAGGTGCTCGGGCACGTGAGTACGCATTGACCAACTCGGCGCACCAGCTGCTTTTCCAATTCGGTGCCGCTGACGCTAAACAAAAGGATCGATACACCGGGACGACCATCTGGCGTCCGATCCCCTTCGAGGAAGTTTTCGATCCCTGCCTCGACGCCGCAATCGATGACGCTCGTCGCGAAACCCGTCATGGCTTCGGCTGCGCGTCGAGCCCAAGAGGGTTCTGCAGCCGTGATGATGACCCGCGTCGCGGTCATATCAAAAGCCTCGGCGAAGGTGTTCTCAATCTCGATGCCGTTGATTTCCATGGCTTATTTGCGTTCTTTGGAGGGCAAAAACCCGTCTCCCCATCTGGCGACTGGCGCGACGATCAGTCCATAATGTTACTCGAGTTCTTAGGAAAGCAGCGGGTTGGTATGAGCAATTTCGAAATCGACTTTCAGTACCCATGGATGTTGGTGCTGTTGGTCCTGATCCCGATCTCTTGGTGGATCGGTGCGCGCTCCCTTGCGGGTCTGGGGCCGGTGCGCCGCGCACTGGCTCTCGTGCTGAGATCGCTGGTGCTTCTCCTGGTGATCGCGGCGCTGGCCGGAGTTCAGTGGATTTGGACCAGCGAGCGGCAGACGGTCATCTTCTTGTTGGACCAGAGCGACTCCATCCCGGTCGCGAAGCGGCAGTTGATGCTCCGATATGCGATCGAGAGCGTCAAGAAATTCCGCAGGACCTCGAACAATCGCAATGACCGCGCCGGGTTGATCGTCTTCGGCCGCGAGGCGTCGATCGAGATCCCGCCTCTGGATGAAAATTTGCCGCCGCTGACGCAACCCGAGAGTTATCTCGGAAAGACCGATGCAACCAATATTGAGGGTGCGTTGAAATTGGCCGCAGCGAGCTTTTTGGAGGATTCCGCGAAACGCATCGTCATCCTCACCGACGGAAACCAAACCCTCGGGTCCGCGGAGGTGACAGCAAAACGGCTCGCCCAGACGGGGATCGGCATCGACGTGGTTCCCGTGCGATTGGATTCATCCACCGAGGTGCTGGTCGAGAAAATCGATGTACCCGGATATGTGCGCCAAGGGCAGACGGTCGAAGCCCGCGTGGTGATCAATCGCTATCAGGAGCCCGGGACCGAACCGACGGAGATCGAAGGCAGATTGCGAGTCGTGAGACGCATCGGCAACCAACTCGAAACGTTGGTCGATTCACCCTACACCCTGGATCGCGATATCAATGTGATTCCAATCCCGCATCGGATCGAGGAAACGGCGGGTTATACCTACGAAGCCGAGTTCACCACCAAGGACCGCGAGGCGGATACGATCGCGCAGAACAACCGAGCGACCGCCTTCACGTACGCGCGAGGTCGCGGCCGCGTGATGCTGATCGAGGACGCGAATAATCCGGGAAACTACGACACCATGATCGAGGCGCTGCGGCGCAACGACATCGATGTCGACTTGCGAAACACCACCAATCTATTCACGAGCTTGGTCGAATTGCAAACCTACGACTCGGTGGTTCTGGCTGGAGTGCCGCGGTCCAGTGGCGAGAACATGTCGCAGATCGTGTCCATTACCGACGAACAAGTCGAAATGCTGGTGCAGAGCGCGCAGCAGTTCGGAATGGGCATCTTGATGCTCGGCGGTCCGGAGGCCTTCGGTGCGGGAGGGTGGAACAACACCAAGCTCGAAGCCGCCATGCCGGTGGACTTTTCCATCTAGAATACCAAAATCGAAGCGGTCGGCGCCCTGGCCATGGTGATGCACGCTTCGGAAATGGCAGAGGGAAATTACTGGCAAAAGATGGTCGGCAAAGCCGCCTTGGAAGCCCTCGGCCCTCAAGACTATTGCGGCGTCGTTCAGTACGACATGCAAGGGGACAAATGGTTGTGGGGAACGCAGTCTCAAGGGCTATCGAAGGTCGGCGAAAACCGCTCCATGATGAAGTCTCGCATGGCCAGGATGACTCCCGGTGACATGCCGGATTTCGATTCCAGCTTGAAACTCGCCATCGCCTCGCTGAAGAAGGTCAATGCGTCGGTCAAGCACATGATCATCATCAGCGACGGGGATCCGACCCCCGCATCCAGCGGGGTGCTCAACGATTTTTCCAACAACAAAATCAAGATATCGACCGTTGCGGTCGGTGCCCACGGGACCGTGGGTACCGCGGAGTTGAAGCGGATTGCCAATCGAACCGGCGGCAATTACTACGAAGTCACCAACGCGGGCGCTCTACCGAAAATCTTCATGCGCGAAGCTCGCCGAGTCTCGCGACCTCTGGTCTACGAGCCCGAGGGGGGCGTCCTGCCCATGAACCAGTTGCCTGGCCACGAAGTGATGTCGGGAATCAACGGCCCATTGCCGATCCTTCGCGGTTTCGTCCTCACTCAGCGCAAGGATAGCCCGCTGGTCGAGGTTCCGCTCTTGTCCCCCAAACCGGGCGAGCCGGACACGGCGTCGCTCCTCGCAACATGGACCTACGGGTTGGGCAGAACGGCTGTCTTTACCACCGACGCGGGCAAGCGTTGGGCCACCGACTGGGTGGGATCCCCTTACTACGATCAGTTCTTCTCGCAATTGGTTCGGTGGACGATGAAGCCCTCCGGCGACGAAGGAAAATACGCGATCGCCACCAACGTCAGAGAAGGGCGGGTTCAAATCGTGGTCAACGCCCTCGATGCGAACGATCAGTTCCTGAATTTTCTCGACATGAGCGCCACCGCGATTGGACCGGACCTGAAGCCCATCGCCGTTCCCCTTCGACAACAAGCCCCCGGTAGGTACATCGGCGAGTTCGCGCCCAACCAATCGGGAAGCTTCATGGTGAGCGTGAATCCCGGAGCTGGCAAGCCGACCATGACGACGGGGGTCACCGTTCCTTTCTCCGATGAATATCGCGTACGGCAGGCTAACTTGCGATTGCTCCAGCAACTCGCGGATCAAACGCCCGCCGGCGGCGAATCGGGGCAAGTCCTTCCCGCCCTGGAAAGCGACACTTTCGAAGAGGCGCTCGGCATCGATCCGTACCGGCCGGGGATCCCACCAGCCAAATCGTTGCAGGATGTATGGCCGATCGCTGTACTCCTGGGTGCCTCCCTCTTTTTTGCGGATGTCTTCGTCCGTCGCGTATCGGTTGATTTAGGGGTGCCGCTCCGACGGCTCGCGAGCCGATTGCGTCGACGCGGTGCCAACGATATCGATCGGCAACGCCAGCAAAGCTTGGATCGATTGCGGTCCAGCAAATCGATCGTTTCCGATGAACTGGATCGGCAACGTGCGAACGTATCCATGGAGGCGCCGGAGCCTTCGCTCGACGCCCCCAAGGCTTCCGAAGCGTTTGGCCAGGATGTCTCCAAGCCGCAATCACCTCCCCAGGCGACACCCGCCGCGTCAGGAATGTCCGCCGAGGAGGAAAAGAGCTACACCTCGCGACTCCTGGAAGCGAAACGCCAAGCGAAGAAAAAATAAAACTGATACCATATCCGACCGGAACGATTCACGTTCTTCCTTTTTGCAGAGAAAGTGCGCACTGATGAGCGATGTTGTTGAGTCCATGCAACAGGAGGCGTCGCGGTTTCGCGATCGATACGCTGCCGTCCGCGAACAAATCGGACGTGTGATCGTGGGACATGATGAAATCGTTCACGGGGTGCTGACTGCGATGTTCGTCGGAGGGCATTGTTTGCTCGAGGGAGTTCCAGGACTCGGGAAAACCATGCTGATCCGAACGCTGTCGGAGACTCTCTCCCTGGATTTCAATCGGATCCAATTCACCCCCGACCTGATGCCCTCGGATATTCTCGGCACCAACATGATCGTCGAGAATGAGGGGCGGCGCGAGTTTCAGTTTCAAAAGGGGCCCATCTTTACGCAGATCTGTCTCGCGGACGAAATCAACCGTGCCACACCGAAAACCCAGTCTGCGCTCCTGGAGACGATGCAGGAAGGAACGGTGACGGTCGCTGGGACCCGGTACGAACTGAAGAAACCTTTCTTTGTACTCGCAACCCAAAACCCCATCGAGCAGGAGGGAACCTATCCACTCCCCGAAGCCCAGTTGGACCGTTTCTTGTTCAAACTCGTCGTGGGGTATTCGAGTCGAGAGGAACTCAATACCATCATCGATCGCACCACCCGCGGCCTGACGATTGCTCCGGAGAAGGTGATGGACGGCGACGAAATTGTCCATTGGCAACAGTTGGTCCGCCAAGTCGTGCTGGCCAAGCATGTCCAGGACTATATCGCTCGATTGATTCTCGCGACCCATCCGGAAGGACCGCTCGCCCCTCAAGTCACGAATCAGTACATTCGATGGGGTGCTAGTCCCCGCGGCGCGCAGACCGTCGCGCTGGCTTCCAAGGTGCGAGCGTTGCTCGACGGACGCTACAACGTGAGCTTTGAGGACATTCGGCGGGTGTTTCTTCCGTCCCTGCGCCATCGCGTGCTTCTCAACTTTGAAGCTCAGGCGGAAGGGATCGAGGTCGATCGCGTTTTGCTCGATATCTTGGAAAAAGTGAATGAACGGGCGGAGGATCTCTGATTGAGCCAGTCCAAGAAAATCAACGTCTCGGTTTGTTGGTTCGCATGCTTGATGGTTTGGGTTCACGGTGCGGCATCGCAGGCAGAGGAAGCGTTGGTGCTCGAGTCGGTCGGGATCGCGCCGCAGGGGTCGATGATTCAAAGCGGTTCCCTCATCGTTCGTTGCCTTGTCAAGAACAACTCGGAGATGGTCCAGGAAGGGTTTCTGGTTGCGAGGGTCGCCGGGGATTTCGCCTCCGAGGATCGTTGCCATGTGCGCATCGATCCCCGGCGAATCGAAACGGTCGAGTTCCCTGTGCGCGTGTCGGCCAACAACTCCGAAAGCAAGCTGGAGGTCGAGGTTTCCTTGGCGGCGGTCCGCGATGGCAGGGAGATCCTGCTCATGGACGGAGATCAGCCTGCCTTGCGTCGCGTCACGGCATGGCGACCGCAAAAACGGAGCGTGGTGACCGCGCTCGCGATGGGGATGGAGCCGCTGCCTGGTCCCGAATGGCGCTGGGAACGCGCTCCGATCTTCGGCACGCTCGAATGCGCGTTCGCGAGCCGGATCGACGCGGAACTCTCCAACGACTGCGTGTTATTCGAGTCCAGACCCCTTCCGATCCATGTGTCGGATTGGCAGGGCATCGATAACCTGATCGTCGCCGAGCCGAGATACCTGAGAGACGGGGCGACCATGAGTGCGATTCACTCGTTTCTGGCGCGCGGCGGGAGAGTTTGGGCCATGCTCGATGCAATCGACTGCGAACTGATCGCCCCGCTCCTGGAAGCCCATCAAGAGGTTCGGCATGTCGATACGATCGACTTGTGGCGATGTCAGGTCCAGGTCGCAAACGTTTCGATTTCCGAAGCGGACCGCTCCTCGGAATTCGAGGTGCCGATCGCATGGAAACGCGTTCAGCATCGCGGCGGGACCGTAACCCATTCGATCGATGGTTGGCCCGTGGTGTTGGTCATGCCCATCGGACGCGGCGAATTGGTCCTGACCACGATGGATTGTGAAGGAATGATCGAACGCCGCAAGAGCCAAATGAGTGCGGATCCGATTTATCAATCCGAGTACGAACTTCGCAAATGGGCGAAGAATCTGTCCGAAATTGTCCATGAACAGCGAGCTGCCCCTCTCCTGAAGATGGCGGAGTTGAGTTACCCGGTGGATAGGATCGGCAACCCGGTTGTTTCACGCATCCTGGTAACCTCGACGCTCTTCATCTTCTGCGGCGTTTTGATTGCAATGGGGCTGTGGCGGTGCTTCGCCGGGGAAATACCGCGTCTGGGCTTCTGGTACCCCGCTATCGCGGTGGTTGCATCGGCTCCCTTGGTGATCGGAGGGCTGTTGCAAAAGAAGGATATTCCGCAAACCGTGTCCCAGTTCCAATGGGCGCAATTCGACAATCCTGTCGGCGGGACGCTGAGGGAATCGAATGCGGTGTACCTCGATGCGCCAACCGATATGGAATTGCAGAGCAACCAGAATGGTTTTGCGATCCCGGATGCGAAAATCCAAAGCGGTATCGTGACCGTCATCCACGATGACTTCGAGCGATGGCGACTAACCAATTCGGCATGGCCCGCGGGGATCTGGCGCTACACGACCGAGTCGGCGATGCCAGGCAAATCGATGATCGCACGGGGGAATTGGACGCCGAAGGGACTGCAATTGCAACTGCCCGATGGTTTGCCCTCCCCGATCAGCGATCCCATCATGAGCTTTGTTGCCGGCACGCCGGTCCTGGGCAAGAGGATCAGCGACGGTGAGATTTTGATCGATGGGGAGTTTCCTGCGGAGGGGGAACGCTGGACGCTGCAATCCATCGTGGATGATGAGCAGAGACGACGTACCGATATCTATCGAAGTCTGTTCGAAGGGGGGGATCGTCTCCGCGTCCAGACGCGAACCCTGGTCTGATGGACCGATTTGTTTCCTGAAGGGCCGACATGGAATACCCGGCTCGAACGCCGTGGAGCGGCGTTGGTTGCCATGCCCGTAGCGCTGCAGAACGGCGTGGTCGGGGATGAAGTCTTTGTCCCCTATCCTTTGGTGACGGTCCGAAACGTCATCGAGAGCAATTCGACACCGATCTTCATGGACAGTGTCGGCCGCTGGGTCAGCCAATCCTCGAACGCATCCTCGTCGCAGTTGGAGTTTCTCCTGCCACAAGAAATCGTTCCCCTGCGCGCGACATCGATCGAGTTCAGTTGGGATGTGGAAGCTCCTCGCAGAATCGTTCGATTGTCCCTCATCGACCCGAACCACCCCGCACCGATCGAGTTGATTTCGCTCGACTCCCCCTCGTTGCCCTGGACATCTCTCCGCGACGAACCGGCATTGCTCGCAGCCGCGAGCACCGGAAAGCTCGTCTTGAAGATCGAGGTTTCCGACGATCGAGAGCTTGGTGGGTCGCTCCCGTGGCGCATCCGTCATCTGCGAGTGTCGGTGCGAGGGACGATCCTACCCAAAAGTCGTTGGAGTGGATCGTCGCCCGAATCATCTCCCATCCCTTGAGCAATGGTAATCAGATGCCTGAACGTGTCGTCGAGACCCACCAATTAACGAAGCGCTACGGCGACTTCACCGCGTTGAACGAATTGTCGATCCATGTCGAACGGGGCCAAATCCTGGGCTTCATCGGTCCCAATGGCGCAGGAAAGACCACGACGATCAAGATTCTCGTCGGCCTGTCGCGCCCGACGTCGGGGTCGGCAACCATCGCTGGCGTCGATTGCAGCAACCAGGCATCTCAAATCAAACAACTCGTCGGCTACATGCCGGATCGATTCGGCGCCTACGATAACCTGCGGGTCCATGAGTATCTCGATTTCTTCGGTGCGATATTTCGTATCCCGTTGCGGATACGCCGAACACGAATCGAAGAAGTGATGCACATCACCAATACCGCATCGATGCAGGACAAGTACGTCGAGAGTCTCAGCCACGGGATGCAACAGCGGGTGGGAATCGCTCGAACCTTGCTCCACGACCCCGAAGTACTCATCCTCGATGAACCCGCCAATGGCTTGGATCCCAAAGCGAGGATCGAGATGCGGGAATTGCTGCTGAAACTGGCTGCCGCAGGAAAGACTCTCATTGTCACGAGCCATATCCTCTCGGAACTATCCCGAATTTGCAGCGTCGTCGCGATCGTCACCGCTGGCAAATTGCGAGCCTTCGGTACCCTCGATGAAGTCATGGGGCGTTTGTGTCCGCAGCGCAGTTACGAAGTCCAACTCGCGAACGGCGACGAATGGGCGAGAGCCCGAACCGCGCTGGCCTCGCTCCTTCCGGCTTCGGAGCCGATTTCCGCAAGCGCTGCCGAACGGATTCTTCGATTTCCAACGACGCGATCGGAATCGGAACTAGCGGAGATGCTCACGCAACTCGTGCATGCAGGGGTAAAAGTCACCCAGTTCCGGGAAGTGGCGAGCGATCTCGAGGATGCATTTCTTACAGTGGCGGATGCAAATGACTGATCCGATGGTGTTTCACAACCCGATCTTAAGGCGAGAACTGGTCGGCAGGCTGCGCAGTCCCAAGACGATGGTTGCTGCGATCGCGATCGCATCGGTGTCAACTCTACTGGTCGTCCTCCGGTGGCCCAGCGATGCGACCGTGGATCTCGCCAGCCAGGGAGCCATGTTGGTGTTTCGGCCTGTCGCGTTCGCGATCGCAGTGGCCGCGATGATGTTGATCCCAGCCTTTCCGGCCACCGCCATCGTCGGTGAACGCCAGCGCGGAACACTCTCC
Source organism: Planctomycetota bacterium (assembly GCA_046342615.1). Taxonomy (GTDB): domain Bacteria; phylum Planctomycetota; class Planctomycetia; order Pirellulales; family Pirellulaceae; genus JBKCUI01. The sequence continues at coordinate 6,757 of JBKDPB010000141.1, read as the reverse complement.
TTGCTGCTCAATTCGCCAACGCCGACGCATCAGGTTTACATCGGAAAACTGCTCGGTAATGTTCTGCTAGGCTGCATTCTCTTCTCCGTCAGCTTGCCTGCCATCTTCGCATGCTACGCCATGGGGGGCGTTTCGGTCACGGGGCATATTGTCCCGTTGGCGCTGGTCCTGATCGCCATGGCGTTTCAATACTCCGCGCTGGGGCTGTGGATCAGCGCACGATCGCAGTCGGGGGAAGCCAGCCTCCGATGGACCTACGCGGCGATTCTGGGATTGGTCCTCCTGTCTCTCGGGCCGAGCGTCCTGGTCGGACGAAAATCCGGAACCATGTCGCTGGCGTCTCGTGCGATGACAACCTTGTCGCCGATCCCCGCTCTGCAGGGGATCACCGATTCGCAGGGACAATCCGCGATGATGGGTGTGCAAACCGGTTGGGTGCTCTTCCTCGTCGTGTCGTCCGCCCTGACGGTCGCGCTGGCGATTCTGACGATTCGCATGCTGGATCCACGGCTGCTGGATCGCGCCAAGCCTGTCGGTGTGGTTCGGGATCATCGAGGGTCGGAATGGTGGCGTCGCCTGCTGTTCCTCGTCGACCCGGAACGCCGAAAGTCGGGAATCCCCTTCTGGTTGAATCCGGTCATGGTGAAGGAGTTTCGAACCCGCAGATTCGGGAGGCTTCACTGGTTGATCCGATTGGTCGCGGTCGGAGCCATCATCTCGTTGGTACTGGCAGTCGTCGCCACAAACGGGACCGTCAAATGGGGTGTCGATCGCATCGCGGCGTCGATGGTCATTATGCAGGTGGGATTGCTGCTCCTGCTGGGGCCCAGTCTCGGCGCGAACGTGATCGCCTCTGAGGTCGAAAGCGGAGGATGGCAGTTGCTTCGATCCGCACCGATTTCTGCGGTTCGAATCCTGGTGGGCAAGCTTCTCAGCATCGCCTTGACCTTGCTGCTGCTGCTCGGGGCCACCTTGCCAGGCTATATCATGATGGGCTTCATCCAGCCGTCGGTCAGCGGGCAAGTTGGAAATGTCGTTGTGTCGCTTGGCGTTGCGACGGCGATGATCACGCTGATCAGTGTTTGCGTGAGCGCCTTCTCCCGATCCACCGCCGTTGCCACAGCCACCAGTTACACTCTCCTCCTCGTCCTCTTTGCCGGAACGCTGTTGATATGGTTGTTTCGCGGCAATCCCTTCGGTCCGGTAATCGTCGAAAACACGTTGTCGATCAACCCCGCCGCAATCGCGCTCTCCGAGATCAAGGCCCCGGGATTTGAAACCTATTCGCTGACTCCGCGAGGTTGGTATGCAGGTTTGGGCGTCTGCGTCGTGGCGACCGCGTTACTCGGTATTCGAACTTGGCGAATGACTCGACCGGACTGAGCCATCAGGAACCTTCGTATGACCTTTTTCACGAACCAACGCTCCGGCCGCTACTCCACTCCAGGGTTCTGCGCTAACCGTGTGGCGATGGTCCTGGCATGGCTGCTGTTTGGTGGGGAAGCGACGACGCTGTGGGGGCAATCCACCGCGCCTCTTCAGCACCTGTGGGAGGTCCAGCCCGATTTCGGAAACATCTGGTTTGTTGGCAATACCGCCCGGAGCACCTTTATCGATGTGGAAGGGCTCGGGTCGGATCAGGCGCGAGTCCGCCTCGATACAGCCCGCATGATTTGCCTCAACTACGACCGGGAGGGATTTGAGGAACAGAAGCGGGCCATCGAATGGATCCTCAGGTCCTTGTCGAACCCCGAGGAATCGATTCTGATCCAACGCGCCATGATGTCGGCCGTATGCGCGCTGGATGACGGATCGCACGCCGAACAATTATGGAGGGTCTCCCGAACCGATCCGGTCCTCGATCTGACCCTGCAACGCGCTCTGATCGATTGGAAAAGCAGCATCGCGATCGATTCCTGGAGAAAGACCGTTCGCGATCCGGCTGCGTCATCGCTTCACAAGCGACTCGCGATCGATGGGCTCGGTGCTGTGGGATCCGCTGAGGATTCGAAACTCCTGACGAATATCCTCGAATCCGAATCGGCGACTCAGGAGCAGCGGGTATCGGCTGCAGCGGCTCTCGGAAATCTCCAGCGGTCCGGTCTGTGTGCTCTCGCGCAAAAGTATCTCGACTCGAAGTTTTCCGATCGGGATCGGATCGCCGTGTATCTCGTCCGAAACGACGCGAATGCCGAGGCGCTGACCATCCTCCAATCCGCATACGACACGGGGTCGGCCCCGGCTCAGCGATTAGCCGCAACCGCGATCGCGTTGAATTTTCCGGATGCGGCGACCGACAGGGTGCCTGTGTGGCTGAAAAATCCCGACAGGCATTTTCGAGAACTTGCCTTGCGGGTTTCCATGGCAGCAAGCCCCGACCAAGCGATCCAAGTCGCGGAGACCCTCCTGCGAGACGAAGACGCACGCGCGCGAACCGCGGCGCGACGCGCTCTGCTCGATACCGCCAAAGCGGGAAACCGACCTGCGGTCGATCGATGCCTCCAAAAACAACTCGATGGCAACGATCCAAGAAGTCTCGAACAGGCGATCATTCTCACCGTCGAACTCCAGGATGTTTCGCGATGCGAGCGATTGTTGCGATTGCTGGAGCACCCGAATGCTGAAGTGCATATGCACGCAGCTTGGGCTCTGATGGATTTGTCGGAGAAGGGTCCGATTTTGGATTCCATGTTGGAGCACGCTGCGACCATGACCAACACCTTGGAAAGTGGAACAAGCGGACTGAGCCGGTCCGAGATTATCAAGCTCAGTTTTCTTCTCGAGGCCTTTGGGCGCCATCGCTACGAACCCGCGTATGACATGCTCGTCAAGTACATTCCCAAGAACGATTTCAAAATGGGAAATCTAAGCCGCGCCTCCGCGATCTGGTCGATCGGACGATTGAGAAGCGACGCGGACGACCCGAGTTTGCGAGCCCAGCTACGAGAACGCATTTCGGATATGCCCCCCGATAAGCCTGAGAATTACCTCGTCCGTTTCGCGTGCATTGTCGCATTGGGCGAATTCGGCTTTCCAGAAAGTCTGGAGATCATCGACCGTTACGGAGGGGCCCCCCCCAATCCGCTGGGGTATGCCGCACAGTGGGCCCGAGCGCGGATCGCGGAATCAGGAAAATAGACCAGGGTCGGAGTCACCTCGAGCGAGTGGCAAACGTGGATTGGAACAGCGTTCGTGACACCATCGAGATGGATCCATCGTGGATCTATCTCAACACTGGAACGGCGGGATTGATACCCCGGCGAGTCTATCAGCGAGCCGTACAGCTAAGAGAATCGCTGTATCACAACCCTACCCGAGAGGCTTGGCGCGATCCCTGGACCGAGTTGTGGCAGTCGCGCTGTCGGCTCGCTCAGCATGTCTCAACGACCCCGGATCGTTTGATCTTTTTCGCCAATATCTCGCATGCAATCAATACATTTTGCCTGTCGGTGCGCTTGCCCCCCCAATCCGAAATCCTCATGACGGATCATGAATATGGATCGATGCATATGGCATGGAATCGAGCCGCTCAAAGGCGAGGTTGGCGCATTCGTACCGCGGCTCTTCCGATCCACAGCGATGATCCCTCGCGCTACGTCGAAGCGATCGAATCCGCATGGACCGACCAGACGCGACTCTTGTATCTGAGCCATGTCCTCTACACGACAGGGCATGTCCTGCCGATCGACGTAATCATATCCAAGGCTCGGCAACGAGGACTTCTCGTTTTCGTGGATGGTGCCCATGCTCCGGGCATGCTTCCGCTGAACCTGACATCGCTGGGCGCCCATTTTTACGCAGCCAATCTCCACAAATGGTTTCTCGCACCCGTGGGGGCCGCGTATCTCTTTGTCGAGAATGGCATGGAGCAGCACCTGGAACCATGGCAAGTGAGTTGGGCCTATCACGATGACCGAACGCAGCCCCACGAGCCCGATGCGTTCGGTTCCACTCCCTGGATTCGCCAGTTCGAGATGGAGGGGACGCGAGACATCACCCCCTGGCGCGTCGTCCATCTGTGTTGCGATTTCCATGAGGCGATACCCTACGAGGCCAAGCGGGAACGATTCCGGGAATTGGGAAATCTCGTTCAAGATGCCCTGTCTGGAGTTGGCGGTTTGCGCTGCATCACACCCAGACATCCCGAGTTGCGAGGTGGGTTGACATCATTTGTTGTGCCTCCCGGTTTGAATGGCAACGCGCTGCGCCAGCGGTTATGGGATCGACACCGGATCGAAGTCAATCTCGTCGAACGCGGCGGGGTGGAATACCTGCGTGTTTCAACGCATGTGTACAACTCCGAACCGGAGATCGAGACCCTCGCACAGGCGATCGTGCGCGAGGTTTAGTTGCTGGGCGACTCGCCTACGGTTCTGAAGCTTCATCGAATCGGAACCAACCCATCCGCATGCACGAAGCGACCGAGAGTCCGAGGAGAAAGCCGACGGCGATATGGTTCAATCCCATGCATGCGCCCGCCGTCAGCAGCATGATGAATGCGTCGGGACGGCGAATCTGGTCGCGCGTGACGAGGGCGAGTTCGCTTCCGGAAAACATCAGGAGCACTCCGAGCACGCTCAAGGGAAACGCAGCGCAGAGGAGCATCAGCGAGGATCCGAAGAGGACGGCCAAAATCATTTTGATCGTCCCCAAAAATAGGATGGATCCGTTGGTTCGAGCCCCAAACCGGTACTGCCCCGCCAATCCGCCCGCCCCATGGCACATCGGCATGGCGCCGAACCAACATGAAATCAAATTCATCATGCCGACCGATACCGCGACCGATCGCGGGCTAGCAGGCCGATTGGGAAACAAATCCGCCGACAACGCGCATACCGCGACCACGGAGTTGAGCGTCGTGAGAGGGATTTGCGGCAAAGTCGCCTTCCAAAAAGCACTCTCGAAATCTGACCATGAGAGGGGAGTCCACGCGGGCAGCGTAACTCCAATCCCGATGGAAGAGAGCAACTCCGGACGCGTCGCGACGGCGATCAGCATGCCGAGTGCGAACAGGACCAGGGCGACCGGGACTCGACGCGAATGGAACCAGGCTAGCACGAGAGCGCCCGAGATGAGGCCCGTCATGATGCTGTCGGCCGCCCACCAGACTTGAGTCCCGGCAACCATCTGCAATCCCTTCATCAAAAGAGTCAGCCCAAGCGCTAATTGCAAACCGCGAACAACACTCTTGGGAACGCAGCGGTTCAGCCAATCGATACCTCCCGTGCATGCCAGGATCAAGACAATGAAACTCACCGACGCGCCAGCCGCCAAAATCTGGGGAACGGTCAGCCCCTCGGCGAGCGCTACCGCGGCGATCGCCTTCATCGGTTGCACTGCCATCGGGATCGAGTAGACCAACCCCGTGATGACATTGAAAAGTCCCGCAAAGAAGAGTGCCGAAGCGAAATTCAACCCATTCTGGGACGCCATGCCCACCAAGAGAGGAAGGAACGTGCCGAGGTCGCCCAGCGACCCCGCAATTTCGTATCGATCAAGACGGGCATCGCGCCAGGCGTCAAACATGGGGGTGGTACTCGTTCTATCGGGATCCATTTTCTTCCAACCAACGCCATCATAATCGCGTCGATGCGTAAATCGGGAAATCCGATCGGGGAGATTGTAACGCGAAATCCCGGTTCAACGATGGTTGACGAATCGGGCGCGTTTAAGATAGGAGTGCGTCGCCCTTCCTCGACTGGCATCGGCCATCCACCTCAGGCGCGATCGTTTTCATGAGACCCGCTCAAACGAGATTTGAGCCGCGGCACTCGATTCATCCGGAGCAGCGCACGGTATGCAGATCCACGGCGTTTCCATGCGAACAGTCGTTCGAAAGATCGCGATTGCCGTGTTTGTCTTCTCGTTCGCGGTCGCGATTGCGATCGATACCTTTCCCGAAGCCTGGGCGGTGCGATTTCCGATCCGGCGACACGTGCACCACGTATTGACGTGTCTCGGACTGCAGCAAGGAGATTGGCCCCTGTTTGCACCCAACCCGAGAATCAGCGATGGTTTGCTGGTCGGCGAAATTCAGGACGCGAATGGAAATAATGGAATATGGACCTCGAGCGATTGGTCGAAAGTATCCGCCTTCGAAAAGTTTTATCGATTCCGACATCTGAATTATTCCCAACGCGTCGGGCGGAATTTCGATGCCAGCAACGATCTGGCGGATTACCTGCAGCGGTCGATTCCTGACCGAGAAGGCGCGATACCCGGTATCCGTTGGACCGAGGACAACGAGCCTGTGATTTCATCGCCGATCGCACCCCCGATCCGACAGATCTCGCTGTACCATCGTTTGAGGCAGTTCCATATCGCTCCGGATGAGCCGCTTCCTGCCAAATCGGAGATCGTGTGGATCCAGAGAAGCACGTTTCTGGTCCGACGCGACTACAAACCATGATGCAGTGGTTGTCTCGTCCGCTGGGTGTGTTGGACCGTTTCTTGTTTCAAGGCTGCGATCCTCGAATCGTTCCCGTGATTCGAATCGGGTTTGCGGTCCTGATGCTCATCCAATGCGGTGTCGTTTGGAACGATGCGGAATACTGGTTTACCGAGGCAGGGGTCCTGACCACGGATTCCGCCAGGCGCGTGGGCGGGGATTGGAGTTGGTCCCTCTGGTTCTGGCTTGCTCCCAACTCGCTGACGGTGAGGCTGGCCCTAGGTTTCATGATCGGCCATGCGATCCTCATGCTCCTGGGGATCGCGTCTCGATTTCAAGCTGCCGCGATTTTCTTCTGGCTGGTTTCGT
>JBKDPB010000140.1:0-5656 GCA_046342615.1 Planctomycetota bacterium | reverse complement strand
CCGAACGATCGCTGGTAATCCTCGACGAAATCGGCCGAGGGACGAGCACCTACGATGGATTGAGCCTGGCTTGGGCGATTGTCGAACACTTGCATGAGCGCAATCGCTCGCGGGTGCTGTTCGCCACGCACTACCATGAACTGGTCGAGTTGCAACGCACCCTGACCAGCGTTCGCAACTGGAACGTGTCGGTCAAGGAATGGGATGATACGGTTGTCTTCCTCCACCGGATCGTTCCCGGAGGTGCAGACAAGAGTTACGGTATCCATGTCGCGCGTTTGGCGGGGATCCCCCGGTCGGTCAACGAACGGGCCAAGGAGATTCTCAGCCAACTCGAATCGAGTCGTCTCAATCGCTACGACCAGCCTCGCTTGGCTCCGCCTCCACCGAAGAAATCAGGGCACATGCAATTGACGTTGTTTCAGTGGCAGGAAAACGAAGTCGTCGAAAAATTGAAGGCGGCGGACATCCATAGCTTGACTCCAATCCAAGCGATGCAATTGCTCGAGTCCCTGCAGAAACAGGCGCTCGAGTCCTGACCGATCCCACGGATCCGTCGGGTCAGTCGCTTCGATCGTTTGCGCAGCGGACGAGCGTCATGAGCGCGAAGCCGGTCCCATAGGGTTGATGGTAATTGTACAACGGGTAATCCCACCACGATCCATCCTTCTCTTGAAGCCGAATGATCACATGCGCGAGTCGATCCTGCATTTCCGGCTTCGAATCCGCAGGCAGTTCCTCCAGCCCTAGGGCTGCGTAATAGTGCCCGTAATAGAAAAAATAGCCCGCGACCAGGAACCATGACTCGTGGGGAACCGGGCGCTTGCGTCCGATGTCAAGCCAAAGATTTCTCGCGTAGAGTCGCTTGGCCCACGTCAGCAGCGCTGCATCGCTAACGCTTTTGTCGCCATAAAGCCGGAGAACATAGTTGCACGCTTGACTCCGTCCGACGCTTCCGCCGGGCTTGTTGACATCCAATCCCGGGGCGGTGCGCATATCGTCGGAGTACAGATAAGCCAGGTCGGGCCGCTGTTGGCGCCGAATCACATCCAACCCCCGATCGATCAAGCCTTGGGGCACCTCGGCGCCAATACCGCGAGCGCGATGCAGTGCGTACAGTACCGTGGCTGTCGTGAAACTGGTGGGCTCGGCAGTAGGCCGCTGCAGATGCATGTGGAAATCGTAATAGCCCCAACCACCTTTTGTCGTTTCGTAGCGGCGCAGCAGATCGATCTGATGTTCGATTTCCTCGAGGAGCTTTTTCTGTTTCGCCTCGTCTCCTTCGCGATAGCCGTGCAATCGGACCAAGGCCTCGATCCCGTAGGCATGTCCCCACACGTTGTAGAGTGCATCCTGGTTGGCTCGTCTCAGACCGTGCAAATGCTCGAGAAGCCATGCTTCTCCTTTTTCGATCAATTCGTCGCTCCGATACGAGTAGTCTCGGCAATCGACCAATGCGGAAATGCACAAGGCCGTCGTCCCCGCTCGAAACGCCTGGTGGCCTCCGGGAGTGGGAGCGTAGATATTCAATTCCTTGGTGCGCGTTGGTCCGCCCCACGATCCGTCGGCATTTTGAGTTGCAGCGAGAAACGCGATCCCGCGCTCAATGGCGGAGTCCAATTCCAGCTTCGTAGGTGCCGGAACCGGAGCCGGCTCGGGACCGCTCTCCGCCATCGGACGCTTCAGTTCCTGGGCGGAGGTCGCACTCGAAAGCAAAACAGCGATGCAGCCTGCCAGGCAAATCCATTGCGCAATCCGATGGGTTTCGATCATTTCTTGGAACCATCCGATTCCACCAGTTTGCTATCCGCCGACAGGCCGCTGACGATCTCCGTGCGGTCGCCCGCGACGATCCCGATCTCGACGCGGCGTCTTTCCGGTTTGGATTCCGCGTTTAGGACAAAAACGTAGCTGACATCCTCATGGTCTGGATCCGGACGCACGTAGCTGCTCGGGATGGTCATTGCTTTGGCATTGAAGTAGGCGACCCATTTCGCTTTCCCCGTCATCCCCGCCACGACTTTCTTGGGTGCATCTCCTTGCAACTCCAATTGGACGGGGAAGTTGCCGTCGGCACCGGGAATCCCTCCAACGCGCTGGAGTTTGGCCTCGATTTTCATCTTGGGAAAAGCGGTCGGAAGGATGCTGACCGTCGAGCCGCTGCTGGCAAAGTCCAAAGTGGATTCCGGAATGGACCCCACAAAGGAGAGCGATCCAGGCCGGACCACTGTCATGAGTACTTCATTTTGCGAGACGACACCGTGCGGGCGAAGCTTGGCGAACATCTCGGCCACGTTGCCGAATTTTCCATCGGTGGATTTCCCGAAATAGACGGTCCCGTCATGGGGAGCTTCGACACGGAACTTCTTGAGATCGGCTCGAAGTTTATCGAGTTCTCGGGACGCCTTTTCTAATTCGACTTGCTGCTTTTTGAGCGAGATCTTCCGTTTCTCGATAGCCAGCGGACGCATCAGCTGGAATTGTTCGAAGGCGAGTTGCGCTAGACGATGCTGCGCTTCTTCGTTCCGTTTTTCGCGGGGGAGATTCAATTCGACCGATCGCTTATGGTTGAGCTCCTCTCGTTCCAGGGCGAATCGAGATCGTTCCAAATCGTCCCTCGCCCTCCGAAGAACAATCTCCTCCGACTCTTCGGTCAGGTCGTCGGCCTTGTACATTTTCTCGAGTTGTCGCAGTTCTTCGGCCGTGTAGTCGAGGTAGTCTCTCATCGATTTCAAGGATTGCTCCACCGAGCGTTGGTTCATCGGAAAACCGCGTTCGAGGAAGAATGCAAAATCTTCGTCGGCTCGGTGTTTTGTGAGTTCCGCGTACTCCGCATCCAAGGGATCTCTCACTTCCGCCATGCGGGCTTCACGCTCCGCTTCCTCAAGGCTGAGCTTCTGCAGCGAAAGTGCGAACTCCTGTTGCTGCAATTGTTCCTTGGCGTCCTCGGCATCGAATTCAACCAAGACATCGCCCGTTCGGACGGTGGCTCCATGCTCGACGGCTCGGAGAACCTTCAGGTTCAAGTTGGTTTCGAGCTTGACGCTGACCTCCGTCGACGACGCAGGCGAGAAATAACCCTGCATTTCGACCGTCTTCTGGATCGGGCCAACCTCCGGCTGAATGCTCGCGGGCGGAGCCTCCTGGGCGAGAACAATCGCACTGCAAATCGAGACGATTATCGAAGCCGAGCCCCATTGGGAGACATGGCGAGCCCATGGTCCGATGTGGCCAGAGAGTGGAGAGAGCATGGCAGGGATCTTCTAGAATCGGTTGAAAACGAATTGGGAGGCTCAAAACGCCGCCGCAATCTTAGGTCAAAGGAACCCTCGAGTGTTTGCGTTCCGCGAGACGAGTACCGTTTTTTTCATTGAAGCCGTTTTTTTCGTCAGATACGGAATCGCGTGCAAGCGGGACGAGATTCGCTTACACTGATCCGGTGGGTTGTTCGTTTTGTTCTATCCTTCCTACCACACCCTGCCATGCAAACGTCATCTCGCCGTCGGTTTTTGGAGTATTCGATGCTATCGACCGCTGCCGCCCTCGCAGCGACGTCTCGAACAACCCTCTCGACGGAACCTCAGCCCCCTACGTCGTTTGGGCCAAACGACACCATCCACGTCGCCGTCGTCGGGGCAGGCGGGCGCGGACAATCTCACATCTCTGGCTTCGCAGGAAGACCTGGAACCGTCGTCACGCATGTCTGCGATTGCGATGAGGGGAATGGACAACGCAGCTGCGAATCAGCCGCTGAGAAACAGGGTGGACGAAAACCGGTTTGGGTGCGCGACATTCGCAAGCTTTTGGAGGACCCTTCCATTCACGCCGTTTCGATTGCCACTCCCAATCACTGGCATGCCTTGGGAGCGATCTGGGCGGTTCAAGCCGGCAAGGATGTCTACGTCGAAAAGCCGGTCTCGCACAACGTGCTCGAAGGTCGACGCGCGGTGCAAGCCGCCCGAAAGCACCATCGCATGGTGCAAACAGGAACGCAGAGTCGATCGAATCCCGGTATGCGAGAGGCGATGGAATTTATCCATTCCGGAGGAATCGGTGACGTCAAGGTTTCGCGAGGCTTGTGCTACAAACGCCGCGACTCGATCGGCCCCAAAGGAAACTACGAAGTTCCCAAGGAAGTCGACTACGATCTGTGGTCCGGGCCAGCCAGGATCCTTCCGCTGACACGCAAGCGATTCCATTACGACTGGCACTGGCAATGGGAATATGGAAATGGCGACCTCGGAAACCAGGGCATCCATCAAATGGACTTGTGCCGCTGGGCGCTCGGCGAAGACCGCCTCAGCGACCGCGTCTGGTCGTTCGGAGGCCGGTATGGTTACGAGGACGCTGGTGAAACCGCCAACACGCAGATCGTGGTTCACGACTACGGCCCGCGCAAATTGATTTTTGAAGTGCGAGGCCTTGAAACTGCTGAGTACAAAGGTGCCAAGGTAGGCATTATCGTCGAAGGAACCAAGGGATACGTGGTGATGACAACCTACGCGAGCGGGACAGCCTTCGACCTGGAGGGAAACGCCGTGAAACAGTTCGACGGGGGTAGCGATGATCGCCACTACAAGAACTTCACCGACGCGATTCGGGCCCGCGACCACAAGATCCTCAACGCCGATATCGAGGAGGGCCATCTCTCCAGCGCCCTGTGCCATCTCGGCAACATTTCCTTGAGGTTGGGCAAGAGCATCGCTGCGGCGGACGCACGATCCGCAATCCGCGACGGCGGTGGGGACGCCGTCGTCGAGGATGCATGGATCCGAACGGAGGAACACCTGGTCGCCAACCAACAAGAGAAGTACCAAGTGCAAATGGGACTCCCCTTGCAAATCGATCCCGTATCCGAGTCGTTCCTGGGTACCGATCCCCCGAATCACTGGCTGACTCGCGAATACCGGGCTCCCTACGCAATTCCGTCCGAAGCGGCGGTGTAAGTACATGAGTGAAACTTCGATTACCGAGCGACTTCTCGCATGGATCCACAGTCCGAGTTACCGCCCGTCCAAGCCGAGCGCGATCCAGCGAGATTTGAAGCTTTCGGATGACGAATACCGAGAGCTTCGCCGAGCGATCAAGTCGCTTGTGAGGGAAGGCCGATTGGAGTTCGGTTCGAATCATTTGGTTTACCCGCCCGCGGCGGCACCCAAGGCAAGAGAAACCAACCCCGCCGAGCCTTCCGAAAAAGCATCCAATCGTGTCGTCGGGGTCTTTCGTCGCTCGTTTGGTGATGGATTCGGATTTGTAGAAATCCCTCGCGGCACGGGAGTGTCGATGCCGGATATCTTCATTCCACCCTCATGCCGCAAGAACGCCATGGACGGCGATACCGTCCGTGTCCGGTTTCGCGAGCGCCGCGGCAAAGTGGAAGGGGAAATCGAAGAGGTCGTGGCCCGGGCGAGGCGAGAATTCACCGGTACCTTCATCAAAGACGGTGGCCAATCCGCGGTTTGGATCGATGGTGCAAAACTCGAGCATCCTGTCCAAGTCGGCGATGTGCGCGGTCTGCCACTCGAAACCAACGATAAAGTCATCGTCGAATTGGTCCGCTATCCCGATGAGCTTCATCCCGGCGAAGCCGTCATCCTGAAGGTGCTCGGCAGCCTCAAAAATCCTGCGGTCGATACGCTCGCGGTCATTCATCAAT
>JBKDPB010000139.1:0-14243 GCA_046342615.1 Planctomycetota bacterium | reverse complement strand
GCACAAGATACATCGCTGCGGCGATGGTTTTCTGCTGCGTGATTTTCATCGCGCCGGCCCTTCGTGCCCAAAATCCATCGCCCAAGCCACTGGGCGCGAACCAGCAACCGGAAGGCGTCCTCGAACCTTGGAAATCGAGCAACGTCGCATGTGCGGATACGGGCTTGCTGGAATCGGTCCTGGTCAGTCCTGGGGATCGTGTCAAAGCAGGGGACACGCTGGCTCAACTCGACATGACGCTCGCCGAAGTTCAACGCGCTATCGCTCAATCCCAAGCGACCTCAAAGGGCAAGATGGAACAGGTCGAGGCGGAAGCGGAACTTGCCGAAAAGAAGGTGCGATCCATTCAACAGGCGAGAGAACACAATCACAGCACCCAATCAGAATTGGATCGCGCTTTGGCCGAATTGAAAATCGTACACGGCAGGTTGCAAGCAGAACGCGATGAATTGAACATCCTAAGGCTGCAAGCCATCAGGATGGAAAGACTTCTTGAGCAACGCAGGATTGTTGCCCCGATCGATGGCATCGTCCAGAAGGTTCTCAAATCCACCGGAGAATTCGTGTCTCCCAACTCACCGGAAGTGGTCCGTATTGTCGACGTCTCCAAGCTTCGCGCCAGCTTCTTTTTGCAACTGAATGAAATCGCTTCACTCAAAGTTGGCTCCAAGATTAAAGTTGCGACCTCAGGCGGAGAACTCAAACTCGCGACGGTGGAATACATCGCTCCCTTTCCCGACGGCAGCAGCGGGATGATCGAAGTGCAGGTCCTATTAGACAATCCCGAAATGAAAATCTTTGGATCACGTTGCAGCCTCATGCTCGAACGATCCACAGATCTCATTTCAGGTCGCTAATCAAGCGGGCGAACTGAAGGCTTTCGGAAATGCCTTCTCGCAAGAGAAGAGGCGGCTGCGAACTACGGATTATGGAAGACTCCCAACGTGCAACAGGTTATCGAGACTACAACAGATCGCATGTTCGAGTGGCCCGGTGTCCGCGCCGCGCAACCCTCCAACGACAACCTCAACCCGGCCATTGTAGACGTACCAGTCACCAATCCCTCCGAAGCCCATGGCCAAGCCCGAGTGGAACCAGGTCAGGTTCCATTCCAGCTCGCCTGGCATGACATTCCTCCGGACGGATCGATCCGAAACGCTGAACTCGTTCTTCTGCGCCTGGAAAAGTATCTCGGCTCGAAAGTCCTCCTCTCAGTCGGTTCGTCGATCGATCGATTGTTGGTCCTAACAACCAATTCGATGCCGTATGAGGAAAACACGACGAACGGGAATCTGTTGAGGAACACATTGCGAGAAGCTTGCCTGCCGGCCGGCAACTGTCGTTTTGCACTATCCAACGGTCACACATCACTTTTCCTGAAACAAGTACTCGAAGACCAGGACGCATCGTTGGTCTTGAGCTTCAGCCTCGACTCGCGGGGCAATGCAGCTCATCGTCCGAAACACGCGTCCATCATGCTCGTCATCGGTAACCGATCCGACGTGAAATCAGCGGCGGATTACGCTCAGACGGTCGAAGCGATTCGCAAAGTCGTGAGCCCCTGGCTCGACGTCTGGTGGCTGAGCCACTGCGGGCTGAATTGGCAAAAGACGCTGGGGACTTTCGACCGACTGTTGGTGGATCGTAGAAAAGTGATCCTCGGTGCAGTGGCAGGACTGCTCGCTTGCCTCTGCATCCCAGTCCCCTACTGGCCCAAGCGAGACTGTATACTTGAGCCCGCGAAAAAGAGTTTCATCGCCAGTCCCATCGATGGCATCCTCAAGGACATCTCGGTGCGCCCCGGCGACGAGGTTGCAAAGGGAACACTTCTCGCCCGCCTCGACGACGAACCCTTGCGATGGGAGTTGTCCTCGGCCTACGCGGACATGGAAACCGCGGGCAAGCGTCGCGATTCGGCCCTCACCTCCCGAAATTCCGGCGAGCTGAGACTCGCTCAATTGGAACAGGAAAAGCAGCGAGTTGCGATCTCGGCACTCGAAAAACAGCTTGAAAACCTTGAATTGCGGAGCACGGTGGATGGGGTTATTGTCCAAGGCAGTCTCGACGAACACAGCGGTATGCCAGTTTCCCGCGGCGCCACCCTCTTCGAAATTGCCCCCCTAGATCGAATGCGATTGGAAATCCATTTATCCACCGGGGATCTTTCGAATATCGAAGTCGGCCAACGCGTCACGCTGAGGGTCGATGCCGATCGATGGAGCCAATGGACGGCCACGATCACTCGAATCGCCCCTCGCGCCAAGGTCGTCGACTCCGAAGTCGTCTTTGTCGCCACCGCCGAAATCGATAACCCTGACAAAACGCTGAGACCCGGAATGGATGGCAAGGTCCGGATCTCGGCAGGCACCAAATCGATCGGCTGGCTCGTTCTCAGCAAACCTTACGAGTGGCTGCTCAGCAAGCTCTATTGGTAACGAAGAGGTATCGATGTATCCCGGACCCCTTCCACAACTCCTTCCGAACCTAGCGGTATCATTCCATGTAGACCGCAAGGATTCGTGGTACTCGATCCGCACTCCAGACGATCGCTTCATTCGAATTGGAATGAAGGAGTACCTGGTCGCTTGCCTTTTGGATGGACGCCGAACCGACGAAGAAATCGTTCAGGCTGTCAAGGAAATCCACAGCGACTGCTCTTTGGATAGAGTGGATGTCATGCGCATCGTCGACTGGCTCGGAAAGGCTGGAATCTTGATGACCAATTCGTCGGCTTTTTCCGGCAGTCATCCCGCATCAACCTGGAACCCACTCTTCGTTCGGCAAGATCTGATCTCCGGTCCAACCATGGAGCGCATCGGGCGATTTGGCTCGGTGTTGGTTGGCCGTTGGTTCGTCACCTTCGCTCTATTGCTTTGGGTGGTTGCCACTTTCGCCGCATTCGCGAACTGGCGCGAGATTTGGACTTTTTCCCAAAAGCTGCTGGTGCCGGACAGCTTGCTCTGGTGGGTTGCTATTTGGGCTTGCCTGAAGATCTTTCATGAGTTCGGACACGCAAGCTTTGCAGTGAAATACGGATGCCCCATTCGTTCGGCAGGCTTGTCGTGGATGTTTTTTTCGCCCATTCCATTCGTCGATGTTTCCGGCATGTGGCTCAACACCAATCGCCTGCAGCGATGTCTGTGCTGCCTGGGTGGACTGGTCTTTGAATTGACGATTTCCAGTATCGCGATCCTCGCCTTCCTCCTCTCCGAAGTGGAGCTGGTCCGGTACGTTTGCTGCATGCTTTTCACGATGGGCGCAGTCAGCAGCATTGTGGTCAACGGAACTCCGTTTATGAAATTCGACGGTTACCATGTGCTGTCGGAGTGGCTGGCATGGCCGAATTTGTATGCCGATGGTCAAAGTGCGGTGCGGGAGTTTCTTGTCAAAATCGCCAATCCATGGCGACCTGCGGCCAAGTCTGCGAATCCGTTGCTCGTGATCTACGGTCTGACGTGCGCCTTCTACCGCTTCACCTTCTGGCTGGCCCTCTTGCTGGGAGCCTTCTTCGCGTTTCACGCCTTGGGATTGTTCGTGGTCGGCGGCTTGATCCTCGTCTATGTTCTGCTTCCGATCGCCAAACAATTTTCGAGAACCATGCAGCAACGAAGCGACCCTGGACAACCTGCCATGAGCCTTTGGCAAAGTATGGCTTACCACTATCATTCGATCGCTTGGTGTGGTTTTTTGGCTCTTTCGATCGGAACTTTGATTTGCTGGATGCCGTCGCCGTGGAAGCCGATGATCCCGGGATTCATCGACTACAGCCATCCTCACTTGATAAGAAATGAAACGGAAGGATTCGTTTCGCAAGTTTTCGTTCAGCCCGGAGACCGAGTTCAACAAGGAGATGTACTCGCTATTTTGACCAACCCGATCTTGGAGCGAGACCAACGCGTCAAAGAAATCGAGGTTCTCTCGCTGCGAGAACAAGCCGTTCTCCTGCAGTCCCAACTGTCGCTCAGCGAATCCCAAGGAGTTAAGGCGAAACTCGAAGCCGCCCTGGAGCAGCTTCAACAACTCCAGCATAAGTCCGAATCGCTGACGCTTCTCAGCCCCTGCGATGGAAAGGTGGTCGACAGCTATCTCCATGAACGCCTAGGACAATTTCTCAAATCCGGCGAAGATCTCGGGATGATCACCGAAACCGAACAACTGGAAGTGGTTGGCTTCGTGGAACAATCCGAGATCGATTGGTTTCGCGGGAATCTTCCGAGCGATATCAAGGTTCGACTACCTGAGGGGAGTCTCATCTCCGCCAATCTTACGGAGGCGTTTCCGAGAGCGAGTGAATTTCTGGAATCCCCCCAACTCGCAGCCAGCTTCGGCGGCCCACTCTCCGTGGAAATGGAAGACGCGGCAGATGGAACCGACCGATGGAGACTGCCCAAACCTCGCTTCAAAATCAAAGCGAATCTGCCGTCATCCCACGCGAACCGGATACGACCAGGCCAAACCGTCGGGCTCTATCTGCCCAATCATTCCATCAGCGTATTCCAAACCTTGACTCGTATGGCCGAATACTATTGGGATGATTTCCAACGCAAGCTTTCTAGCCAATAAACTCTCGTCCATACAATTGCCCATCGGTTTCGCATACACTGAGACCCAGCGTTTGGAAGGAATTGTGTGGTGTCGGATTTGGAGAGTTCTCTATGCCTCATCGTCGCGGGTTCGTTCAATCGATGGCTGGCGTCACCGCCGCGTTGTGGCTGAATCGCCAGGCGCGAGCGGCAGGATTCGTTTCGCCTATCGAACGGCCTCGCGTGGCCGCGATCGGCACGGGAAGCCGTTGGTGCCAAAAAGCAACGGGGATCCAGGGACCGCACGGCGCCGCACCTGACGTTCGCAAATTCGGCGACTATATCGCGGTGAGCGATGTCGATAGCCAGCGAGTCGAGCGAGCCGCCGCGCTCGTCAAGGAATGGACGGGAGTCGAACCCGCCCAAGCAACCGATTACCGGAAGATCCTCGACGATCCCAAAGTGGACATCGTCCACATTTCGACCCCGGATCATTGGCACGCAAAAATCGCCGTCGAGGCCATGCTGGCCGGCAAAGACGTCTACTGCGAAAAGCCGATGACCCTGACCATCGCCGAGGGGCAACAGATCTGCGATACATGCCGCAAGACAGGCCGGATCGTCCAGATCGGAACTCAGCAACGAAGCGACGAACGATTCGTCCGCGCCGTCGCGCTCATTCAATCGGGTCGATTAGGCCAGTTGCAGCGCGCTACCTGCATCATTGACGGAGCACCCACCAGCCCCGAGATCCCGATGGCCGAGCAACCTAGACACCTCGATTGGAATCGCTGGCTGGGGCCCGTACCCCAAACCGATTTCCGTTACCTTGCTGGCGACAATGGAGAGACCAAGAGCTGGTCGCGATGCCATTACGAATTTCGATGGTGGTACGAATACTCAGGCGGCAAATTAACGGATTGGGGTGCCCATCATGTCGATATCGCTACCTGGGGACTGGGCAAGACCGAGACGGGACCGATATCGATCAACCCCGTAAAGATCACACATCCTGTGCCATTCAAAGACGGCTATCCAACCGACCCCGCGCGCTACAACACCGCGACCGAGTTTCTGATCGAAGCCAAGTTCGCCGATGACGTCGAAATCATCATTCGACATGACGGCGGCAACGGGATCCTCTTTGAGGGGACCGAGGGCCGTATCTTTGTCAATCGAGGCAAACTGTCAGGCAAGCCGGTTGAGGATCTCGCAAGCAACCCGCTCCCCGACGGAGCCATGGAGCAAGCCTATAAAGGACGGCCGCTGACCGATCACTTCCGAAACTTTTTTGAGTCGGCGCGCGATCGTATCGAGCCGATCTCGGATGTGTTCAGCCATCATCGAGCCCTGACGACGTGCCACCTCGCAGGTATCGCCGCGCGCCTCAATCGACAAATCCAATGGGATCCTGTTGCCGAAAGAATCGTCGGCGACGCACAAGCCCAGAACTTCGTCGCTCGCGAGTACCGCAAAGGATTTGAAATCGAGATGAGCTAGGTCCCGAGGATGGGGGCCGTGCAACCAGACGCAGATGGCCTAAGCCTGCACGGTGCAGCGCGCCCCCACGCGTTCCAAGGCAGCGCACGCGGCTTCGACTTGGGAACGATTCACATCCAGGTGTGTCACCATTCGAATGCTCTGCGGTCCGAAAGCGAGAACTTGGACCCCCTCATTCAAGAGGTTGCGGGCAAACTCCGCGGCTGTTCCCCATGAGGGATCGATCCTGAAGATGACAATGTTGGTTTCCACATGGTCGCCCAACACAGACAAGCCGGGCAGCGATCGAATCGTATCCGCGAGTCGCCGCGCATTTTCGTGATCTTCGGCCAACCTCGCGAAATGATGCTCGAGCGCGTACAGAGCTCCGGCCGCCACCACCCCAGCTTGCCTCATCCCCCCTCCAAACAACTTCCTGGCTCGTCGCGACTTGGCGATCAACGCTTTGGTCCCCACCAGACACGAACCGACCGGAGCCCCAAGCCCCTTGCTGAAACAAACGCTCACCGAATCAAACGGCTCCGACAACCGCTTCAAACTCAAACCTGTCGCGACCGAGGCATTGAATAGACGAGCCCCGTCCAGATGCATCAACACCCCATTCTCTCGGGCCCAATCGCCGATCGAGGCCACTGCGGATTGAGGAAAAATCGATCCCCCTCCTCGATTCGATGTGTTCTCGAGGCAAATCAGGCGCGTTCGAACCATGTGATCGTTCTCTGGCCGAATCATCCCATCGAGTTGCTCGACGCCGAACACTCCGCATCGCCCCTGAATCGTTCGAGCAACCAATCCGCTCAACTGGGCAAACGCACCTTGCTCGTAGTTGTAAATATGGCAGTCCACCTCGCACAGGAACTCGTCCCCAGGTGAGCAATGGACCCGGAGCGCGATTTGGTTGGTCATCGTGCCGCTGGGCATGAAGATCGCGGCCTCCTTGCCGAGCAACTCGGCTGTCCTCTCCTGCAATTGGACCACGGTCGGATCGATATCGATGACATCGTCCCCCACCGGCGCGGACATCATCGCCTGGAGCATCGCTGCGGTGGGACGGGTTACCGTGTCACTTCGAAGATCGATCATGAATTCAAACCGCAATCAGTTGTTTTTCGAATGGCTGCGCCGACTGGCACAACAACTCCACAAAGTCTACCATGAAACCATCGATCGAATGAACCCTACCCCAGCCTCCATCGCACCGCTCGGAGAATACGACTCATGGGCAACCCCGCCATCACATCCCTGATCCAATCCGGTACCAAACTCTACCTCGACTCGATCGATCCCGATCTGGTCGATCAAAATATCCAGTGGGGTGCCGTCGGAGCGACGAGCAACCCCATTATCGTCACCAATTTGATCCGTACAGGTCGATTCGACGGTGTCATCGCCAAATTGCTGCTTAAGGGCTTGGACGATGAAGCGATCTGCTGGGCGATGACCGACGAACTTGTCTCGCACGCCCAGCAAAAATTCACGGCGATTTGGGAGCACACGAAAGGCAACTCGGGATGGGTCAGTTTTGAATTGGACCCTTTGCTCGAAGACCCAGCCCAAAACGTGCCTCATAAGGAGCGGGTCAGTCGCTACATCGAACTCGGACGCAAATGGTCGCGCGGACAACGGAATCGAATGATCAAAGTTCCTGCGACCCCTGCTGGATTGGATGCGTTGGAGACGCTGGCCGCAGACGGAGTCACTCTCAATGTGACGTTGATTTTTTCGCTGCGACAGTATCTCGCCGCACGGGATGCCATCATGCGAGGGGCTCAGCAGCGGTCTACTCTCGACGGATTCAAAAGTGTTTACAGCATCTTCGTTTCTCGCATCGATCAATACACCGCGGAGCATTGTCCCGAGCTGTCCGCAGCTGCTCAGGGGAACTACGGCATTCTCAACGCGAAACGAATCTGGCGCGAAAACTCGCGATTCTGGAACGAGCATCCCACACCGCTGCAACAGGAAATCATCTTCGCCAGCACCGGCACCAAAAACCCCTCCGATGCGCCCTGGAAATATGTGGCGGCCCTCGCCGGCTCCGATATCCAAACCAACCCCCCCGATACCAATGCCGCCGTCGCCGCAAGCGATCAACGTTTCACTCGCCAAGTCGACGCGATGCCTCCGGAAACCGTCAGCCGCGAGTTGGACCAGGCAGTTCGGGTCGACCACATGGAGGCAACCCTGATGGAACAAGGGGTCGCCAAATTCGTCGCGCCGCAAAAACAGCTGATGAAAACAGTTGCGGAAAAACGATCGACTTTGATTTCCCAGTCCTAGGAACTCAGGATCATCTGCAGCAAGGCGACCAACGCAAACAGGGACATGCCTGCAAATGCGACGGTGAACCAGCCAGCCCATCGGCCTGGATAGAGAATCTCGTACTCCTCCGCCAACGCCAAGACTTTCGCCTCGGCCTGCGCAACGGAAACCCCAAGTTCTTCTCGGTACAACAAGATGGCCTCGGACCAATGGCCTTCGCGAATCAAATGGATCGCTAGCGAATCAAGATTGGACATGTCTTGAGCCCACGGAGGAAAGTTGCGGAGACTGGATAAGATAGACAGCTCGCGAGAGCTGGGAGACATGGCAACTTTTCGCCATCTTGGTGCTGTAGATCAGTGGTATCGGCTTGCAAGAATCGCGACCTGAGCCAAACCTTCGTCTTGAGGCCAGAATACGGGATTTCTATACTCCGGTCGGCATGCGGATCGCTTGCAACTCTGCGGGACCACCGCGGAAGTTGCAAATTCGAGATGCCGAAAGCTGCGCGCGCACCCTATCGAATACCCACGGAGAAATGAGTCGAGAGTGGAACGGAGTCCCTTCGACGATCTGCAATACGAATCTCTCCCTCCTCTTTTTCGGAAGTGTAGGTCGGAGTGCGCGCATCGCTTATTGCTATCTCCGCGCGTGTGTCTCGCGATCTTGGCCGCACTGCTACTTGCGATCTGCAACTCTGCTTCCGCCACCGAGATCGGCGTACCATTGTCCGATCCCAAGTTCCCAATCTCCGTCTTCGCAGGAAAGGGAACGAAGTATGAACGCGGGGACACAACGGTCTATGTTTTGGAAGAAGGGTGTCGCATCTACCAAGGTCGATTTCTCGCGCATGCCGATCGTGCGACGCTCTGGGTGAAGACCTTCGATGTCGACGGAGAACCGATGCAACAAGCCATCGTCGAGGTGACTGGCGAGTGCGAAATCCGATGGGCGGAGGACCAACGCCTTCAGGATACCCAATGGCTGGGCCGATTGTTTTCGCGATTTGAGATCGAGGTTTCGGCAGGCTCCCTGATGGATGGCGATGACACTTCGCCACTGGCCCCAACCCCGGATTCGCAGGCTCGCCAATCCACGTCGGTTCAGCCTGCAGTCGCGTGGACCGCCGAAGATGAGAAGAGTTATCTGCGGCTCGCATCGCAACTGCAGTCCTCCGCTCTCGGAACCATGCCTCCGGCGGGGGCCGCGAGCGTTCCTACCGAGGGGCTTCCCAATCGCATGACGATCGGCAACCAGCAGGTGGGGGGGACGGTTCTCGACGGTGGAACCATGCCTCTACCGGAAAACCGCATCGAAGTTCTGCAACCGCCAACTCCTGCCGCACCAGCGCCGATGGTGCTGAACAATGCCCCCGCTCCGTTGCCTGCGCCTGTCGCACAGGGTGCCCCCAACGCGCGATCGGCCGTATCTCGCATCGGCGCCAAAGAATTTGTGTTCAGCGGTCGCGGGGGTGTGGAGCCTCAATTGCAAATCACGCCTCGGCCCGATCGCGGCGATACCGTCGTCACGATCACGCGCGGGATTCGACTCATGTTCAACGATGTCGCGGTCCAAACCAGCGGCGGCTTGTTCGATATGGGGACGATTCTCATCGAGGCCGATCGCTGCATCATCTGGACCAGCGATATGAATCGACTGCTGTCTCGGCGCGTCGACGATCTGCCGATCGAACTCTACCTCGAAGGCAATATCGTGTTCCAGCAAGGATCGCGAAAAATCTACGCCGATCGAATGTACTACAACGTCCAATCGGAATACGGCATGATCCTCGGAGCCGAAGTCTTAACGCCCGCACCGCAGTACGAAGGTATCGTGCGGCTCAAAGCCGACGTCATCCAACAACGCTCCCGAGAGAACTTCCTCGCCAGCGGCGCTGCCATGACCAGCAGCCGTTTGGGTGTGCCCCGATATTGGTTGCAAGCCGATCGCATCGAAGTGAATGACCAGCGCCAGTCGACCGGGACCGGCTTGCTCGGCCTGGGGATGCTCGGCCCCGACAGCAACCAAACCAGGATGAAGGCGCAGGCTCGCCATAATTTTGTCTACTTGGAAGGTGTCCCGGTCATGTATTGGCCTATTTTGAATTCCAATGTCGACACGTCCAGCTACTATGTCTCCGGTTTCCAATTCCGCCAGGACCAGATCTTTGGCACCCAAGCGATGGTCGATTGGAATCTCTATCAGATTTTGGGCATCGATGCCGTCGACGGCACACGGTGGAATTTGTCGACCGACTACTTGAGTAAACGCGGCTTCGCGATCGGTTCCGACT
The DNA here is from genome assembly GCA_046342615.1 of Planctomycetota bacterium. Classification (GTDB taxonomy): domain Bacteria; phylum Planctomycetota; class Planctomycetia; order Pirellulales; family Pirellulaceae; genus JBKCUI01. The sequence continues at coordinate 3,665 of JBKDPB010000139.1, read as the reverse complement.
TTCGCTACAGCGTCCCTAATTTTCTCGCCGCTGGACCCGCACAAGGGACCGTTGATGCGTGGGGGCTCAACGATCGAGGGCTCGACACCCTGGGCTCGGATCGCGTGAATATGACCCCGGAGTCTCTCAATCGAGGTCGCGTCATGTGGAACCATCGACAATTCCTGAATCCGACGAGCGAGCTTTGGGCCGAACTGGGATGGATCAGCGATCGCAATTTCCTGGAGATGTATTACGAAAACGATTGGGACACTCTCAAGGATCGCTCGACCGCCCTGCGCTACCGCAACTACTTCAAAGAAAGCCAAATGCTCGACATCTGGGGACAGGTCCGGATCAACGAGTTCTTCACCGAGACTCAATGGCTGCCGAGGCTCGACCATTACCTGCTTGGATACTCCCTCGGCGACTTCTTCACGTGGTACGCCCACACCCACGTCGGATACGCAGACCAAAAGGTCGCCAGCTTTCCCACAGCGCCCCAGGACGCGGCCAAGTGGGTTTATCAACCTTGGGAAGTCCCTGCATCCGGAATTCAGACAGCCACGCGTCAGGAATTATCGATGCCATTCAATATCTGGCATTCGAAATGGACACCCTATGTCTCAGGAGAAGCGGCCTATTGGGGCGAAGATCTCAACGGCGACTCGCTGACCCGACTGACTGGCCAAGCAGGGATTCGAACCGCAACGCCTTTTTGGCAAGTCTTTCCCGACGTGCAGAGCACCCTCTTCAACATCAATGGCCTCGCCCACAAGGTCACCTACACCAGCGAAACGTGGTATGCCGGAAACGACAAGGATCTGGACCAATTGCCGCTGTACGACCCGATCGATGACAATGCGCAGGAACATTTTCGTCGCCGCTTGATCGTCAACACGTTCGGAGGCACCTTGCCCCCGCAATTCGAGTCTCGCGACTTCGCTGCACGGCAAGGTCTACAGCGTTACGTTTCCGCCGTCAGTCCCCAGATCGTTGCCGACCAAATGCAAAGCCGCATCGGATTGCAGCAACGCTTGCAAACCAAGCGAGGGGTTCCGGGCAAGGAGCGAATCGCGGATCTGATCGAATTCGATGTCGACGGGATCTTCTTTTACAATCCCGACCGGGATAACTTCGGTCAATCGGTCGGCGGAATCAATTATGATTTCCGCTATCACCTCGGAGATCGGTTCGCCATCGTCAGCGACGGTTACTACGATTTGTTCGAGCAAGGGTTGCATGCTACATCGCTCGGGGGCGTATTGTCGCGCCCCGGCCGCGGCGAACTGTATGTCGGGTACACCACCCTGTCGGGCCCCGTCAGCTCTCAAATATTGAACACCAATTTCAATTATCGATTGAACGACAAATGGGCGGCCAACGGTGGAACGGCGATCGACTTTGGTCCCACGGGAAATACGGGGCAATCCCTCGGCATCACCCGAATCGGCGAATCGTTCCTGCTGCGACTCGGCGTTGCCTACGACCAGGGACGAAACAACACCTCGTTCCAATTCGCGCTGGAACCGCGATTCTTCCAGACCGGCGCATTGGGCGTCGTCGGCGGACAGGTGATTCCTCCGGCCGGACTGTACGGGCTCGAGTAACCTTCACCTGGCCGCTGCAAATCGCTAGCCGCGATCGTTACAGGGGCTGATCACTGGACGGGGTCTCGGGGAAATTCGGAAGTTCGACTCCATCGACAAAGCTGACGAGCGACTTGCTGCGCTGTGGATGTTGCAGCTTCTTCACCGCCTTGCTCTCGATCTGACGAACTCGTTCGCGAGTGACTTGGAAAATCTTGCCGACTTCCTCAAGGGTGTAGGCGTAACCGTCGGCCAACCCGTATCGCAGCTTGAGGATCTCCCGTTCGCGGTAGTTCAGCGTTTGCATCGCTTCCTGGATCTGAACCTTCAAGGTTTGTTGGTTGGTTTCGTAGAGTGGATCGTGATCGCGATAGTCCTCCAGGAATTCGCCGAAAAAGCTCTCGTCGTGATCGCCGACCGGTTGGTCGAGCGACAGCGGTTGGCGAGCCATCTTGATGACTACGCGGGCGTCATCGAGGGACAAGCCAGCGCGGCGAGCGGTTTCCTCGACGCTGGGCTCACGGCCCAACTCCTGGATCAGGTCGCGGGTGACTTGACGCACCTTGCTCATCGTGTCGATCATGTGGACAGGGACACGAATCGTTCGGCTCTGGTCCGCGATCGCACGGGTGATGGCTTGGCGAATCCACCACGTAGCATAGGTGGAGAATTTGAATCCCCGTTCGTATTCAAACTTGTCGACCGCTCGCATCAGGCCCGTGTTGCCCTCTTGGATCAAATCCAGGAAACTCAATCCGCGGTTGCGATACTTCTTGGCGATCGAAACCACCAAGCGTAGGTTGCCTGCCGAGAGATCTCGTTTCGCGGCGTCGTATTGCAATCGATACTCGTGGACCCTTTGGACGCGGCGAGTCAGGGTGGCGGGGGATTCGTAGGTGATCCGCATCAGGTACCGCAGTTCCTGGAACAACTTCTCGACGGTCGTTCCCTCGGCGATGCCAGTCTGCTGGGCCTCCGCGATCCGAGCCTTGAGGTTTGCCATCTGCGACTGGATCGTTCGGAGCTTGGTAAACATGGGCTCGAGACGGTTGGTTCGCAGATTCATTTCTTCGATCAAGCGGACCGCCTTATTTCGGCGGCAAACCAATCGCTTCCAAGCGTCGTGGCGCTCGTGCTTGGGGAGCTTCTTGTTGATGGCGGCGTGGAAATCTCCGTGATTGCGAAGCAGCAGATGACGGAGGGTTTTGATGTTGGGGCCGATCCGACGCATGATGGCCACCTTCTCGGTCGCGTTGGTAACGCTCACTTCGATGGTGCGATCCAGGCGGAGCTTGCCATCCCGGACTTGCTCGAGCAGCTTCGTGGCTCCCTGCAACATGAAATCCGAAGCCAGCATCCAATTGCGATATCGGAAACGGGTCCCCTCGATCTTCCGAGCGGCGGAGATTTCCTGCTGACGGGTCAGCAACGGAATCTCTCCCATCTGCATCAGGTACATGCGGACGGGATCCTCTGTCGCGTCAACGACTTCGTCATCCTCTTCGTGGAAAAAGTCTTCTTCCGACTCATCATCCATCAACTCCTCGTCGAACGAGGCGACTTCGTTGGTGTCGGCGTCCTCTTCCTCTTCCTCCTCGCCGTAAGCCAGGCCCGGTGCGTAATCGGTGGAAATATCGCGGTCCTCATCGAAGTAGGCGAAGTCGTTGTCGCGGCGGTTGCGGTTGGCAGGTCGGCGGGAAGCTCGTTTCGGCATGGCTGCTTTCTCTCGGCTGAATTCCTGTGAGACCGTTTCGGACTCAGAAGTTCCGGGGGACGACGAGAGAGGGAAGAACAATCCGCGTGCCGGACGCACCCTTTAAACGCTGAAGCGATGAAAAGCCAGAGTTTTCAGAGAGAAATCGCGATATGGATTGTTCGCGCGGTCGTTGGGATGTTGACGGAAAGCAACGCGATGTGTCCCGAATTGGCGACTGCGTTGTATTACGGCAACAGGGCTTGCATCACCAGTTCCAGGGCCTGGCGTTCGCGCGGGCCGGCGGTTTTCTCGATGATGAGCCGATGCTGCGCGACCGCTTCTTCGATCACCTTGGGTTCCAGCATGTGCCGCCGGGACAGCAGGACCGCTAACTCCAATAG
>JBKDPB010000138.1:0-8677 GCA_046342615.1 Planctomycetota bacterium | reverse complement strand
CGCAAGCTCACAGTATACTGGACGTGCGGGTAGGCGCGGCCGCCAGGGAATTCCAGTTTACTCCCTCCATGACTTGAGGCACCCGCTCCCTGAATAACCGGAGATTCGAGTGGATTGGGATGCAGTGATCGTTGGAGGCGGTGCCGCTGGCCTGTGGGCGGCCGGTACCGCTGCGTCGCGCGGCAAACGGGTTTTGGTTCTCGAAAAAAACAACAAACCCGGCGTGAAAATCCTGATGTCCGGCGGCACTCGTTGCAACATCACCCACCATTGCGACAGCCGCAAGATCGCCGAGGCCTTCGGCCGAAATGGGCGAGTCCTGCTGTCGGTCCTGAGCCGCTTGACTCCGCAAGATATCGTTCGGGAATTCAATGCGGAAGGAGTCGCCACGAAAGTTGAGGCGTCGGGCAAGGTCTTTCCGGTCAGCGACCGAGCCATCGATGTTCGGGACGCGGTCGTGCGCCGGATGGCTCGTTTCGGTGCAGAAATGATCACAGGATGCGCGGTCAACTCCGTCCGCCCCTGCGTTGATGGCGAGGGATTCTCGATCACCGCGTCCACCGCACAACAAGCCATGGAACTGCGATGCCGGTCGGTCTTGATCACCACCGGAGGGCTCAGCTACAGCGGCTGTGGCACCACCGGAGACGGTTATCCATGGGCACAAGCCATGGGACACTCGATCGTTCCCCTGCGACCTGCGCTCACTCCCTTGGTTTCCAACGCGAACTGGGTCCATGAACTCAGCGGTCTGACGCTCGAAGATGTCGGCGTGACCGCGCACCGCACCGGGACAAGGAACGGTTCATCGAAAGTCGAACGTTCGTTCTCGCGGGGCGGGTTCCTGTGGACCCATACCGGTTGCAGCGGTCCTACCGCGATGAATGTCTCCCGATGCTTTTGCGATCCCGAGTCGGATTCCACGGCATCGCATGAAGGGGATTGCCTCCTGCTCGATCTGGTTCCCGAAGAATCGCGCGAAGCGATTGACAACTGGTTGCTCGACGAGTCGCGCAAGAGCAATCGCGCGATCTCCACTGTCCTGAGCCAGCGTATTCCCAAACGACTCGCGGATACCTTGCTCTCCAACCTTCAGGCGCCCAACGATCCGCCGATGGCGCAATTGCCCAAAAGACTACGACAAAACATCATCGAATCGCTGAAACGATTTCCCGTTCCCATCCATGGGACTCGCGGTTACCCGAAAGCCGAGGTCACCGCCGGCGGCGTGGCCCTGGGCGAAGTGAATTTCCAAGACATGCAGAGCCGCAAACAACCGGGCCTCTATTTCGCTGGCGAAATCCTCGATCTCGACGGACCTATCGGCGGCTTCAACTTTCAAGCCGCATGGAGCACGGGCCATACCGCCGGGCTTCACTTAGGCTGATACCTTCGAACTATTTTGGGCCCGATGCGTCCGCCGACTCCTTCAACCCCGCAATCCAATCTCGGATGAGCGCGTTGCCCGCATCGAATGTTCGATTGCGAGCCAGATTGGGCATCCTCGCTCCGACATCCTCGATCTCCAGTCGGTACATCAGAATCGATTCGTCCGGCTTCCCGGGAACGATGTCATACTTGCGCCCGCCAGAGCCCTTGCCTGCGGCCACAGGGGATTTCATCACGCCCCATCTGGCGGGATCGGATTGCCCGACGCTGAGATCGAGACCCGAGGTTCGAGCGGAACCAGCCGGATTGTGGCAGTGGGCGCAATTCACTTCGAGCCATGCCCTGGCTCGCTGATCGAGCGTACCGGTCTGCGGATCATCGAAACGAGCCAGCGTCGGGTGCTCCGCGGGTTCGGGCGCACCCACCAAAATACCCTCTCGGATCCATTGAACGAGTTGCGAATGCGCCTCCTGGGAACTCCATCTGCGGTTCACATTGCGAGCTGTCGGCCCCAGCGGTTCGTACTTGTCCGATTGGCTATGGCACGTCAAGCATTGATTGGCGTTGGGAACCTCGTAGCGATTGGTTTGGCGAGTGCCGCTGGCATCGGTCCAGCTGGCGTCAATGCGTCCCCCCCCAAGCCGCAACTCGGCATCCGTCTGGTCCTCGTTCCACACGTAGGAGTATCCGTACCAACCGGAAGGCTCACGCAGCTCAAGTCGCGTTTCGAGATACCGCTCGCCTGGAGTGGCATCGTCGACCGGGTCCGGATAGGCAAAGGTTTTGGCGATGACCGTACCGACGGGAAAATCCAAGGATCCGTGTTCCGTCCAACGGATCGCCGTTCCTTGCGGTAGCCGAAACCAACGATGCTTGATTGTGTCATCGGAGTACAAGGAGGTGTTCAGCTCGTAGGGAATCGTGCTGGAGGCTCGAACCCAGCGAGACTCCTTCATTTCAAACAAATCCCATTGCGACAGGCGAACAGGCGCACGACGGTAAACGGAGACCGCCTCGAGGCTTTCCGATGGCGACATCGCATGCGGTTGCAAGACCACGGGCTCGATCGGAGACGGTTCGCCGTTGAGGGAATCGGCTTTTCGATCGATCTTGTACCTGCCGCTCAGCACGTTTGCAGGGGAAAAGTTGTCGATATGGACATTGGCAAAGGTTGTGGTCTCGGCCTCCCGAATCCTTCCTCGTAGCTCGCGAGGAAGCTCGCCATCGACGAGTTTTTTCTTGTCTTGTATGCCATCGAAGAAAATATCCGGAAAAGGAATCCCCACCACGGGCGCCAGCATCTTTCCGATCTTGCCCGAGGGTTTCTTGCCCCCGCCCGAGATGCGATTGTCGTGCAGGGAAAACGCTTCCGGATAAGGATCGTACTTCTTGTCGTTGAGTTTTCGCTCGGTGATCAGATAGCTGACGATCACGACGTTGCTCGTTTGGTGATCCGCGATGTCGTTGTCGAAAATTTCGACATGATCGGTCGACATCAGCATCACGCCGGTTCCCGGAGGGACCTCGCCGACAATCGCCCCGGGCTGGGCAAAATTCTTGTGGTTGTTCCCTTCAACGCGATTGCGGAAGATACGGACCTGACCGCCATTGGTCAGCGTCAGGCCCGGCAAATCGAAGACCAGGATGCCACCTGTGTTGTTGGTAGCCACATTGTCGTACACGTCGGCGTGCAAACTGTTCTCGATTTCGATCCCAGCGACGTTCTTTTCCGCACGACAACCGCGAACGATCACATCCTGGGACTGCCCCACATAGATGCCCGCGTCCGATGCACCAACCGCGACACAGTCTTCGATGAGCACGTTGCGGCATTCGACGGGATAAAGTCCGTACGCGCCATTGGTCGATTGAGGACCGTCGGTCCATTCGACGCGAACACGGCGGAACGTTACGTCGCGTGCCCCCAAAGTCTTGATCGCGTTTCCCGAGGTGTCTTCGACCGAAAGGTCTTGAATCGTCAGCCCGTTGCCTGTCCCCAAGATCCCTCCCGCGCCTGCCACCTGACCACGAAATGAGAGAACGGTTCGGTCTCGGCCAACCCCTTGGATGGTCAGGTTCGAACACGTCACATTCAACTCGCTATCGAACCGATAGATGCCCTCCTCGAGTTGAATGACATCCCCGGGAGCAGCCAAGATCAAAGCCGACTGCAAACGGTGCTGAGCATCCTCACCGGTTGCGATGGTGACGACCGACCGACCCGTGGCTGGAGCAACCCTCGCCGGTGATAATGCATCCTGTGCGATGCCGCTGGCCTCCATCAGGATGGGAAGCGCGCAGAACACGAGAATCCCTTTCGACCATGAATCGCTTTTCATTCGAACTCTCTCGCATCAAAGATGAGAAAACAAAGCGCGTCGCAGATCCGCCTGCGGCGGGCTAGCGTCCGATTCCACGACCCCTTCGAGGAACCCGCATGCCAACGCAACCCGGAAGATGATGGAACCGGTCATCGACGGCTGTGCAACGCCCGAGGACGGGAAATGGCGCTCCTCCCACCCGCATTATGGAGGAAAATTCCCGGCTCGTCGACTTCCCAATCATCGACGAGACAGCGCTGCGCCTTGAATGATCTCCCTCGCCGTGGCCGGCAACTCATGACTCGGCAACCGCATCCCGTTCGGAATCGTGAACGGTTTCCGACTTGGGAGGGGGAACAGCCAAGCTCGGCGGATCGTCGACTCGCACCACGTGCCCGTCGAAGACATTCATGAACTTTTGGACCAGGGGATGGACCATGGCCTCTCGTATCCGCTGGTTCGCCCCACCTTGCGAAAGGTTGCGTTGAGGTTGGGGAGCCTCCGCGATCGCATCCACCGGTCTCGCCTCAGGGGGCAAAATCCGGTCGGTCAATACCCACTCCAATTGGAGATCAATTCCAACCAATGGCCGGAGGGCGTTTCGGATCAATGCATCGTTATCGGGTTTTCGGAACCAATCGATCGCGAACTTGCCATCTCGAGCCAGCAGGGCCCGCCATCGCTCTCTCGATACCACTTGCACTTCAACGGTCATCCATCCCGCCTGTTGAGCCACACCCTCGATGGGACCGACCGCGCGTTTGAGGAGTTCCAAGGCGGCGCTCGGCGAGACTACGTCAACCTCTTTTTTTTTTGACGCCGGCTCGGGCGCTACTGCCGGATCCGAAGTTGGCGAAGGGCTTCGGGAAGAAACGGATTCCCCAGGATTTTGCTCCGCAGACGGCGTCGCAGGCGCCGTTGCCACGCGCGGCGTGGCTGGAGTTGTTGGCGTGGCTGGAGTTGGCGGCGTGGCTGGAGTTGGTGGCGTGGCTGGAGTTGGCGGCGGCATGGCGGGCCGGGGTGTGGCTGGGATTTTTGCCGCAACGGGATTTTGCGGCATCGCAGAGACGGGAGGCGCGGTTGCACTTGGAACCGACGGTCGCTGACCGGTCGCCAATCCCTTGACGACATCGGACAAGAGCTGCAGATCCTGGAGATGACAAATCTGCACCAAAGCGACTTCGAGAAGGATGCGAGATTGAACGCTATGCTTCATGCGAACGATGGTCTCGTCGAGCAGCTGAATCGCTGACAGCAGGGTCATCGTACCCCAGGCTTTACCCGACGCACGCAGCGCGTCGGCTCCATTTGGATTTGCGGTACGCATCAAATCGACGGGGCCTCCGATAGCCAACGCCATGATATCGCGCAAATAGCCGAGCAACTGCTCCGCGAGTTGGCCTGGATCCACGCCTTCCCCCATCGCGGCATCGAGCTCGGTAAGAGCGCCCGACGCATTCCGCTGGATCATGCACTGAGCAAACGAACCCAGTCGAGATTCATCAGCTGTCCCCAGCATGGCGTGCACGTCTTCGACGGTGATGCGATGGCCGCCGAAGCTCAGCAGTTGTTCCAGCAGCGATTGACTGTCGCGCATGGAGCCGGCCGCCCGTCGCGCGATCAATCGCAAGGCATCTTCGTCCGCATCGGCACCCTCGTTGGAACAGATCACTTGCAGTCGCTGCAGAATCTGATCGGTGCGTACGGGTGGGAAATCAAATCGCTGACATCGCGACAGCACCGTGATCGGAATCTTTTCCGGGTCCGTCGTGCAGAAGATGAACTTGACGTGCCCGGGAGGTTCTTCGAGGGTTTTCAAAAGCGCGTTGAACGCCGGGGTCGTCAACATGTGCACTTCGTCGATGATATAAACTTTGAACCGAGACCGTGTGGGGCGAATCGAGGCGTTGGCTCGCAGCTGGCGTATTTCATCGATCCCACGATTGCTGGCACCATCGATTTCGATCACGTCCATGTCTTCGCCGTTGTCGATGGCGATCGCGATTTCGGAGTTGGGGTCGAAACGGCCCGAGCCGTCCTCCGAAGCGTTCAGGGCTTTGGCAAAAATGCGCGCGGTGCTGGTCTTGCCTACTCCGCGAGCTCCCGTGAACAAATAGGCGTGCCCGATGCGGTGCGTCTCGATCGCGCGCAGCAGGGCCTGGGCCACCGTGTCCTGCCCCACCAAATCCTCAAAGGTTTTGGGGCGGTATCGCCGGGCGACAACAGTGTATTTTTCCTCAGCCGGGGGACCGAGTTCCTCGGGGTCAGTCTTTCCGTTCATATCCAAGTATTGTGGACCAGATCCGCCTCATCGTACAGATCAAGGCCGGCGCTAAACGCCGCAGAGACGGGATGTGTATACTGTTGCCGGACTTCTATCCTATCCGAGACGCGCCCCGTTTGCCTTTTCTACGCGAGGTTTTCATCATGATGCGGCCCTTTTCTCCCCTTCGTCGCGTCCTTGCCTGGATCTGGCTCGCATTTGCAGCTTGGTCTTCTTGGATGGGAGCCGGGCTAGCGGGCTGGGGCCAAGCTCCCGAACCGATGCCCGCACTGATCATCGACGGCCAGAACAACCATGGAATATGGCCCAAAACGACGATGATGATCAAGCGATACCTGGAGGAAACGCGACTTTTTCGCGTCGACATCGCCCGCACGAAATACACATGGCAAGGCGAGGAATGGCTCGACAAGTTTCCGATCGGCGACGGAGTTAAACGGGAATCGGTCAAAGAACCGAAGCCAGACCCCGACTTTCGTCCGGATTTTTCGAAGTACAAGGTCGTGATCTCCAATCTGGGATTTGGGGCCGCCGAATGGCCTGAGGAGACCAAGTCCGAACTCGAAAAGTTTGTTTTCAATGGTGGTGGGCTCGTCATCCTGCACGCCGCCAACAACTCGTTCGGAGAATGGAAAGCGTTCAACCGAATGATCGGACTCGGAGGATGGGGCGGCCGAAACGAAAAAACAGGGCCCTACGTCTACCTCAATCAGGACGAGAAAGAAGTTCGCGACACCGTCCCCGGCGGGGGAGGCAGTCATGGTGCGCAACATGAATTCCAGATCATTATTCGCGATCCGAAGCATCCGATCACTCAAGGGTTGCCTCGCGTTTGGCTCCATACCCAAGACGAACTCTACGACCGCCTCCGCGGTCCCGGCGAAAACATGCAGATTCTCGCAACGGCTTTTTCAAGCAAAGACCAAGGGGGAACCGATCGACACGAACCGATGATCATGACCGTCGGTTATGGAAAAGGCCGCGTCTTTCACACCCCCATGGGCCATGCGGACTACTCGATGGAATGCGCGGGCTTTATCACGGTGCTTCGAAGGGGGACCGAATGGGCGGCTACCGGCGCGGTGACTCAGTCCGACGTGCCGAAAGATTTTCCAACCGAGGACAAAGCATCTCGAAGACCTTTCGAGTAGCCAACTCCCATCGACACGTTCGCTCCCTCACTTCTTTTTGTCTTTGGCTTCGCTTTTCGCCTTTTGCACCTTGCTGAACTCTTTGAATCCGCGTTCGAACTTCCCGATCTTGGGACGAATGTTGATCTCGCAATACGGTTGATCCGGATGCTTCGCGAAATAATCTTGGTGGTATTCTTCTGCGAGGTAGAAGGCCTTGAACGGAGCAACCTCCGTGACGATTTTGCCGCGAAAAGTCCTCTTCTTTCGGAATTCCTCCAAAACGCTTTCAATCGTCTCAAGCTGATCCTTGTCCGTGTAGAGGACCACCGAGCGATACTGGGTGCCGCGGTCGGGCCCTTGGGCATTCATCAGCGTCGGATCGTGCGACTTAAAAAAGATCCGAAGAAGATCCTCATAGGAGATCATTTCGGGATCGAACTCGATGCGGCAGACTTCCGCGTGACCGGTCTGTCCGGACGACACCAAGGCATAGTTGGGATTCGGGACATTTCCTCCCGCGTAACCCGACTCGACCGCATACACCCCAAGAACCCGCTCGAAAACTGCCTCGATACACCAAAAACAACCGCCGCCAAAAACCGCATATTGATGCTTCGACGACGGCTTGGAGCCGTTGGAAGTCGCCCTTGCGTTCGCCGTGGAGTCCTGGCCCCAAAGCGAATTTGTCCCGACGAGCACGACCGTGAACACCAAAAGAAAATGAGGAAGGATCCCGCGAAAAAAAGGCCGGGGTCGAAGCAAGACAACGTTCCACATCATTCAAACCCTCCACATCGATGGGATCCTCTCGAGGTTCCGAATCGAACCGCAACCTCGTCTCTGTAGTATAGGGCCTGGCCCCCCCGCAACCAAGTTCCTGGCTATGCTCCGCTGGAGTGCACTCGCGCCCTAGCGTCCGGCTCGGTCCCAACGCAAACACGATTCAACCGGCTCCCTTCCCAGCATGGCATCGAGCAAGTGCGAGGCGACCCAGGGGGCCATCAGACTTCCTTTGCTCCCCAGCCCATTCAAGCAAAACAGTTGCGGATGCTCAGGATGCTGCCCGATGAGAGGGTGGCGATCATAGCTCGCGGGACGGACCGCAATGCGATGCTCGAGCGTCTCGGCTCCAGGCGTCCCGATCGCCTCGCCGGTCATCCTTTCCCAACGTCGCTCGAGCGTTTCTCGCCACCGAGCCGCGACGGGGTCGACCAGCGACGTTTGCAACGCCTGCCGGTCGTAAGTCGCTCCGAACAGAAATTGATCTTCTCCCAATGGAACCACCCAACCTTCATGATGCAGCACGGTCTTCAGGTGGAAACGCCGACTCCGGATGCGAAGAATATCGCCCCGCGCTGGATGAAGCGGCAGGCTTGCGAACCATCGATTGGATCGCGCACGCATTCCCTGGCACAAAACAACCCATCGCGCCGTCAGCCCGAACGACGGAATCTCAATCCGTCGCTCGAAGGGGCACAAAGCACCATCGACATCGAGATCCATCGATACCAACATCCCATCGCGCTCCAGCATTTGTCGAGTTGCATCAA
>JBKDPB010000137.1:0-9088 GCA_046342615.1 Planctomycetota bacterium | reverse complement strand
CTGAAATGGACGGCGAAGAACAAGCCGTCGGTGGGCAAGCCGCCGATGACACCGGAGGTGGAGCCGATTCTAAAGAGGTTAGGGATCGACGGATCGGTATGGTTGGACTTGGTGTGGAAGTTCAAGAAGTACTACCAAGGGAGTGCGGCGGGTATGCCGGACAGTCTGGCTCAGGACGCGAGGGGGCATCAGCACCGGTGGCGACGCGGCCAGCGGGCGGTGCGCCGGATCTTTGCGTCACCTGGGTAATGGTTTGCGCGGGATCTGCGCAGATGTGTCTTGCCCGCTACGCAGTCTCTGCACCGAGCGACTCCAGCTGGGGTGGGGAGCTGACGGAAGCTCGTGAATGTGTCGGCCCGTCAGGCCTTTCTCAGTAGGAGTGGCGAGCAGAACGTGGCTCGTTGAGCCGCGGCAGGCACTTGTTTAAGCCCGTCGGGCTTAGGAAGTTGAAACCTATCCCGATGAGCGCTGTTGCCCTCAGGCCGCCAGTAATGGATGTCGAATGGAAGAAATCACTCGGTTGGGCGTATGGAGGAGGGATGGGTGGTTTTATTTCAGGATTTCCAAGGAACTATCGCGATCGGTTGTGCTTAATGCGATCGGTCGGAACATGCCGCCTGCACCTTGCCAATCGTACACGCGAATGGCAATCGCGAGCTTCGAGCCGGATGAAACGCTCGTTAGTTTGAAGCTGCTCTGGATCTCAAACGCTGTCTTCTTGTCTTCGATATTGCCAGCGGAACCTACCTTTTGGCCATTTGCAAATACCTCATAGTAGTCGTCGCCACCGTCGATCCACAGAAACAACTCGGTGTCCTTCCAATCGTCCGGTAGTTCCATTTCGATTCGATACCATGCCCATCCGTCGAGCGATTCATAGCCCTGTCCCTCCCAATGTTGACCGACTCGGATCGGTTTCCATTCGTCGGAGGGTTGCGGCTCACGCTGCCATCCCTGGGCCAATCCATCGTTGCTTGGATCGGTCCGGAACGTCCATGGCCGGTCGGTCAGGTTGATGATTTTGCGCGTCAATTGATTTCGCAGAGCTTGAATGGTTTCAGGTCGCAGGGAGGAAGTGCATAGTTTGGGATCGCCGAATGCCTCGAAGCATTGCTGCAGCAGCCACTTGCCCGCGGCGTTGGTTTCGCCGAAAAGTTGCGGGCTGCAAACAAGCAGTCGTCCCTTGCCGACTTTCCCCGTTGTCGGGAGAGCCTTGAATGGTTTCGCGAATCGACGCCTCGCAGCTTGCGTGAACTCGGATCCGCTGGTGCGTTTCCTTCCTCGGAAAGACCCAGATCACCCACTGATTGGTGGTTGTTCCGTGGGGCGTGTTGAGGGAGGCGAAGATATGGATCGGGCTGGGTTCCGAGTCGTCTAGGGTCACAAGTTCGCGAATCGACTCGTGAAGTTGCACCAGGGGGTGATTGCCCGGTTGCATCCATGTCTCGGCGGGTACGGTCACTTCCCTTCGCCGCGATGGCCGATCGTTCGACAGGTTCGTTAATTCGATATGCAAGCTCCCGGCGTCCTTTGAAGCGATCAATGGAAGGGGCGTGTCCGGCAAGCGGTAGTTGCTGATCAGAAACTGCACATCGAGCGTTTCGTCGATGAAGAAACTTCTTCGATCGTTTTTGGTCTCCATGAGTAGCATCGTGTCACCATGCCAATCCCAGTCCCGCTCCTGCCATTTCGGATTTCCGTTCCAGTCCAAGAGTCCCATCTCTGCGAACGGGAAGTCGCGGATGACCGAGACAACATATCCAGCGTTGGGAGCCTCGCGTCGAAGTGTTTCGATTTGATACTTTCGCATATCGAGGGCGTACCATTTCGAATTCTGTTCAAGCGCTTCGACCGCTTCCTCTCCCAAATCCTTACGACGATCGAGCATCCATCGTCGATTGGCTTCGAGGTGCTTCGGGAGCCATGCGACGTTGTCGCCGTGGCGATTCGGATCGAGGGTGCTCGGGTCCAACCACGTGTCGGCTGCGATGCATTCGCCGAGCACCAACGGTTTGGCTCCGTGATCCTGGACGTATTGAGTAAGTCTCCGAATCGTGGGGATCCACGTGTGATTATTGCCATACGGATGGTCGTCGTAAAAATCGTGGATGCGATTCCACTGGATCCAACTGCTGTCGTCCTCGACCAGGCATCCAGGAATCATACGATGGCACTCATCGTAGAGGGTGCGTAGGACACCGAGGTCGGCGCTGGGACCAGTCTCGCAGGTCAGGCTGCGAAGAATCACGGACGGATGATTTCGATCGTACTGAAAAAACTCGCGAAACTCTCGGAGCAGCGTCGGCAACTGATCCGCCGACCATCGGGAGTGCCAGGTCGGATACTCCATCCAGGTCAGTACCCCTTGCTCGTCAGCAAGTTCCAAGTACCGTCTCGGTGGAACCCACAGACAAAACTTCATCAGGTTGAAACCATAGCGTCGCACCAGATCGAGTTCCTGCAGCCAGAATGCTTCTGCCGTCGACGGGGCGGTATCGGGAGGGGCATAGCCCCAATTGAGGACGCCGCGAACGGAAATCGGGTGGCCGTTGAGCAAGATCCGATCGCCATCGGCGGTGATCGTTCGAAATGCCGCGCGGCATCGGGTTCGATCAACGATGGCCACGCTTGTGGTCGTTTGAGCCAGCAGGTCGACGCGGCACACATACAGCGCGGGGTCGGCTGGGCTCCAGAGATCCATGTCCACAGGGAGTTGCACCTCCTGCGACGCGCTCCCAGATTCGTTTAGTTTTTTCAAACAATCGTTTTCGATCGGGACGGTCGTTTCCCATATCCAAGGGGCCTCTGGATCCTTGGCGTCCCAGCGTTTGGAGGAGACGCGGACATGGGTGACTCGGTTCGTCGTTGGGTGAGTCGCACGGATGGGGATTTCGACGCGAAGGGTTTGGGACCCCGCATCGCCGTGGGCGAACAGTTTCAAGTCGTCGATTCCGACATCCGATCGGATGATGAGCGACACGTCTTGCCAGATCCCGCCGAAATGGGGAGCGAAGACGGGGAGGAAGCCTTGCGAATTATGGCCGACGCGTTCATCGACGCGCAGCGTCAGTTCGATGGGAGTATCGGGCGGTCGCTGGCGCACCTGCGAGGAGATATCGCATTCGAAAGGAGTCCATCCGCCGAGATGTTGGCCGACAGGTTGACCATTGCAGAATACATCGGTTTCGGTCGCGGACGCTTCGAAGCGAACAACAGCGCGTTGGTTGTCCTGGAGGACCATGTTCTCGGGCAGTTGGATTCGATACCAGCCGATTCCGTCAAAGTCGGTCCCTTCGTGCGACTCGAAGCTGGCTGGGACTCGGATGGTTTTCCACGTCTCCTGGCCATCGCGACGAAATTGCCAATCACCATTGAGCGATGCGACTGTGCGAACGGAAGCGTCTTGGGGGTGAGCAAGGTTCGGATTCAACGCGAGGATGACGAACAGGACGACGAAAGGGACCAGGGGCAGCCAAGCGGGCGTCAAGGCGCGCGATCGCGTCTCGCGCTCGTTCGAAGAAACGATTCCGAAAGGGAGTCGTCGAGGATGTGTGGGGGTTGGCCTGTTGTCGTTTGTATCCGCGGTCATGGAGCAGATCCGTGCAATTCGACGAGGCAGGGCGGGGCCGTTGCCTGGGGGCTGGGCGGTCACCCACTCATGGAGGATCGAAGCCACCCGGGTGGAACGGATGGCAGCGAGCGATTCGGCAGAAGCCTTTCCAGACACCGCGAAACGCACCATACTCTTCTATCGCAAGAATCATGTATTGCGAACATGTCGGCGTAAAACGGCAACTGCTCCACAGCAATGGGCTGATGGCTCGCTGGTAGAACTTCACCATTTGGATCAACACAAAGCGTAGCATGGTTCAAAAGGTCAGGCCACAAGCCCTTTGGTGACCATCATAAAAACATCCTCGAGCGTTGGATCTTTGTCGCTGAAGGATCGCATTTTGATGCCGGCGGCGACCAGGCGTTCCATCAGTTGCGACAGCCCCGCATCATCGGTTTCCAGTTCCGCGGTCACGCGGTTGCCATCGATATCGATTCCGCGGAGGGTGGGGTCGCTTCGGAGGATAGAGACCCCGGCTTCCTGATGTTCCAGGAACCGAATTTCGACGATGCGATTGCGTCGAATTTGGCGGTAGACGGAATCGATCGGGCCGTGCATCAGAAGTTGGCCCCGTTCGATGATGCCGATCGAGGTGCAGCAGTCGGCAAGTTCCGACAGGATGTGGCTGCTGATGAGAATCGTCTTTCCCATCTTCCGCAGTTCCTTGAGGAGGGCTTTGACTTCAATGCGGGCTCGTGGATCCAGGCCGCTGGTCGGTTCATCGAGAATCAGGACGGGCGGGTCATGAACCAGCGTTTTCGCCAAGCACAATCGCTGCTTCATCCCGCGGGACAGTCCATTGACGTAATCGTCTCGCTTGTGCGTCAAGTCGAGGAGTTCGAGGACATCGCCGATCACTTGCTTGCGCTGGGAGCGGCCAATCTTGTAGGCGACGGCGAAGAAGTCGAGGAATTCCCAAACCTTCATGCCGTCGTAGACCCCGAAGTCATCGGGCATGTAGCCGATGCTACGTCGCACGTCCATCGGTTGATTGTTGACGCTGAAGCCGTTGACGGTACCATCCCCGCGCGAGGCCTTGAGCAGGGTTGCCAGGAAGCGGATCGAGGTGCTTTTGCCGGCGCCGTTGGGGCCGATGAATCCGAACAGTTCCCCCGCGTCGATCTTCATATTCAATTGCTGGACGGCGGTGAATTCACCGTATTCCTTTCCGAAGTCGATGAGTTCAATCATGGGGGAGAAGTAATTCCGAAGAGGCGTTGGAGCGCGGAAAGACCTTCGCGACGCCCCTACAGTGTAACCTTTTTCCTCGCATTCCAAAACAACCGACCAGCGGATCGATCAGGGTCCTGATGGAACCATTTTTCGGAATTCCTCTTCGGAAAGAACGGGGATTCCCAATTGCTGTGCTTTCGCGAGTTTGCTTCCTGCGGATTCGCCTGCGATCACATAGTCGGTTTTCTTCGAGACGCTGCCTGAGGCGTGGCCTCCCATCCGTTCGATCAGTTTCTCGATTTCATCGCGCGAGAAACCTTTGAGCGTGCCGGTGACCACAACGGTTTTTCCAGCCAAAGGACCTTGGTCGTCGACCGTATCCTCTTCGGTCGTTTCGAGAAGGACGCCTGAGTTTTGGAGTTGTTCGAAGATCTGCCGTCCGTCCTCGCTTTGGCAAAAATCATAGACGCTTTTGGCGATGATTGGTCCGATCTCGTCGACTTGAGACAGTTCCTCCTGCGGTGCGGCGAGAAGGCGTGCTGCTGTCCCGAAGCGGCGTGCCAGGACTTGCGCGACCCGTTGACCGACGTGTCGGATCGAGATGGCATTGAGGACGCGCGACAGACCTCGAGACTTGCTGGCTTGGATCCCGTCCAGGAGATTCTCCGCCGATTTTTTACCCATCCGCTCGAGGCTCATCAATGGATCCAGCCGCAGGGCATACAGGTCGGCGTAGGAGTTTACCAACTGGGCGTCGACGAGTTGATTGACCAATTTTTCGCCCAGTCCTTCGATATCCATGCAATCGCGCGATGCAAAGTAGCGCAGACGTTGGCGCCATTGGGCAGGGCAACTCTTGGATGTGCAGCGGATGTACACACCGGTGGGATCGCGATGGAGAGGCGAACCGCATTCGGGGCATTCGGTTGGGAATTTCCATTCGGGCGGGTTTCCTTCGCGACGATGTTTCTCGACGCGGACGATATGCGGGATGATTTTCCCAGCTTTTTCAACCACGACCCAATCGTGGACTCGGATATCCTTGCGTTGGATTTCATCTTGGTTGTGCAGCGACGCACGGCTCACGGTGGTGCCGGCGAGTTGCACGGGTTCGAGTTCCGCGACGGGGGTGATGGTTCCCGTTTTTCCGACTTGGGTTTTGATATCGAGAAGTCGGGTGATCGCCTCGTATTTTTCGATTTTGTAGGCGATGACCCAACGTGGCGATTTGGAGGTGGTGCCGAGTGATTCGCGTTGTTCAAAGGCATTGACCTTGATCACCAGCCCGTCGACCTCGAAGTCCAGGTCGTGCAGATTCTCCATCAAGTTCTCGCAGTGTTGCACCACGGCGTCCGCGTTGGGCAGGCATGCGACGCGGGGAGTCGCCGGGATGCCGAGTTGGCGAGCATGTTCGAGAAACTCGGAATGGGAGGTGGCAGCGAAACCCTCGGTGTATCCGAGTCCATGGCAGAAGAATCGAAGCTTGCGTTGGGCGCAGATTTTCGGATCGAGCAATCGGACGGCGCCGGCGGTGGCGTTGCGAGGGTTCTTGAATTCTGCTTCTCCCTGGGCCATCCGCTGCTCGTTGAGGAGCACCAAGTCGGAATTGGTCATGTAGACTTCACCGCGGACTTCGAGGGCGGCCGGGGGGCGAGTCCCCTGCAGTCGTTGGGGAAGTCCGCGGAAGGTTCTCGCGTTGTGGGTGATGTCGTCGCCAATTTCACCGTTGCCCCGCGTGACGGCTTGAGTCAGGTGGCCATCCTCGAACAGGACCGAGACCGCGACGCCATCGACCTTGAGTTCGACGACCCATTCGACTTTCTCGCCGGGCAGCACGCGTTCGACGCGGGCCATGAACTCGCGCAGCTCCGCTTCCGTGTACGTGTTATCGATCGACAACATCGGGACGCGATGCTTGACCTGGGTCAGTTCCGCGAGCGGCTGATCGCCGATTTTTCGGGTCGGGCTGTCGAGGGTCGCCCATTGCGGCCAATCCGCTTCGAGTTGCGTCAGCCGTTTCAGGAGCCGATCGTACTCCAGGTCGGTGACCGTCGGATCGGCGAGAACATAATATCGGTAGTCGTGCGTTCGAATCTCCGATCGCAACGCTTCCATCATTTCGCGAGCTTCTTCGGCACTTCGCGGCGGTTGGTATTCGGCCATGATCGATTGAGAGTCCTTGACTGAAGACGACCTGCTGAGGCTCGACTCGCAAGGCGCGAACGGGAGTCGAACAACAGCCGAGGATTATAAACGAAAAGACCCTCGATGTTTCCAGCGAGGGTCTTTCATTTGGATCCTGGGTTTGCCGATCGCTTACACAAGTTCCTTCTTGGCTCCGATCAGTGTCCTCAACCGTTCTGCGAGCAGACGGGCATCGAATGGCTTCTTGAACGTTTCGTTGATACTCGAACGATCGAAGCTCATCGTGTTTCCGTCGTCGGGAAGCAGAGCGATCAAGATGATTTCGGAGAAGTCGGAATTCTTGCGCAGATTTTGGCAGATCTGCAGAGCTTCCAGCTTGCCGACTGAGAAGTCCACGATCATGCAATCCGGGTGGAAGCTTTCCGCTTGAATACCCGCCTCGAAACCGCTTGCGGCGACTTGAACTTTGAAACTTTTTTCCAGAGGAAGTTCTCGCTTCAAATTCTCGATCAAGACCTGATCTTGCGCAACGATCAGGACTTTGGCCATGGCCTCATCTTCCAAGTCTCCCAAGGGCATGCCATGCTCTTTGAGAAACTTGATCAGATACTCGCGGGGAATGCGGCGGTCTTGCGAACCGGGGATGCGGTACCCCTTGAGTCGGCCGGAGTCGAACCACTTGCTAACGGTTCGCGGGGCCACCTTGCAGATCTTGGCGACCTGGCCTGTGGTGAACACCTTCATATTATTGGTCTCCGTTACCTTCCAATTGAGTGTCGAGTCAGGGCCCTCGCTCTCGCGAAAGCTCCTAACAGTAGTTGCCCTTGCTGCAGCCATCCTCGCACAAGATCGTCAGCGGGTGTCGATCGGTTGTGCGAGCCAGCCAACAACTGGGTCTGGGCACATTCGGGTTGTGGACGCATGCACGTTCTGCCAGCGATCAGCTCCTTCTTCACGCTGACAGAATATGGCCCAATCCGCCGCACCACCCATCGGTTAAAACCATCCGCTCCGAGTTTACTCCGCACCCCTTCTACGCAGTGCTCGGATCGAATCGAATCCCGACGGGCAGATGCCATCAAGTCGTGAAGGAGAAGAAGATGGCGAATCCGGTGGTTGCCGGAGCCGTCATACCTCCCAATTGAATTTCGCAGCTACCGCTTTTTCATGAGCGAAGCGTTGCGAATCCCCCCTACAGTCCCTGCTAGCAAGCTCTGAACCGTACGACCCCTAGAAGTCGTCCGGCGCAGATCAGGCCGTCCTAATGCTAGTTTCGATTCAAACGGGGTGATTACTTTAGAAAGAATCTTCGTTTGAGCTCGCATGAGCTCTTTTTTGATCACCAGAGCCGCAATAGGCAGCCTTTGGGAAAGTTCTGGACGATTTATCGGAATTTGCTCAACCCGAGCCTGGACCTTGTACGGGGCCGCTAACGTCCATGTTCGCTGTTCATCAATGTCGCAGAACCCGTCGCAACATCAACGTTCCGAGGACGAGGAGTACTGCGTTGCCAAGCCAAAGGCTGGCCGGAGGCCATGATCCATCTTTCGCTCTGTCGAGAGCCAAGCCGAACAGGGGATAGTAAATCAGGAGGATTGGGATGAAGCACAAACCGAACGTCCACGCATAGTCGGCGCTGCGAATCAGGATGGACATCGGCACGCCTACCCAAACAAAAAAGAAGCAGCTAAATCCGAGCGCCCAACGCCGCGCGGGTTCTAGGCTCATGCGGATCAAACGCCGCTGACGATCGCCCAGCGTGTCTCGCAATTCGTAAAATTTTTGATCGTGCAGTTGGGTGTAACGACCGAGCCCGAGCCCCACGGCGCATTGGACCGCCATCGCCTCCCGCGTCCGCTCGTTCGACTCCAACAAAGAAGCAATTTCCTTGGGAATCTCGCGCATCGACAATTGCGACGGCGTTCGCGCTGAAGTCGATTTCCGGGATGCCTGATTCAAGGGCATTGTAAACCGGTCCTCCCCGGGAAACTGAAATCGGGTGGAGGAATTGTCATTGATTTCCCCATGGGAATTGACCAAGTCGATCACCAGTCGATCGTTGTCTGGATCGATCGAAATCTTCGCCTTCTCCGCATGGATGGTCACCGGATCCCCGGACTCCTCATTAAACAGAAAGATGTTGGGTTGAATCAACCA
>JBKDPB010000136.1:0-41319 GCA_046342615.1 Planctomycetota bacterium | reverse complement strand
AGACCATTGTACCTGCTTTGTATCATCCTATTCGGACAAGTCCACCAAACCCCCTATGTCCTCCACGACTCTGATTCGCAACGCCACCGTCATCTTTCCCGAGAAAGCGGCCGAAACCCACGTGCTGATTGCTGGCGGTCGGATCGCCAGCATCGATGCCGCACCGACCACGGCAGCCGATGAAGTGATCGATGCCAAAGGCCTCGTACTCTTTCCGGGGCTGATCGACGATCAAGTTCATTTTCGAGAACCGGGACTCACCCACAAAGAGGATCTCGCCACCGCGAGCGCCGCCTGCGCCGCCGGGGGAGTGACGTCCTTTCTGGAGATGCCCAACACCAAGCCTTCCGCCATCAACCAGGAGCGGATCGAGGAAAAATATGCCATCGCCTCTCGCAAGGCGATCGTCAATCACGGTTTCTACATCGGCGCGGCCGTCGATAACATCGAAGACCTCAAGCGTGCGACGGGTGTTCCCGGTATCAAGATCTTCATGGGTTCGAGCACCGGGGACTTGCTCGTCGATGACCAGCAAGCCCTCGAGCGAATCTTTGCAGAGACCACGCTGCCGATCTGCGCCCACTGTGAAGATGAGAAGACCGTCCGCGCGAACCAATCTCGACTGGGACCCAATCTACGACTCGAGGATCATTCACGCATTCGTGATCATCTGGCTGCGGAAATCGCTACCCGCCGCGCTCTGGACCTGGCCTACCGCCATCGCCATCGATTCCATGTGCTGCACGTCAGTACCGCTCAGGAAATCCCGATCATCCAGGACCATCGCGGTCTGATCACCGCCGAGGTCTGTCCTCATCACTGGTGTTTCAACATCGACGATTACGCCCGCTTGGGCAGCTTGATCCAGATGAACCCCTCCATCAAGACGGCCCAGGACAACCAAGCCCTGTGGCAGGCGCTGGTCGAAGGCAAGATCCAGGTCGTGGCGACCGATCATGCGCCCCACACGCTCGAAGAAAAGCAACAGCCCTACCCGCAGTCTCCAAGCGGCCTGCCCGCCGTCGAGAACTATTTTGCTCTCTTGCTCGATCGAGCGCATCGGGGCATGTGCCAGTGGACACAAATCGCGAGTTGGACCAGCGATGCCCCAGCGCGCATTTGGGGGATCGTCGGCAAAGGACGCATTGCGGTCGGCTACGACGCCGACCTCGTCCTGGTCGACCCGAATCTGGAACGCACCATCGACAATGCCAAGCAATGGACCAAAACCAAATGGTCACCTTGGCACGGCGAGACGCTCCGAGGCTGGCCGATTCAAACCTGGTGCGGTGGCCGCACGGTTTATCGAGAGGGCCGTGTGATTGCCGACCAACCCGGCCAGCGTCTGAAGTTCGATCCCGCGCGCGGCGGGTATTGGTCGACGCCCGACGGGATCGGGACGTAATCTTCGAATGCCAGCATTCGTGTGGTGATCGTCAACCGGTTGCCAAAGCGGTTCCAGACGGACGATCCCACACGTGAGCCCGATTCGAGCATCGAAGCCGAAGCTTTCGGGCGTGACGAACCCACGTATGGGACCTTGTCCATCTTGAGAAAGGGCCTCGTGCGATCGAGCCCCTCACCTTTAAATGCGTAAATGGCGTTCAATCTTGCGGGGAAAAATGGAAAAAAACTCGAAATAATTCCCGGCCACGGAAACCTCGCTTCGGAAACCAGAGCCTTTCCTTGGACTAAACTGACGTTTTCTGGCCTGAATCCATCTCGATTTCTCTGCAAGCAGGAATGCGCCGATGTCCCGATTGCGCTGCCCATACCTCGGTTCGATCGCTTGCTGGATCGCGCTGGGGTTGTGCGCATCGATCCTGGCTAGCGAACCCATATCGTTCGAAGCCGATGTCCGGCCCATTTTCAAGGCGATGTGCTTCCAGTGCCATGGCGAAGAGGAGAGGCACCAGGCAGGGCTCGACGTTCGGCTGGTGCGATTGATGCAACAGGGAGGGGACTCCGGCCCGGCCCTGGTCCCGGGCGATGCGGCATCGAGCCTTCTGTGGAAGCGGATCGAAGCCGACGAAATGCCCGAGGGGACCAAGAAACTTTCGGCGATGCAAAAGGAAAAGATCCGTGTTTGGATCCAAGGGGGAGCCGCCACTTTACGACCCGAACCTGAAAACGTGGAGGATGCTCGCTTCACCCCCGAGGAACTGTCGTTTTGGGCATTTCAATCTCCTCGCAAACCCAAAGTCCCGGTTGTCTCCTCCTCTGGAAATGGATCGCATGCGACAAATCCGATCGATGCTTTTGTTCGATCGCGTCTCTTGAGCGCTGGCCTTGATCTGTCGCCCGAGGCCGACCGCGCGACGCTCATCCGACGGCTCAAAATCGACTTGCACGGGCTGCCACCCACCCCCGACGAAGTCGACGCTTTTGTCGCCGACCCCTCCGAGCATGCCTACGAGAATCTGGTCGATCGATTGTTCGAATCGCCCCAGTTCGGGGTCCGGTGGGCACGGCATTGGCTCGACGTGGCAGGTTATTCGGAAACCGACGGCAATCCAACCAAGGACACCGAACGGCAACATGCCTGGCGCTATCGCGATTACGTCATCGAATCCCTGAACCGCGACAAGCCCTACGATCAGTTCCTCCTGGAGCAGTTGGCTGGAGACGAATGCATCGAGGGCACTCCCGACCCCGAGAGCGATCGGCACGTGGAACTGATGACCGCCACCGGCTTTCTGCGAATGGCACCGGACATCACCGCCACCAACAACAATCTCCTGGATCGCAATCAAGCCGTCGCCGACATGATCAAAGTGGTTGGCTCGTCCATCCTGGGCTTGAGCGTGGGTTGTGCTCAGTGTCATGACCATCGCTAGGACCCGATCACCATCGAGGACTACTACCGCTATCGCGCGATCTTTGATCCGGCTTTCCCGCTCGCCGCCTGGCAACAGCCCGATCAGCGCCTGATCGATCTCACACCAGCCGCCGATCGCGCTGCGGCCGACGCCATCGAAGCCGAAGCGGTGCGTCGCGAAAAGGATCTCGCCGAACGAAAACGCGAAGTGGGGAAAAAGATCTTCAACATGAATCTTGCTGCCGCCCCCGAACATGTTCGCCAATCACTCGTCGCCGCCGTCGCAGTCCCCGCTGACAAGCAAACCGAGGAGCAGAAGAAACTGCTTCTCGAGTACCCGATGGTGCGGTCGGTGGACGCGATCGTCGGACAATTGATCGAGTTCGACAAGGTGAACAACAACGAAAACTACAAACGCTTTGACGCGGAGTCGAAAGAGATTGCGAAATTTCGCCAAACCAAACCCCCGGCCCGATTGATCATGGCTGTTCGAGACCGTGCGGATGTCACGCCCGAAAGCAAAGTCTTTTTTCGAGGCGACCCCGAACAACCCAAGAAGAACGTCGAACCCGGCGAAGTGTACGTCCTGGCTCGCGATCGCGCAGGGGCTACCATCCCCGCCACCAAGAACGAATCATCCCCTTCCTTCGGACGTCGATTGTCTTACGCACGTCAACTGACCGATGGCACCCATCCGCTCGTGGCTCGCGTCGCCGTCAATCGATTGTGGCAACATCACTTTGGCATGGGATTGGTCCCAACCCCCGGCGACTTCGGTGCCTTTGGCCAACGTCCAACGCATCCAGAGCTCTTGGATTGGCTGGCCTCGGACCTGGTGGACGGAGGATGGCATCTGAAGCGGATGCATAAGCAGATGGTGATGTCCCAAACCTACCGACAACAATCGCAGCGGACCGCGTTGATCGATGAACACGATCCTGACAACCGACTCTATGGCCGTGCCAACCTGAGGCGTCTCGACGCGGAAACCATTCGCGACGCGATGTTGCAACTGTCGGGCGACCTGAATTTGAAACTCGGCGGTCCTTCGGTGCCGGTCGCGGAGGATGGCGAGGGACGAGCCACTATCGGTCGCCGGATCCTCAACGAAGGTTTGTACGCCGGCATCGAAGACATCGGGGCGGACAAGTATCGGCGAAGCATCTATCTGCAATCCAAGCGAGGATTGCCCCTGAGTTTGCTCGAGACGTTCGATATGCCCGCCATGAATCCCAACTGCGACGCGCGCCGATGCTCGACCGTTGCGCCGCAGGCGCTCCTGTTCCTCAACGAACAATCGATCATCCAGTTCGCCGACAAGACCGCCGAACGCCTCTGGAGCGAAACGTCCGAGAGCGATGCGCAGATCCAGCGCCTGTTTTTAAAGCTCTTTGCGAAACCGCCCACCGAATCCGAGCAGGTCGCGTGTCGCGAATACCTTCAAGGCCAGCGCGAGGTGTTCGCCGCGGACCCGAATCCCGATTGGCGCAAGCGGATGGAAACCGAAAGCCATGCCCCGGAAGTCCGAGCCTTGGCGAGTTTGTGTCAGGTCCTGATGGCTTCCAACCGATTTTTGTATATCGATTGATCGGAGAATCTTCCATGACGATTCCTTACCTCTGTTCCCGACGCCACTGGCTTCACTCCTCCTCGTTCGGACTTGCGGGGATCGCCGCGGCCATGCTGCTCGATCAAGACGGGCTCCTCGCCCAAGAAGGACCCGCGCGATTGGCGAAGCCCGATCTCGAGCCGCGGGTGTTTGACTTGACTCCTAAGAAACCGCACTTCGAGCCCAAGGCCAAGGCGATGATCAGCATGTTCATGATCGGCGGCCCGAGCCAAATCGACATGTTTGATCCCAAGCCGGAGTTGGTCAAGTTGGACGGCAAAGAGTTTCCTGGCGAGGTGCAGTACGACAACCTCGCCCAGGCCTCGCGCATGGTCATGGGTCCGCAGTGGCCATTCTCACCGCGCGGCCAGGCGGGCATCGAGATGTCCGACCTGATTCCGCACATGGCCGAGATCGCCGATGAGATGACCCTCATCCGTTCGATGCAAACCAATGTCAACAACCATTTCCCGTCGATGTACGCGCTGATCACCGGCATGGGTGTACCCGGCCGGGCGAGTCTCGGTAGTTGGCTGACCTATGGGCTCGGTTCGGTATCGCAGGAGTTGCCGGCATTCGTCGCATTGACCCATCCGTGGGGATTGCCGGTGAACGCAGGCGACAACTGGGCCAACGGCGCCTTGCCGTCGATCTTTCAAGGGACCGTAGTTCGGCCCAAGGAGCCTCGCATCCTCAACCTGGATCCGCCCGAGCATTTGCGCGGCGCGGCCCAGGCGGCCCAATTGGATTTCCTCAAGCGGTTCAACGCAGCTCACCTCGAACAGCATCCGAGCGAAAACGATTTGTCAGCCCGCATGGCCAGTTACGAGCTCGCGGCCCGGATGCAGTTGGCGGCCAAGGAAGCGTTCGACATTTCCAAGGAGACGGAAGAAACGCATCGCATGTATGGCATCGACCAAGAGGTCACGCGCGACTACGGCACACGATGTTTGATCGCGAGGCGTTTGGTGGAGCGGGGAGTGCGCTTCGTGCAGATCTTCAACAATGGCCAATCGTGGGACCATCACGACTCCATCATTTCCCAGTTGCCCGCGCGATGCAAAGAAATCGATCGCCCCGCGATGGCGCTCGTGAAGGATCTCAAGCAGCGCGGACTGCTCGATACGACCATTGTGCATTGGGGAGGTGAGATGGGGCGTTTGCCAGTCATCCAAGTCCCTCCCGGTGGAAATGCCAAGGAAAAGGTCGGTCGCGATCACAACACCTATGGTTTCAGTCAATGGGTAGCGGGTGGTGGTTTCAAGGCGGGATACTGCCATGGCAAGACCGACGAGTTTTCGCACCGTGCGGTCGAAGGGATCATTCAGCATCATGACTGGTTGACGACGGTACTGCATCAATTCGGGCTCGATCACTCGAAGCTTCGCTACAAATCCGGCGCCCAGGAATTCGCCTTGGTACAATCCCCAACCGCGCGCGTCGCCACAGAACTGCTAGCGTAATTGATGTGCCTTCCCCTGAGCTACCCTCAGGGGGAGCCGCCCAGAATCCCGGTAGCTTTCCGCCCCATGAGTCACCAGGCACGTCTGGCATTGCGAGGATGCCCGCTAGTGATCATGCTGGCCCTCCGGGCGGCGAAGCCGCAATGTGTTGCCACGCACTTTTCCGGCTCCGTCGCGGACCAGCGATCAAGAAGGGTGTGAGCTATCGGCATAGCCATCGGTGAGGCAAGTAATCGTAGGGAGATTAGCCATCCGTTGCACGCCACTGCTATGGTAAGAAATGCTGGCGATACCGCCCAATTTTCGGCAATCCCAACGCAGTGCCTGTCCTTGTTTCGGTTCTCTTTTCGTCCTTGTGCCCGAGGCCTTAAGGCGGCGGGCACGATTTCTCTTGACGGCAAGAGCCGCTTGATCGATCGCTCGCGTTCAACGCATGGTTCCCTGACGCTTGATACGATTTCGAGAGGCAAGCAGAAGGGTACCCACCAAGAAAGCCGCAACGGACGACGGTTCGGGCACAGCCGTTAGTGAAACCGCGTCAATAATGATTCCCGTGTTGTCGTTATCCGACAGAGGAGTCGCAAAGCGAAGCTTGGAAGAACTGGACAGCAAGACCTGTCGTTCAATCAAATCGAAGTTAACGGTGCCGCTTCGAACAAATACTTCGGAATAGTCGCCCAAGGAAACCGTCACCGAGTTCGAAGAGGGATAGAAACCATTGTTGCCAATACGGAAAGACAAGGTATACAGTCCCGCATCAAAGGCAGTTTTCGTTTCGATTGTTCCAGATTGTCCAGTGGACCCATTGAGATCGACATAGAGACCATTACCAGGGTAGATTTCGGCAAATCCGTTTCCTTTGAGATCGACACTGCCGTCGATCACATTGAAATCCGCAAACTGGCTGTAATTTAATAGGCCGACTCCTCCGTTTTCAAAATCGAAGCTTACGACAAAACTTGCGTGAGCTCTCGAATCGATCAGCAACATGCAGCATATCGCGAGCAGGGCAGCGCACCGAAGTTTCCAATGACTCCAATAGGTGCGCCGTAGCGCGTAATGTGTACCTGACGTAGACGACCTTTGACATGAAATTCGCATTTGCTTTCTCCAATGATGCCACGGAACGATCAAAAACAGCAGCAAGACATGATCCCCACTGCAGTGAAAAGTGCATCGGCTTCAACTACAACCCGTCAATTGAGTTCGATAAGGAACGGAGAGCGACCGGAGCGCGATCAGCCTGTTAAAGTCGTCGATCTCCGTCAAATCCCGTAACTTGGCTTGTCAACGAGTCTGCAGCCGATCTCTCGAGCTAATCTTGAAACTGGATTCTATGGTATCAGGCCCCTTTGAGCCGATCAACGATTGCGCGTTAACAGGAACACCATTTGTAGCACCCGCTTGGGAAGCGGGAAAACCTAAATCTGGAACGCGGAGAGGAGGAGAAGTGCCACCACCCACGTGCCACCCACGTGCCACCCACCTAATTGACGCTCGACGAGCAAGGCAAGCCAGGCCCGCAGGTGAGTTCGACGCCGGTCCGGGCGAGCGACAAGGGATTCTTGTCGATGTCGCTGAAGGATTACTTGGCACTGCTCTCTTGGACAGGGAGCCATCGGCCGAGTCAAGCGAAGCCGACTGCGCACCGGAGGTGGAGTCGATTTTGAAGCGGTTGGGGATCGATGGCTCGATGTGGCTGGACTTGGTGTGGAGTTTCAAGAAGTACTACCAAGGGAGCGCCGCCGGGATGCCGGACACGTTAGCGCGGGATGCATCAGCGCATCAGCATCGCTGGCGTCGCGGCCAGCGGGCGGTGCGTAGGATCGGATCGTTGCTTCGGCTGGGTGATGGTCCGCGATTGATATGGCGAGATCGGTCTTAACCGCTACCCAATCTTTGCGCCGAGGGATTGCGAGCAAAGTCAAGCATAGGTTGGCGTCTGTCTGGCCATGGCAGGACTTTGACTCTTACCACTCGTGCTTCGGTGGGTAGGGGGCGCAAGCCCTCGGGTCATCGACATCGATCTCACCCTCGCCCTTTAGGGGAGAGGGGGTCGGGAGGTGAGGGGGTTGCCCCAGCGCGGCTCATTGCATTCACGTCTGCCTCGCTCCGCCCCTCATCCCCAACCCTTCCAACCCGAACTCGGGAACACTTGCAATTTGGTGAGGGGCACAATACGATCAAGAATCGCGATCCTACCTGTCGGATGCTTCCGATCTCGCGATCCACCAACCTCCCAATACTTCCTTATGCCGGCGATCGTATCCGTAGCCCTTCGCTATTCTCCTTCCTTCTTCTTGGCCATTTTCGTTTCGTTGCTCAGCCCCGCTTTGCCGAGCAATCTGTCACACGCTGAAGACGACCTCCGTATTTTTGACATCATCCAAACGCACTGCGTGCGATGCCACAACGAGGAAACTCGAGAAGCCGGTGTGCGCCTCGACGCGCTGGACCCGGAATTCGGTGACGCTTCTCTCAAACTCTGGGAGTCGATCCAAAAGCAAGTCGCCGCCGGTAGCATGCCCCCGGAAGACGAAGTGCCGGTACTCAACGAACAAAAACGCGACACGCTCCTCCAAGGAATCGCGACCGGACTCCATCAAGCGAGAACCCGCTCGGTCGATTTCCATGGAACGATGCGACGGCTGACGGTTCCTCAATATCGCAATGCGCTGCGCGACCTCCTGGTAATCGAGGACGATGCCACCAAGATTCTGCCTCCCGACCCGGTTTCCAAAGACGGCTTCACCAACAACGCCAACAACCTGCTTCTCTCGCCGCTGTTGATTGAATCCTATTTTCAAATCGCGGAACGCATGCTCGACGCGGCCCTCGTCGATGAAGATGTTCCTCCCATCATTCAGCATTTCCGGATGGAACTCGGGAAAGGGATCAACCGCGAACCGTGCCCAGACACACTCGTCCTGGGCGCGAACAACTTGCTGCTGCGCAACGACGATTTCATCATCACCGAACCCGAGATTACCAAACCGTTCGCGTTTCGTCCCTTCGCGATGCAGCGCCAGTTCCGATTCATCGAAGGTTATCAAGGCAACGATACCGTGCGCGACTGGCGCGAGTTCGACAGTATCTACCACGCCGTCTTCGCTTGCATGCGAGGCTCCGAGGGGTATCCCAAGGGCCGTCCCTACGAAACGATTCCCCCCCAACGAACCATCCCAGCCGGTCTTCTCCTGCGACCTGCGATTCCGAGTTCGGAGATTTTTGGCGAGTCGAATACCTACGGCCCGCATGCCAATTTCAAAATCTCGCTGCGTGAACTCCCCGATCGAGGTCACTTTCGCGTCAAGATTCGTGCTGCCAAATATGATGACGGCCTGCTGCTCGACCGAAAGACGCCTACCGCATCGAGCCAAGCGCCACCTGACTACGAACTCAACATCCGTTCCACCGAGCCAGAGTCCGTCTCCATCCGAGAACCGGGGATCTACCAGATCGAAGCCTACCAAAGCGGGATGCCACGGCAGTTAGCAGGAGCGGACGCATCCACGCTCGAACAAGGTCTCGTCGGCTGGTGGAAGATGGATGGCGATCTCAGCAACCCGGCAGCGCGAGGTTCGCTCGATGCGACTTCGGCGAGCGGGGCTCGTTGGATCGAGTCCCCGTTCGGCAAAGCCCTCTCCCTCAACGGGTATTCCAACGATGTGAAGGTTCCCAGTCATCCCGATCTCCGTCTCGGGCAAGACGACTTCACCGTCGCTGCCTGGATCTATCCAAGGGAGCTGCGTCAGAGCGGGATCCTGTGCCGCGGAGGTTATGGCTATCGCCACGGCTGGTTGCTCGACATGCCGTCCAACAACGGCGTCTTGCGGATCGAGACGGCCAACCGCGATGGCAAGCACAACGGAACCGTTCAATCCGCTCCCGGAATCCTCAAGATCAATCAATGGCAGCATGTCGCCGCCGTCGTGCGGCGCCGCGAGAAGCAGACCATTCTCTATGTCAACGGCTATGAAGTCGCCCGCGGTTCGATCGACGACGCCGACCTCAACAACCCCGAGATCGATTTGCATATCGGCCGAATCCAAGACTCGGTTCAATTCATGGGTGATATCGACGATGTCTTTCTCGCGAGCCGAGCGCTTGCACCCAACGAGATCCAAGCCTTGGTCGAGCCCGGATCCCAATTCGCTTATCCTCCGTTCCCTGCAGGAATGAATGAATTGCAGCTTCAACTCGGCGAACGGTTCTTTACAGGCTCCATTGCCCAGGGACCTTTCCTCGCCGTGAGGCTCCCATCCGGACCTCTCGAGGTACGGGCTGTGTCGACTTCCCATCCGACCATCGATCGCATCGCGATTCGCAGAGTGGAAGAAGAGAGTCCCTTGGGCCAATCTTTTTGTGCATTCGAGTCGCGATCTCCCTATTTGGGTGTCCATGTCGGATTGCGCCGCGATTGCGGCAGCACCATGAACCCGGTCGGCACCCCGCAACGGGTCGCGGGAACGGCGCTGCAAGAATTCGTCTTCGAAGGGGCGATCGCCAATTATCCCAGTCCCGATGTCGAGCCCGACAACGTCAACTATCTCGCAGGGATCCGCGAGATCGGCGTTCGAAGCGAGTTCACCGATCATCGCG
Source organism: Planctomycetota bacterium (assembly GCA_046342615.1). Classification (GTDB taxonomy): domain Bacteria; phylum Planctomycetota; class Planctomycetia; order Pirellulales; family Pirellulaceae; genus JBKCUI01. The sequence continues at coordinate 30,827 of JBKDPB010000136.1, read as the reverse complement.
ACATGCCCCGCTTGTTGATCGAGTCGATCGAATTCGAGGGCCCCTATTACGAGACGTGGCCGCCGCCGTCGCATCAGCGGATCATGAGTTCGAGCTTCGATCGAACGGATCCACCAGCCTACGCCAAGGATGTGTTGGTTCGATTCGCCCAGAGAGCCTACCGGCGACCGCTGAACCAAATGGAAATGCAGGAGCTATTCGACTTCTGGTCGCAGACGCATGCGGAGGTCGGTGATCTGCGCGAAAGCCTTCGGCGTACCCTGGTGCTCATTTTGACCAGTCCGCAGTTCCTCTTTCTCGCCGAAGCGAGCGATTCCCCGGAACCCGAAGAACTCGATGCTTGGGAGTTGGCGTCGAAGCTGTCGTTCTTTCTTTGGAACCGGCCTCCGGACGATCGCTTGCTGGCGCTCGCGGCCAGCCACCAACTGCACGAAGAGCTCCACACCGAGATCGATCGGATGATCGATGCTCCGGAATTCGAGGCTTTCGCCGAAACGTTTGCGTCGCAGTGGCTGGGGCTCGACAAACTTGAGATCGTCGAAACCGATGCGAAGCGATTTCCCACGCTGACCCGCGATGTGAAGATCGCACTGCGCAGCGAACCGATCCGATTTATCGAACATGCGATTCGACAGAATCTGCCGGTGAGATCGTTGATTCAATCCGATACGCTTGTTGTCAACGACGTGGTGGCGAGCTACTACGGCATCGGCGATGCTGTCGAGTCGGGATTTGAGTTTGTCGCGATCCCGACTCCTCGCGGCTTCAGCGGTGGCATCCTGACCCAAGCTGCGATCCTCGCCGGTTTGTCCGATGGTCGCGAAGCCAATCCCGTCAAACGAGGGGCCTGGTTCGCCCGTCGGATCATCGCGACCCCTCCCGAGGATCCGCCGCCGAATGTACCGAAACTCGAGGACTTGACCCAGCTGACGCTGCGCGAGCGATTGGAGCGTCATCGGAGCGTGAAGGGGTGCGTGCAATGCCATACTGGGATCGACCCTTGGGGGTTGCCGTTCGAGGCCTTCGATGCCGGGGGGTTAAGGAAGCACGGCTCGGTCGACGCCCGGTCGGATCTGCCGACAGGCCAGCATGTGTCGGATTTCGCCGAGTTTCAGAAGATTTTGTCGACCTCGATGCTCGATCAAGTGACCACCAGCGTGATGCAGCACCTGACGGCGTACGCCATCGGACGAAGCTTGACGTACAATGAAGCTTACAAGTTGCGGGAGCAGGTATCCCAACGGGATTCTCGCGATTTAGGGATGCGCGATATCATCCACCAAATTATTTTCAGCGATTTCTTCGGAAAGAAATAAGCCCAAGGACCCGATGTCATGAGTTGTCGAATCGAAAGACGCGCCGTCCTGAAAGGGATCGCGGGCACCGCGTTGGCGTTGCCGGTCCTGGAGGCGATGGGTGCCGACGAACCGTTGACACCGCCGCGCCGATTCTGTGCGCTTTACACCGCCAACGGGATGTCGTTGCCGAAACCCGAGCATGGGATCGATGAGTGGTCTTGGTTTCCTCGGCTCGAGAAGGATGGCCGGTTCGAGTTTGGCAAGTCGACGGAACCCTTCGCTCCCTTTCGCAGCCAGCTCAGCTTTTTTGGCGGCTTGCAGCATGATTACGGGCTCAAGGCCGATCCGCACGTCTGCTCCGACATGTGGTTGACCGGTGCGCCGCTTCACAATCCCAAACCTGGATCCTACAACACCGTCTCGCTCGATCAGATCGTCGCGCTCCACACCAAGCAAAGCTGTCGCCAGCCATCGCTGGTACTCAGCATCGATGCCGGTGTCGGATTCCTGTCTCGGACCGGGACCATTTCGTATGACCTGCAAGGGCGACCGGTACCTGCCGAAAGCCATCCTCGGAGCGTCTTTGACCGCTTGTTTCGCGTCGAGCAATCGTCGCAAGCCGCCCAGCGGTCGCAATTGCAATCGCGTATGAAGCTCGTCGATGCGGTCGTTGAGAACGCCAATCGTTTCCAAAAATCGCTCGGTCGATCCGATCGAGACAAGATGGATCAGTATCTTTCGAGTTTGAACGAGATCGAGTCGCGATTGATCGCGTCGGAAAAATGGATCGACATCCCGCTCAAGCCGCAGGATTACTCGGCCATCAATCTCGACGCATCGCCGGAGGGGGAACCGGCGGAGTACTATCGCAACATGTTCGATTTGATCGCTCTGGCGTTCGATGCTGATATCACGCGAACCGTGGCGTTCATGCTCAATCGCGAGGATGGGATGGGGATCAGCGATACGTTTCCGCTCAAGCTGGGGCTGACGCGAACGCATCACAATCTGTCGCACGCAGGGGACAAGGACGGGCAGCTTGAGTTTGCCAAGTACGACTTGTTCCTCAGCCAGCAGCTGGCGGGATTTTTTGCGCGGCTCAGTGCCCTTCGGGATCCGACAGGGAGTGTGCTCGACAACACCATCGTGCTCTACGGTAGTGGGGCGAGCACCACGCATTGGCCGCGCAATCTTCCGACGCTGGTGGTTGGCGGGAACAATCTCGGGTTGCGTCATGGAACCTATTGGCGTCAGGACGAGGGGAAGATGGCAAATCTGTATTTGAGCATCCTGCAATCGCTTGGGATCGACGCCCCCGCCTTTGCCGACAGCACCGGCACGCTCGCAACCGACGTATTTTCGAAAGCGTAAGCTGCTACCCATAGGTCACCCCTCCGGGGTGTGAACGGTTGCGTGCGATCATTGCTACCCATAGATCACCCCTCCGGGGTGAAGAACTTCACGCAACCCGGAGGGGTGCAACATGGGTAGCAAGGAACGTCTCGTTCCGTGGACACACCAGCCACATTCGAAACAGGGCAATCTGGATGGGGGTACGACCTCGGCACCCGCTTCGAATATAATGGGGTTGTTGGCCATCGAGAGTCTGCCCCCTCCCTCACTCCCTTTTTTCCCACCCGACTCGTATGTTCACGTCTCTACGGCTTGTTGGCCTGACGACCGTTGTTTCTTTTTTGGCGATCGCTCATGGGTTCGCCGACGAGCGTCTAGCCAAGGTCGACTTCAAGACCGAGATTCGTCCGATCTTGTCCAATCGTTGCTTTGCTTGCCACGGTCCCGATGAGAATACGGTGGAAGCGGGGCTTCGTCTCGACACCCGTGAACGCGCCACTCAAACGCTCGAGTCAGGAACAACGGCACTTGTGCCAGGCGACTTCATTCGATCCGAAATCGTTCGACGCATTCTGTCCGACGATGAAGAGATCCGCATGCCTCCGCCGCACTTCGGGGCGCGACTGACCCGGCAGGAAATCGACTTGCTCAAGCGATGGGTCACCGAAGGAGCGGAGTACGCCAAGCACTGGTCCTTCGAACCTCCGGTTTCGCCGAGGATTCGTCTGACCGGCACCGACGAACCTGCCCTGCTGCCATGGAGCCATTCACCGATCGATCGTTTGGTCCTCGCTAAACTCACCGAGAAAGGTTGGCGTCCCTCGCGAAGGGCCGATGCGCTGACGCTGTTGCGGCGCGTGACCCTCGACTTGACCGGCTTGCCGCCGACCCTCGAGGAACAGCAAGCCTTTCTCCGCAATCCATCGATCGAAGCCTACGAGCGCATTGTCGATACGTTGCTCGCATCGCCCGCCTATGGCGAACACTGGGGCCGCCGCTGGCTGGATTTGGCGCGCTATGCGGACTCCTCAGGTTATGCAGATGATCCCATGCGGACGATTTGGGGGTATCGCGATTGGGTCATCCGAGCCCACAACGCGAACGTCCCCTTCGACCAGTTCACGCTGGAGCAACTTGCGGGCGACCTGCTCCCCGACCCCACCCCGGAGCAGCGTGTCGCCACCGCATTCCACCGCAATACCTTGACCAACAACGAAGGTGGGACCAACGATGAAGAATTTCGCAACGTCGCGATCGTCGATCGCGTGAATACCACCATGGCCGTCTGGATGGGAATGACGATGGCGTGCGCGCAATGCCACAACCATAAATACGATCCCATCTCGCAGAAGGATTATTTTCAAGTCTTCGCGATCTTCAACCAATCGGAGGACGCCGATCGCGGCGACGAATCGCCGGTTTTCGAATGGTACACAGCGGAACAGCGAGCGACGCGGGAACGCCTGCAGCGCGAACTCGAATCGACCGAAGAGGCCATCTTCGCGCCTGACCCAACCCTAGCCGCCGAACAACAAGCATGGGAACAGTCGTTCCGCGAGCCCTTGTCGTGGACCTCGGTCGTACCCGCTTTCGCCCAGACCAAGTCCGGAGGTGTTTTGAACATCGATGCGGCAGGCTTGATCCGCGCAGCGACCCCCGCCGACACCGACGTGTACACGCTGGAGTTTCCGCTCCCTCCTGGAATGAAATCCGAAGACATTCGCGCCGTTCGCATTCGGAGCGTTCCTCAAACCGATCTTCCCAATGGCGGCGCGGGATTCGGCGACGGGAACTTTGTTCTGACCGATGTGTCCCTCAGCGCCTTTGATCCCGAAGCACCCGCGCCGACTGGCCGATTCCTGCGCGTTGAGCTTCCCGGGCCGAACCGCATTTTATCTCTCGCTGAGGTGCAAGTCTTCTCGAAGGGTGAAAACATCGCCTTGAAAGGGAAGGCGAGTCAGAGCAGCGAATCGTATTCGGGCGCACCGTCCCGCGCCATCGACGGCAACACTTCAGGAGAATACGGCAATCACTCGGTCACGCATACCGAAACCATGGAGAATCCTTGGTGGGAAGTCGATCTGGGGAAGGAATTGACCGTCGAATCGCTCGCCGTATGGAACCGAACCGACGGAGGCGTCGGCTCACGGCTCTCAGGCGCTAAGCTCACACTCCTTCGCTCCGATCGGTCGGAGGTTTGGCAAGAAACCTTGCAAGCCGCTCAAAACGAGAATCGATGGGGCATGGAACGGATCGACGCATGGAAACCTTCGCGTGCTCGTGCAGACCATGAACAGTCCGGCTTCAACGCATCCGACGCAATCGATGGCGACCCGAAGACCGGCTGGGGAGTCGGTGGATCGATCGACCAGTCGCACGCGCTCAAGATCGCAGGCTCTTTTGCACCCGCACCTTTGGAGCAATCCGCATCGCGGGTGCTGCGATTGAAGCTGACGTTCCAATCCGAACATGCCCGTTTATTGTTGGCGAGTTTCCGAATCGACGTTTCGGCTGACATGCGTTCGGACGCCATGCTCGTCGTCCCCGCCGATATCGTGAATCGTATTCGTTCGGCCAATCGATCCGCTCAAGACGATGCGGTCATCCATCGTTACTATGTCTCGGTGGTTGCACCCTCGCGCGATCCGCTTCGTCAAAAGCGAGATACGATTCAGCGCGATCTAGCAGGTCTCAAGCCCATGACGACCGTGCCTGTAATGCGGGACTTGCCCAAAGAGAAACAGCGGCAGACCAAGATTCAACTGCGCGGCAATTATCGAGTCACCGGCGATGTCGTCTCGCCGAACATCCCGGAGATCTTCCGATCGCAGGAAGATGCCGTTGCCGAAAACCCCTCGCGATATGAAGTCGCGCAGTGGCTGGTCTCCAACCGCAATCCTCTCACCGCTCGCGTCGTCGCGAATCGAACCTGGGAGTATTTATTCGGTGTCGGAATTGTTCGGTCGAGCGAGGAGTTTGGCTCGCAAGGAGACCTACCTGTCAACGCAGCGCTGTTGGACTACCTTGCGATCGATCTGATGCGCAGCGGTTGGGACATGAAACGCTTTCTGCGATCGATGGTCCTATCGGAAGCATACCTGCAAAGCTCGAGCGTCGATCGCCAACGCTTCGAAGAGGATCCGGAAAACATCTACGTCTCGCGCGGCCCCCGTTTCCGTGTAGCGGCGGAACAAGTGCGAGACATGGCGCTCTCGGCGGCCGGGTTGCTGTCGCATCGGTTGTATGGTCCTCCCACCCGTCCGCCGCAACCCTCCTTGGGGCTCAGCGCGGCGTTTGGTTCCAGAACCGACTGGGATGCGAGCAAGGGAGAGGATCGCTACCGCCGCGCAATCTACACCCAGTGGCGACGCTCGAATCCTTATCCATCCATGTCAACCTTTGATGCCCCCAATCGCGAGGTTTGTGTCTTGAAGCGGGATCGGACCAACACGCCGCTCCAAGCGCTGGTGACTCTCAATGACCCTGTCTATATCGAAGCGGCCCAAGGGCTTGCCCGCCGCGTCGTCATCCATGAACTGCCCAGCACCTCGGACGAGCAGCGTATCGAACGCATTTTCCAACACGCGATTTCCAGAATGCCGAGCGCCACGGAAACGGCGGCTCTGATCCGGCTGCTGCAGGAATCGCGCGAAGAGTACGCGACCAAGGTCGAGCAGGCAAAACAATTCGCCAGCGATCCGATCGGTCCGCTGCCCGACAAATCCGATCCTGTCGAGATGGCGGCATGGACAACATTGTGCAATATCATCTTGAACCTCGACGAATTCCTAATGACTCCCTAAAACTCGAGTGACCCCGAGGAGCAATCGCTGTGGAACGACCTGTGCATGATTTCCTGACCCATCGGACCCGCCGATATTTCCTGGGGACGGCTGGCATGGGGTTGGGTGCGCTGGCCTTGAATCAATTGACCGGCTTTGCAAAGGATCCGACCAACAAAAATAACCCCCTAGCCTCGCGCGCTCCCCACTTCCCGGCCAAAGCCAAACGCGTCATCTATCTGCACATGACGGGCTCGCCACCGAATCTCGACCTGTTCGATTACAAACCCAAGCTGATCGAACTCGATGGCCAAGACGCCCCGGACTCCGTTATCAAAGGTCGCGAGTTTGCATTCACCACGGGAGTTCCCAAACTGCTAGGTACCAGACACCCGTTTGAACCCTCGGGTCAATGCGGCATGCTTCTCTCCGATTGTCTTCCCAATCTGAAACAAGTCGCCGATGAATTGTGCGTCGTACACAGCATGCATACCGAACAGTTCAATCACGCACCCGCCGAACTGCTAATCTATACCGGCTCGCCCCGAAGCGGTCGCCCATCGTTCGGCTCCTGGTTGACTTACGGCCTCGGGAGCGAAAACGAAAACCTCCCCGCGTTCGTCGTGCTGATCAGCAGCGGTGTTCAACCCAACGGCGGCAAGAACTCGTTCGGCAGCGGATTTCTGCCGAGCGTCTACCAAGGAGTCCAATGCCGATCTCAAGGCGAACCGGTACTCTACGTCTCGGATCCGCCCGGCATGGATCGCTCGGTCCGCCGCAAGAGCCTGGATACCCTCGGCGAGTTGAATGCGATGCAGGCTGAGACGTTCGGACATCCCGAGACCATGACCCGGATCGCTCAATACGAACTCGCCTACCGAATGCAAACGAGCGTTCCAGAGGTGATGGATATCTCCCGTGAGAGCCAGGAGACGCTCGATGCCTACGGAGCGAAAGCCGGCGCATCTAGCCTGGCCAACAACTGCCTGCTCGCGCGGCGTTTGGTGGAATCGGGCGTGCGATACGTTCAACTGTTCGACTGGGGATGGGATTTCCACGGGACCGGACCGGGCGAAGACATCCGCGATGGATTGACTACGAAGTGTGCTACGATGGACAAACCGGTCGCCGCCTTGATCAAAGACCTCAAGCAACGCGGCTTGCTCGACGAGACCTTGATCATCTGGGGCGGCGAATTTGGACGCACGCCATTCCGCGAAGGGCGTACTGCGACTGGAGCGCAATTGGGCCGCGACCACTACCCGGATTGCTTCACGATGTGGATGGCGGGAGGTGGTGCACGAGGTGGTACCGAATACGGGCAAACCGACGAACTCGGTTTTTCCGTCGTCGAAAACCCCGTCCACATCCATGACCTACAAGCAACCTGGATGCATCTGCTGGGTTTCGATCACACGCGGCTCACCTATCGGTTTCAGGGACGCGATTACCGTCTCACCGACGTTCATGGCAACGTCGTACAAGCACTCCTGGCATAGAAGGTAAATCGATACGATGCATCTTTTTTGGAGTCGAAGCTCTCGTGCAGCGGCGGTTTGCGGCATTCTGCTGGCAGCCCATGCATTGAACGCGATTGCGCAGGCCCCCCCTCAAGAACAGCCGTCACCGGCGTTGCCCTCGAAATCGGAGATCGTCTCTCCCGATGATCCGATCATGCAGGCGCTTCGCGAACGGGCATTGATCGCGCCCGCCCCGGCATCGAGTCCATCAGAAACTCATCCTCAGCCAGTCCGAAAATCCGCGGACCGATGGCGCGTCGCGGAACGGCTCTTGCGAGAAGCTCGCAGGATCGAGCGGGATGCGGATTCGCTCGAACAACTCGGCCATACCGATATCGCTGAGACGCTTCGGCAAGTTGCAGCGACAACCCGAGAACAAGTGGTTCGAATCTTGAAGGTTGCGGAAAAACCGATGGAGCATCGCGATAGCAACCGTCCCTTAACCCCCATCCTCCCGTAGGTGTACCCTCAACCTAGGACCCCGAAAGACGCGATGACCCCGAAAGATGCGATGACCCCGAAAGATGCGATGACCCTGAAAGATGCGATGACCCTGAAAGACGCGATGACAAGGTGTTCGATGACTACGGTTCGAGCGTTGGTATGGATGGTGTACGCTCTGGTGGCGGACTTTGGCTTGAGCCAGACGCCAGAGGATACGGCGACAGAACCGGCCGTGGAACCAGCACAGGCGCTTTCGACATTTCGCGTTGCTGATGGGCTGCGATGGACCCGTGTGTTGTCCGAGCCGACGATCGCTCAGCCCCTCCAGTCCGTCTTCGACTCTCACGGGCGTCTTTGGGTCGTGGAGTATCGCCAGTATCCTTATCCCGAAGGGTTGAAACCTCTTAGCCGCGATAAACATTGGCGCATTGTCTACGATTCGATTCCCCAACCACCGGGCCGAGGAGGTCTGCGCGGCCAGGATCGGATTTCGGTCCATGAGGATCGCGATGGGGACGGAGATTTCGAGATCCATGGTGTCTTTGTCGATGGTTTGAACATCGCAACCGCCGTCGCCCCCGATGCCGATGGAGCCTGGGTACTAAACCCACCCTACCTTCTTTACTATCGAGATGCCGATCACGATCTTCGCGCCGACGGCGATCCGGAGATCCACCTCGCCGGCTTTGGCCTCGAGGATACCCACTCCGTGGTCAATAGCTTGTGCTTCGGGCCCGACGGCTGGTTGTATGCCGCACAAGGCAGCACCGTCAGCGCGTCGATCAAACCCTTCGGCAGTTCGGCAGCACCGATCACCAGCATGGGACAAGCCTTATGGCGTTACCATCCGGTGACACGAGAGTATGAGATTTTTGCCGAAGGCGGCGGCAATGCATTCGGCGTCGCCTTTAATGATCGAGGTGAGGTCTTTTCGGGACACAACGGGGGAGACACGCGCGGGTTCCATTACTACCCAGGCGGATACTACCGCAAAGGTTTCTCCAAGCATGGTGATTTGTCGAATCCCCACAGCTATGGTTATCTCAACCCAATGGTGCATGACCCGATTCCCCGATTCACTCACACCATGCTGTTCACCGAGTCGACAGCTCTCGCCGCCTTGACTCCGCAATCGATGCTCGCCATCGATCCACTTCATGGCAAGCTGATCCAAACCCGTCTCGAGAAAACCGGCTCAACCTATGCCACGAAAGACATTGCCGACACCGTATCGAGCTCCGACAAATGGTTCCGGCCCGTTGCGATCAGCGATGGCCCGGACGGCGCTGCGTATGTGTGCGATTGGTATGACTCGGTCGTCGCCCATATCTATGCGTTCGAAGGGAAACTCGATCGGGATCGCGGACGCGTCTATCGCTTGAGCGCAGACGCGCCTGCGCGCGTACCCCCGTGGGATTCCGAGCTTGCGCATCGAAAAGATACGGCATCGCTCGCGTATCTCTATGTAACCATGAAACACCCCTACCGTTGGCAGCGGTGGCAAGCGAGGGAATTGCTCTCGCACCATCCGGATCGCGAAAGCCTCCGCGACCGACTCGCGAAGGATTTGTTCGATGCCAGGGATCCATCGTCGCCCGTGGCGCTGGAGTTGCTCTGGACCGCCCATGCCCTGAGTTGGATCCCCGATACGATTCCGTTTTCGATTCCAGAGTCTGGCGGCAGCCGATCGACGGCGGATGCCTCGAACGAACCGTGGCATGTCGCTCGCTTGCTGCAACATCCCCATCCCATGGTCCGTGCCTGGACGGTGCGATTGGTTTGCGATGATCGTTCGGCATCGAGCGAGAGTGTTTCCGCGATCGCCGCATGGGCTCGTGCAGAAAAGGATCCGAGTGTCTTGTGCCAGATCGTGTGCTCTGCCAAGCGATTGCCGGCAGGCGATGCCATGGCGATTCTTCGTGCAACCACCATGAATGCAAGCTTTGGCGATGATCCGTTCCTTCCGTTGTTAACTTGGTGGGCGCTCGAGCGTCACGCTGCCGATCGCGATACGATTTTGGAATTTTTAATCCGAGAGAAGGGGACTTGGGAATCCGCGATCGCGCGCCGCATCCTCTACCCGAATTTGGTTCGTCGTTGGTCCTCGATGGGAACGGATGCATCCTATCAAGGGGTCGCCGAAGTCTTTCAGCAGATCGCGAGCTTGCCGGAGGCTCCGCGGAATGATGCTGGAAAAGCGGCTCAGGATGCATTCGAGCAAGCGTTCGTCGGTCGATCGCTGGCGGGGGTCCCCGACGCCATCATCGATGCCATGGTGCGGCTAGGCCAGCCGTCGCTGACCCTGCTGGTCCGTCGCGGAGACAACGAAGCGTTATCTCAGGCCGTGGCAACGTTGAGAGATTCCAAGAGTCCGGACGCCACGCGGGCCCAGCTGGCTCGCTTAGCGGGTGAGCTCGCGCATGTTCGCAAGCACCCGGGTATGCTCGATGCCCTGGTACAGATGGCAAAAGACAACGGATCGAAAACGATGGTGCGCGGCGCGGCCCTCAGCGCGCTTTCAGGTTACGATGACATGCGAGTCGGTGCGGAGATCCTGGAAATGTGGGCCGAGCTGCCCCAGGAATTGCGACCTGTCGCAGGTGCAGTGCTCGCATCGCGGGCATCGTGGACCTCGCAGTGGCTCAATAATTGTTCGAACAACCAATCGGTTGCAGATCAAATGCCGCCGGAGTCGGTTCGCGCGATGCGCCTGCATCCCGATGAAGCGTTGCAGGCACAGATCGCAAAGCTTTATCCCGCATTTGCGTCGATCGATCTCGCGGCCGCCAATGCGCGCAGCCGAGAGATTGCGGGGTGGATTCTCGACGGCAGCGGCGACCCTTATCAGGGCAAGAAATGGTATCGTGAATTGTGTAGCCGCTGCCACCGGTTGTTCGACGACGGCGGAGCGGTTGGTCCGGAGTTGACTGGCTATCAGCGGGATCAACTGGAGACGTTGCTCCGCAACATCATCGCACCGAGTCTCGAGATCCGCGAAGGGTACCAGATGGTCCGCGTCATGACCGACGACGCCTCAGTATTGAGTGGGTTCATCGAAAGCCAGACCGATGACCAATTGCTGCTGCGCAACATCGACGGCCAGTTGCATACCCTGGAGCGCGAATCGATCGAGTCGCTTCAACCGCAGGTTTTATCGTTGATGCCCGAGGGGTTGCTCGACAAACTGGAGCCAACGCAGCTTCGCGACTTGATGGCCTACCTGCGGAGTTCCCAGCCACTCAACGACGGGTCGTAATCGGTGATCCGAGGATAGCCTCGGCACCTATTGCTGCGGAGTTCTGTCCCTCAACCCGCGCGTGCGATCCAGCCGCAGCCCAGCGCTCGCGTGCCGTCAAACACCGCGGCCAATTGGCCGGGCGATACGCCGTTCATCGGCACCGCAAAATCGACCCGGAATCGATCGTCTGCTCCGCGAATGACGATCGCCCTCTCCGGCGCGGAGTTGTATCGGATCTGCACTTCGCACGTTTGGGGTGAATCGATCGGGAAATCGACCAGCCAGTTCGACGAGTCGGCTTCCAGCCAGGATCGCCCGAGCGCCTCGGGTGGTCCGATCACCACACGTCGAGTATTCGGATCGATCGCTGTCACGAAGTAAGGTGAACCCATCGCCACGCCGATCCCTTTGCGCTGACCGATCGTAAAGCCTTCGATGCCTGGATGATAGCCGACGACTTTGCCGTCGGTCGTCACAATTTCACCCGACGTGTCGACGCCGCTTCGATCCCGCACGAACTGCGCGTGGAGACCGCTGGTGACGAAACAGATCTCTTGACTGTCTTTTTTGTCCGCGACGCGGAGGCCAATCTCACCTGCCAGACGCCGGATCTCGGACTTGCGATAGCCACCGACCGGCAGGAGCATTCTCGGCAACAGCGATCTCGCGATCCCCGTCAGTACGTAGGCCTGGTCCTTGTCGTCATCCAATCCGCGATGCAACGCGTAGGGATTTTTAGGATCGCCGGTTTCGAGCATACGAGCATAATGTCCCGTCGCAACGTACTCGGCCCCTACCGCTTCGGCGTAATCGAACAACCTTCCGAATTTGATCCAGTTATTGCACTGGACACATGGGTTGGGGGTCCGACCGTGGTGGTATTCATCCACGAAGTAATCTACGATCCTGCGAAAATCCGATTCGAGATCCAGGGCGTAGAAGGGGATCCCGAGCTTGTCCGCTACCCGTCGGGCATCGGCCGCGTCGCTGGCGCTGCAGCACCCTTGCTTGTGATCGAGTCGCCCTTCCAGAATCGGCAGCAACGGATTCGGTCGATCGGAACCGAGGTCGCAGGCTTGGCTCGACTGCTCCCCATGGCGCATGAAAACACCGACAAGATCACAACCTTGTTCCAGGAGAAGGTGGGCTGCGACGCTCGAGTCGACGCCGCCACTCATGGCCAACACAACACGTTTTTTGCTCATAGGAACATTGTAGACTCGCTCGCCGCCCTGGGGGAGAGTTGCGGCGCAGGAGACATGCGGCATGGGAGAGTTTCATCCGTCGCGTTATACTACGGCGGTCTTGTTTCTACCCAATTACCGCCAGATAACGATTCCCCATGAAAGCCATCGCCGTTCGACCCGGGACCCCCAATAGTGTGCATCAGCGCGACATCCCCATGCCTGACATGGCGCGGATCCCGGATGGGAAAGGAATTCTCGTCAAAGTCCTGAAGGTCGGGGTTGACGCCACCGATCGCGAAATCAACGACGCCCTGTACGGAAACCCACCCCCCGGAGACGACTACCTCGTTCTCGGCCATGAATCGTTCGGGATCGTCGAGCAGGTCGGGCCCAATGTCCGCAACATCCGTCCGGGCGACTATGTCACCGCGACCGTACGCCGACCCGGCGGATCGATCTATGACAAGATCGGAACCTACGACATGACCAGCGAGGAGACGTACTACGAGCGAGGCATCAATCTCCTCCACGGTTACCTGACCGAATACTTCGTCGATCACGAGGATTACATCGTCCGTGTTCCCAAGGGGTTAAAGCATTTGCATGTCCTCATGGAGCCGATGAGCTGTGCCGCCAAGGCCCTCTACCAAGCCTTCGAAGCCCAGCGGCGCATGAAGGTTTGGAGCCCGCGCCGCGCTTTTGTCCTCGGAGCTGGCCAGATCGGATTGCTCTCGACCTTGGTACTGCGTCTGCGAGGCCTGGAGGTCTTTACGTTGGCTCGCGCCAAAGGCCCTCACCTCAAGAGTTCGATCGTCGAGGGACTCGAAGCGACGTACGTCCCGACTTCGGAAGTCAGTCTCGAGCAATTGACCGCCAAGGTCGGAAAAGCCGACTTGATCATCGATGCGACAGGTTCCTCGCAGATCGCTTTCAGCGCGATGGAATGTCTGGGCCATAACGGTGCGTTGGTCTGGACCAGTATCACAGGAGGTAAGAAAACAACAACCGTCCCGAGCGATAAGATCAATATCGAATGGGTGCTCGGCAATAAGCTGCTGCTCGGCAGCGTGAACGCAAACCGCGAACACTTTGAAATGGGGATCCGCGATCTAGCCCTTGGCGAAGTCATGTTCCCTGGCGTACTCGAAAAGATTCTGACTCACCCGGTAGCGGGCCTCGATCAGTATCAAGAAATGATGCGACTGTTGGTCGAGGACAACTCGGCTCTCAAGGTTTACGTCGATGTCGCGGACTGAGCAACCGTTCGAACGCATCAGCCCTGTCCAGGGTGGAGTCACATGGAGGGGAGCAGCTTCCAGCCCCGAACAGATTCATGGTGCTATCGAGTCGGCGGCGAAGGCCTTTCCGATTTGGAAAGGGTTGGTTTTAGCGGAACGTACGGAATTTCTCCGCCGATATGCAGGTTACTTGGCCCAACATCGCGATGAGATCGCGACCGCCGTCACCCTCGAGTCGGGCAAGCCCCTTTGGGAAAGCCGCACGGAAGTCGGTACGTCGATCGCGAAAGTCGATTTGGCGATCGAAGCCATCCGCGAACGACGAGACCCTACGGTTCGAAATGCCAGCGGTTCGAGCTCCACGGGTGATGGGTCCGAGATTCACTATCGACCGATCGGGCCTGTGCTGGTCTTGGGCCCGTTCAATTTACCCTTGCATTTGCCGGGAGCGCACATCATCCCCGCATTGGCAGCTGGTAACACGGTGATTTTTAAGACCAGCGAGAAAACCCCGAAGGTGGGAGAGTATATCGCTCAAGCGATGGCCGCAGCGGGAATTCCCGATGGAGTCTTTCACTTGCTACAGGGTGGACCATCGGTCGCGGTCGAAGCGCTGCAGTCACCCCTTCTCGGTGGAGTTTTCTTTACCGGATCGAGGAACGCGGGAGTAGCGATTCATCGACAGCTGGCTGGCCGGCCCGAAGTGTTGCTCGCCTTGGAAATGGGTGGCAACAACCCGCTGGTGATCGATCACGTATCGAATCCACGCGCAGCCGTCGAAATTATCCTGCAGTCAGCCTATATCACCAGCGGCCAACGATGCACCTGTGCCCGGCGATTGATCGTGGTAGATTCGCCGGATAATCGACGACTGGTCCGCGCCCTTACCGATGCGTTACCCAGGATTCGATTGGGACATCCGTTGGAAGAGCCTGGACCGTTGATGGGGACGATGATCGATGACCGGGCGGTGCAGTGCGTGCTCGATAAACAACGCGAGTACATCGATCGTGGCATGATCGCGATCCAGGAATCAAAGATTCATGGTTCGCTGCAAACGCAATTGGTTCCTGGCTTGCTCGATGCCAATGGCATTGCACCCGACGATGACGAAGTGTTCGGTCCGTTGTTGGTCTTGCAATGGGTCGAGGATTTCCAAGCGGCGATCGCCTTGGCTCGCCAGACTCGCTATGGATTGTCCGCATCGCTCCTGAGCGATGACCCGCAATCATGGTCCCTGTTCCGCTCCGAAGTAGACGCGGGGGTTCTCAATTGGAACCATCCGACGACGGGTGCGACCGGCGTTCTTCCTTTTGGTGGTCTCGGATGGAGCGGCAACCATCGATCCAGCGGCTACTTCGCGTGTGATTACTGCAGCGATCCAGTGGCTTCGATCGTGAGACCCTCAGTGATGTCAGCATCAAAGCCTCCGATCGGCTTGGAACAGATTTGGGATGCATCATGACTGAGCGTTGGGTCGAGATTCAGATCGATGGCATCATCGGACCTACGCATCATTTCGGCGGTCTTGGGGTGGGTAATGTTGCCAGTCAGCGCAGCCAGTGGCGAACGTCTCATCCGCGGAGTGCTGCTCTCGAGGGGCTCGCCAAGATGGAGCGGGTTGCCTCGCTCGGCGTCCCTCAGTTTTTCCTGCCGCCGCTGGTTCGGCCCGATTGGCAAGTCCTGGAACAGCACGGCTATCGTGGCGAGAGAAGCGATATTCTTAAGCGTTGTGGCGACGAAAATCCGCAGTTGCTATCAGCGGCGTACAGTTCGTCGTTCATGTGGACTGCCAATGCGGCGACGACCGCTTCGGGGGTGGATACTCGCGATGGCAGATCCCATGCTGTCATTGCGAATCTAAGTGCTTCGCTTCACCGATCGATTGAGTCTCGAGCGAGATGGCAGCAGTTCAAGGTTTGGACGGCGGGTGTGGAGGGTATTGAAATTCACGAACCGCTCGGGGCCGAGTCGGCGTTACGGGACGAAGGCGCCGCGAATCATATGCGGCTGTGTCATTCCTCGGGGAATCTTTCCGGTCTGCATCTCTTCGTCCATGAACCCACCGATGGCTATGAACAAAAAGATGCGCCGAAGTTTCGGTCGCGTCAAGGGCAACGTGCTTCCGAAAGAGTGGCGGAAATGCTGCAATTACCTTTTGGGAGGCGGTTGTTCCTGGAGCAGACGCAATTGGCAATCGATGCTGGGGTGTTTCATAATGATGTGATTGCGACTAGTCATCGAAACCTATTGTTATGCCATGAGGATGCCTTGGTCGATCAGCAGCAATCTTTAACGCGAATTCGCGATGCGTTCTCAAAAGGTACAGGTGAAACACTCCATGTGATTGAGGTTCCACGAAGCAAGCTACCACTCGAGGAGGCGGTTCGGACTTATTTGTTCAACAGCCAGATTGTGACGGGGTCGGACGAGAGGATGCACTTGATCTGTCCCAGTCAGTGCGCGGAGTCGGAGGCAACGAGGTCGCTGATCGATGCTTGGATCGCGGACCCGAGCAATCCGATTCGAGATGTCGCTTATGTTCCGTTGACGGAGAGCATGGCCAACGGCGGTGGTCCGGCCTGTTTGCGGTTGCGATGGACCCTTCCTAAGTCGGTATTGGATGGTCCTATGTCGGTTTGGAGATGGACTCCGGAGTGGGCGGAGAAGCTGCGGGCTTGGATTGATCGCTATTACGTCGACCAGTTGCAGTTCGCCGAATTTCAGAGCTTGGAATTTGCCGAGCAAGCGATCGCGGCAGTGGCTGCGTTCCCGGGAAGTTTACGGACCTAAGCTGCGCCGGGTGGATGACGAGCTAACTTCGCGAACTTCGACTGCGTCGATGGTCTTGGAGTCATCGAAGTGATTGGATTCATCGAAGCGGGAATCGGGAGGCCAAGCGGACTCAAAAATCGCACCTTCGGAGGCAGAGATCGTCAGTTGAGCCTGGAAACGTTGGAACGTATTGATCAAAAACAGAATGATGGCGAAGAGGATTCCCATTCCATTCCACCAGAAGATCGAAGACAAGAGAAGCAAACCCGAGGTCCACTGTCCGATGCGGGCGGCGAGACGCAAAGCTACAGGACGCTCCAACCAATAGCACATCACGCTGCGCAGCAGCCGTCCGCCATCGAGCGGAAAAGCGGGAAGCAGGTTGAAGATGGCGAGGACCAGGTTGGCTGCAATCAGTTGCTGAGCCGCATTCAGTTTGACCACTTGATCCGGATCGACATCGAAACGGATAACCGAACCTGATATCCAAGCGCCGAGCAGAAGGGCCAGGGCGATCACAAAATTGACTGCGGGGCCTGCGATCGCCACCCATCCCTCGGCGATGGCGCTCATGTTTCCTCCTTCGATGCGAGCCACACCGCCGATCGGCAAGAGCGTGATATCATGTGTCTTTTTGCCGAACGCTTTGGCAGCTACGGCATGCCCCAGTTCGTGCAGAAAAACACAGCCAAAAATGGCAAATAGAAAACCGAGCAGGGACAGGGCATGCGACACCCCCTGGCTGAGGCCGCTGAGGAAAACGAAGATGGCCAGGATCCAAAAGGACCAATGGATATAGATCTTCGCCCCTTGCAGTTTCCCGAGATAGATGGTTCGGAACATGATTGCGCTGGGTGGCCTTGGTCAAATCAGAGAGAAACGCTGGACACGATTGTTGCCGGAGTCGACAACATACACGCGACCACGGGAGTCGGTGTCGACTGCCCAGGGTTGATTCAGTTGCCCGGTGGCACTGCCCGGAGTGCCCCATGACGAAACCGGAGTGCCATCGCGACGCCAGCATTGAACCCGGTGTCCGCCGAATTCGCTCACCAGCAGCCGGTCCTCGGAGAGAAGTTTCATGCCATAGGGGTACTTCAATTTCCCGAGTTCGGTTCCTTCTCCGCCAAGGATCGCCACAGAACGAGGAGTCGAATCGCGCCAGTCCACCACTTGGATACGATGGTTGCACGCGTCGGAGATCCAGAGCAGGCCATCGTCGTCGACGGCGAGTGTTTGAGGTCGACTGAATTGCAACGGAGCATCTCCATGTTCGCCAAAGCGGTCGATATACTCCCCGTCGGAGGAGTACTTGTAGATCCGGTCGAATTCTCCATATTCGGCTAGATACAGCGTTCCGTCGGGCGCACGGGTGATATCGGTAACCCAACCGAATTGGCCGGGCTCCGAACCATTGACGCCCCCGATGGTCTTATCCGTCTGGAGTTCACCCTCGGGAGTGTAAGTCAGGAAGCGGAAGTAATGGGTGTCGGCCACGAGAAGGTTGCCGGTGGCGGGATCGATCGACGCACCGGTCGGTTTGCCGTTGGCTCCTTCGGGGGTTTTCCATCCACGGAGGAATTCGCCGGAGGAGTTAAAGACTTGGATTCGGGCCGTTTTATCGATCACATAGATCTCGTCGGAGGGGCTGATCGCCATCGCCCTGGGTTTTTGAAAACGTCCATCGGCCAGTCCTCGCTGTCCGATGACAAGTTCGGACGGAACAGGATTATTCGAGCGATTCGCCACACAACCGCTGAAAAACGCGGAGGCAGCCAATGCAAGAGCGTGTCGGCGACTGATGGTCGGGGGAGATCGATCAAGGTGGGAAGACATACGAATCATCATATCCCATGAGGACACGGCTTGAAGATTTCTTTTGGTTGCCAGATAATGATCCTCGCGGTTTCGGCCGCAACCTTAGGAGGATAGCCGAATGGTTAGGAACCTGACTCGAAATCAGGCGCCGGGAAACCGGTTGTGGGTTCGAATCCCATGTCCTCCGCTGAGAAAGCGTCCTTTCCCGACGTACGTTGCCACTTTTCGCGAGTTTCTCAGGACGTATTTGGGTGGGTTTGTTGTCCGATCCCAGCCGCAGAGCGCGAACTCTCGAGTGGGAACGGTGGCCAGCGGTGAATGATCGAGTGCGATTCGATCCGGATGCTTGTCCGCCACGGGCGGATCTTCGACGTATCTCGGCTACTATTTCCAAGGAGCGAGAGTCCACGCGGTTCCTGGTTTCGATGGGTCTTGTCCATTCCTGGAAAACTGATCTTGGCTCATCGGCGGAAAACAACTACTTTTCCCACGAACGAGCGAGATCGCGCCATGAAGCCAAGAAGAAGACTCTATGCCGACCAAGCATCCAACGATCCCTCCGTCGTGATCCTGGTCCATGGTACGTTCGCAGGTGCCAGACAAGACAGAGGGAACAAATGGTGGCAAGCTGGAAGCACCACGGCGCGTCAACTGCAAGCGCGATTGCCTGGGCATGTCCAAGTCGCCTCGGACTCATTGGTGTTTCATTGGTCGGGCGAAAACAGCGAACGCGCGCGAAGCAAAGCCGCTTCCGATCTGTTGAAGTTTGTCGAACCCCTCGAGACCCAAGGGATCCCGTACCACTTCGTGGGGCACAGCCATGGCGGTTCGGTGATCTGGAACATGTTGAAACTGGCCACCATCCAGCATCGGTCGTTGGAACGGCTTCGAACCTGGACTACCGTTGGGACCCCTTTCTTGCAGCATTGCGGTCGCAACCCTTGGAACCCGATCAATCTGCTCTTGCTGCTCTTCGGGTTTCTTTTGCTCCGACCTGCTTACCGAACACTGAAGCACCTATCGATCCTGATGTGGAATGCCGCCATAGGCAAACGCGAGGCCTTCCTCTTGTCCAAAAACGAATCGGCGAACCTCCAAAATTTCTTCGATTACCCGATTCTATCTTTCTTGCGTTGGGCGGGGATTCGCGTGGTCGAGACCCCACAGGGGGTCGAGATCGGCGCGTATGATCCTGTTGGTCCCCTTTCGGTGGCTGGATATCTGTTTACGACGCGCGAGGGATTGTTCATGTTTGGCATGGCGATATGCGCTGCATATGTGTTCTTGATCATCGGTCTGATGTGAATTCGTCCGGTCATCGAATCATTTCGCATTCGGGCGGAGTATCGACTTGAGGACGATGCCTTTGCGACGTACCAATCGCGTTGGCTGGGGATCTGGTCACCGGATGATGAAGCGATCAATGGCCTGCGAGCAACGTTGGATATCACAGTGTCCTTCCTGGGGAAACTGCAACCGAGGGAACGGGTGTTTGTGTCTGACAATCTCAATCTACTGGCCCGTCCCATTTTCTGGGTCTTTGCCCCGTTGTACAACTTCTTGGTCCACCCTGTTGCAGACCGAAGCATTCGAAGCGTTGTTGCGCGCTCCGCACAAGGGAACGACCGCCCGACGGCGAACATTATCGATGTTTCTCCGTGTCCGTTTGGAACACTCAAGAAGCTTGCTCCGCCAATCCCCGACAGCTTGAACAACGAGTTGCTCGCAAGTGCGGACAAAGCAGCGGGCGACGTCGCGCCCAAACTCCGACGCTTACTGGGAGGCCCCTCCTTTACGAGAGGTCTGGAGTCCTTTAGCAAGGACCTCGCTGGAAGCGAGTTGATCCATACTGCCTATTTCGATCATCCCAAGGTCCTCGATCTGATCGCATGCAACATCGCTTGGGGAACTCATGAACATGCGATGCGATCCCTTCTGGAGCGAATGCCCCAAGATTTGGCTAGCTGGTTCGCGAGTACCAAGTCGCATTTGATCACGGGTGAGCCAACACTTGGTAGCTCCCCTTGGTTACCATCCGTCGGGGAATACCAGCAGAAGAGCGCTGCTTAAAACTCGGGACATCAAATCCGAGACTCAGGGAGCAACCCCGTTGCTCTTGCCGCAACCAGGGGAACCGAGATGCAAGAACGGTGGTGGCTGCCGGCGGAGACAACGCTAGGTGGGCAGCTCGAAGCCCTTGCGGCGTTCGCGAGCGAGGAGCTGGTTCGCCTCGGGATCGTCCGCGAAGGACTCCTTCACCGAATCCCATCGAAGAGGCCGCTGCAGTTCGCGGGTGATGTTTGCCAAGTGGCACACCGAGATCGAACGGTGCCCGATCTCGACGTCAGCAACGGGTAATTCCCGCGACTTGATGCAGTCCAGCCAGTTCTGCATATGCCATCGAGCTTGCCATAGGGCGAGATCGTCACTCCATTTGCGTTCCTCCTCAGCGATGTCGAGTTGTTTGAGAAGCTCGATCGCAATCTCAGGCGGATTGGAAGTGAATTTGTTGCGATTGATTTCGAGCTTGCCTTTCTCGCAGATGAAGACTGCTCCCCCCATCGGTCCCTTACCCGGCTCGATTGCGAAATTGACAACCACCCCGTTCGCGTACTTCATGCGGACGTGGCCGCTCAAGCCGGGCGTGAGTGGTTCCATCTGCACGGGTCCGGTGCCATCCATCCCGAGCGCCCATTGAATTTGATCAACCCCATGGGCTCCCCAGTTGGTCATTTGTCCTCCTGCGAAATCACGCCATTGCATCCAACCCATCCATTTCGAGTGGAAGGGGCGATCGGCGGCTTGATTGAGCCAACTGTTCCAATCCAACCCAGGCGGAACCGCTTCGGCAGGAAACGGCTCGGCGGGGGATGGTTGGGGTCCTTCGTAAGCGATCGCGCGGACTTCCAGGATCTTTCCCAACCCGCCGTTGCGAATGAGTTCGCACGCGATGCGATTCATCTCCATGGAACGCTGCTGCGTTCCGACCTGGACAACCCGTTTCGCTTTTCGCGCAGCATCGACCAGAGCGCGACCCTCTTGCACGTACAGCGAAAGGGGCTTCTCGGCGTAGATATCCTTGCCTGCCAAGCATGCCTCGATGCACGGTCTGATGCGCTGAAACTCCCCCGTCGCCACGATGACGGCGTCGATATCGTTTCGATCGAGGACTTTGCGATAGTCGGAGAAGACCGGCCAATCCGCTTTGACTTTGTCGCGAAAAGCGAGAGCTCGCGGCTCGTTACAATCCGCGACCGCGACGATCTGAGCGGTTTCAGGGAGCTGTTCGAGCAAGAGCGAGCCGCGTCCGCCGACTCCGATCGCGCCTACCCGAATCCTCTCGCTGGCGAAAACGGGATGGGTGGTCGACGCGAGCACAGGTCGCGACGGCGACGATACGGCCGCGAGCGCTGAAGCGCCGGCGGCCGTCAAGAATCGGCGACGATGCATTTCGAGAGGCGAGGATAGCTTCATGGTGGAGGGCAAGTTACTGTTCCATCACGTCCGCTTCGCGGCCCTTGGCGAGTTCACCGACGGATTCCTCGAATTTTTTGGTCAACTCCTGCACCTCTTCCTTGGCCTTGTCGCGATCGTCTTCGCTGATGGTTTTGTCTTTTTCCGCGGTTTCGAGAGCTTTGTTGGCATCGCGGCGGACATTCCGGATGGAGATGCGGGCTTCCTCGGACAGTTCCTTGATGCGGGCCACCAGCTTCTTTCGCGTGTCGGTGCTGAGCGGGGGAATATTGATTCGAATGATGCGACCATCATTTTGGGGATTGAGCCCCAGTTCGCTTGCGACAATGGCTTTTTCGATATCCTTGATGATGCTGGTATCAAACGGTCGAATGACCAGTTGCTGCGGTTCGGGGGCACCGACGCTCGCGAGTTGCTTTAGCGGTGTTTGCGATCCGTAGGCGGTGACTCGCACCGAATCGAGCAAGCCTGGAGCAGCCCGTCCGGTGCGGATTCCAGCGAGGTTGGTTTTCAGGTGGCTGAGCGCCTTGTCCATGCGTTCTTCGGCATCGAGCAGGATTTCTTCGACGTTCATATCGATTCTCCGAGAGGATGTGGTTAGAGGGTGAACTCAAGTTGCATTGATGAGGATTTGTTCGCCCGATTCCGAGCGAGGGCTGATTCGGGTACCGACCTTGAGACCGCTGACCGCTTTGACAATATTGCCATCCTTCTTGAAATTGAAGACCAGGATCGGAAGCTTGTGCGTGCGGCACTGAGCGATGGCAGTCGAGTCCATGACCTTGAGATTCTTTTCGATGACGGTGTCGTAGTCCAGTTCGCGATAGAGGATAGCGTGCGGGTTCTTTTCCGGATCATCGCTGTAGACGCCGTCGACCCTCGTGGCCTTGAGCACGATATCGGCATCGAGCTCGAGTCCTCGGTTGGCCGCACAGGTATCGGTGGTGACGAACGGAGCGCCGGTGCCAGCGGCGAGAATGACGATGCGTCCTTTTTCCAGATGACGAATGGCTCGGCGACGGATGAAGGGTTCCGCGACGCCGTCCATTTTGATGGCCGACATCACGCGGGTATTGGAACCGATGGCCTCGAGGGCATCCTGAAGAGCGAGGGCGTTGATGACGGTAGCCAGCATGCCCATATAGTGCGCGGTGGCTTCCTGGATCATCTCGCCGCTGGAGCCTTTGAACTGGGCTCCTCGCAGAATGTTCCCACCACCCACGACCACGGCCAATTGGCAGCCCAAGGCATGGGCATTCTTGATCTGGCGCGCGATCGCCGAGACCTCGTCCATGCTGATGCCCCGTTCGCCAGCGTGGGCCAAGCTTTCTCCGCTTAATTTCAGGATGACGCGACGGTAGAACGGGCGGGTATTTTCGGGAGCAGAATCGTCGGTCATAGGATTGGGTTGGGAAGGCCGGGCAGTAAGAAAAACAGATCACATCCGATCATGATAGCTACAAAACCGCTGGGGAACGAGGCCTGCGCGGCTATGGCGATTTCCTGCCATATGCTACCCTAGCAGGCGTCATCCGACGGACTCTCCATTTTCCAGGATTTCAACCATGTCACTGCAAATTTATATCAACGGGACCTACTACGACAAGGAAAACGCCAAGATCAGCGTCTACGATCACGGGCTGCTCTATGGGGATGGGATTTTCGAGGGGATGCGAAGCTACTCCGGCAAAGTCTTTCGACTGCGCGAACATATGGATCGGCTCTATGAATCGGCCCGTGCGATCTGTCTGCAGATACCGATTTCCAAGGAGCAGATGGAGGCGGATGTCATGGAAACCCTTCGGCGAAACGACCTGAAGGATGCCTATATTCGCCTGGTGGTGACGCGAGGAGCCGGCTCGCTAGGGCTCGATCCCAACCGCACCTCCAACCCGCAAGTCATCATCATCGCGGATCACATCGCCCTTTACCCCGCGGAGCACTACGAGAGCGGGCTAAAAATTATCACCGCAGCGACGATCCGCAATCACCCCGCCGCGCTGAGTCCTCGGGTCAAGTCCCTAAACTACCTGAACAACATCATGGCCAAGATCGAGGGGCAGCAGGCAGGGTGCGTCGAAGCGTTGATGCTCAACCACAAAGGAGAAGTCGCCGAATGCACGGGCGACAACATCTTCATCGTCAAGCGCGACCAACTGCTCACCCCACCCAAAGATGCCGGCATCCTCGAAGGCATCACTCGCAACGCGGTTTTGGGGCTCGCCCGATCGATGGGCATCCCCGCGCACGAACTGACGCTGACACGCCACGATCTGCTCGTTGCCGACGAATGCTTCCTGACGGGAAGCGCTGCGGAAGTGATCCCAGTGATCTCGATCGATGGACGACCGATCGGTGATGGGAAGGTAGGCCCGATCACCAAAAAACTCATGGCGGAGTTCAAGGCGCTGGTGCACCGCTAACCGAAGCGATTCACCGGCTGCCCACCGCAGTCGCTCAGCGGCCGATGCTCGGAGGATTGTTGGCGAGGAAGTCCCGGGGACCGCGCACCGTGTAGTACGGGTAGCCGACTGTGGCCGATGATACGCCCGATCCGACTTGGTTGTCCTGGCGATATTGGCTGTGGGACAGGTGGGCGCCGTAATCGGTTCCACCACGTTGCCATGCAACGCGGCATGGACGACATCCGATGGGGCCATTGCACGTGTTGCAATGTCCAGCGTGATGATGCAGACAGCCCGTCGAGCTGAAAAGCGAGAGGGCGAGGAGAACCAATGAGGGTAGACCGCGTTTCATGACTTGATCCTTCGATAGAACGAAACCGTTTCGGCTTCTTTAGGATCGAAATAAACGGTATCTAGAATTCAATCCCTCCATCCTGCCCTGTAGAGTCCGCCTAAACTGCCAGGCTTGCCAATTCGAATGACCGGTGTCGGCCCGGCGCGGACTTAGGACTACTGTTCGAGGGAAGCGATATCTTGCGAGCCTGGGATGTCTTGCGGCCAGCGGGTCCAAATCGGAGTCTTGTCGATCACTTTCTTGACGAAATCCTTGCGCTCCCGTTCCTTTCTCTGATTGGTGAGCTTGGTACGGATGTCGGCTTGGGCCTCGACAAAGCTGACGATGCGGGGTTCCTCCCGTTCGAGAACCTCGATGATATAGAATCCGTCGGCATCTTCGAGGATGGGGCTGAGGGCTCGAAGTTCGATCGCGAAGACGGCATCCTCGACCACCTTGCTCTTGAGAGCGCCCGGAGAGATCCAATCAAAAGCGCCTCCCTCGTCTGCGTTCATGCCCTTTGAAGACTGTTTCGCGACCGCTTCGAACGGAGCTCCACCGAGGTAGACCTGATTGCCCATCTCGACGATGGCGTTGTAGGCGGCTTGTCGATCATTTTCAAACGCCTTGAACGGGGCGTAGAGTACTCGAAACCGTGCGCGCTGGCTGCGTTCCCATTCCTCGGGATGCTGATTGTAGTAATCTTGCAACTCAAATAACTGCGCCTCGTGTTTCTCCTTCGTTCCCTCGCGAATCGCTTGTTCAGCCCAGGCCGATTCGCTAAAGCTCCTCATCAGTGACGGCAAGCTGGCCCCCTGCGATTCCACCAGCTGGATGAATTCCAGTTCGGACTCGCACTTGAACTGTTTCATCTGTTCGGGCATGACCTGGGTTCGAAAGATTTCGGCCGTCTTCGACATCATCTTGGATCGAATCTCATCTCGTTCCTTCTTGGGCTTTCCAGCAGTTTGCAAACTGAGAAAATGCTGTGCGAGACATTTCTTGGCGATCGAATTGACGAGTTCCTTGCGCAGTCTCATTTCAAATTCCCGGTCGGAAAACGCGTCCACCGGCACCTTGGCGGGGCTGAGCAAATCGCCCACCAGAACAGGCTCGGTCCCGACAACGGCAATGATGCAGCCCGCCTCGAAGCGTTCGCCGCGCGGGAGCGGTTGGCTCTGCATCGCCTGCTGCGGGTCGAACACGGCATAATCCCCGCGGTCTTCGGCCAGATCGGATTCGCGCATCGCGACTCGAACGGGATCCTGAGCCAGCAATCCCAGATTGCACGCGGAGACCATCCAGCAGAGAACACCGAAGGGAATTGGAAACTTCATAGCTGGAGCATTTGCCTGACGATCGAACCGGGCCGTGCAGCAACCCTTGCTTCACGCATCCTGGACTTCGAGAACGTCATACGAAATTTACACCTCGTAACGCAAGACCTGTCGCAGAATGGCTAGCAAATCTAATTGGGCAAGCCGCTTGGCGCGATCGCCGTCGTGGAGCGAGGTCGCAGGCGTTGAGTCCCACAGGGGCCAGAAAGCGTTTTGCGCATCGATGATTCGGAGTTTACCGCGATGCCGGTCTGCCAGCTGCTGGATACGTCGGGAATCGGTGTACATGAAGCAAAGGCAGTGGTCTTCGATCCCGATGGAGCGCACCGACCACAAGGCGGCATCCATTTTCAATTCGGCCAATTCGAGCAAGCGATCCGCAGGCTGAGGCAATTCGCCGAAGCGATCGACCAATTCCTGGCGCATGTCCGCTACCGTTTGGACATCTTGCAGCCGGCTGATGCGTCGATAGATATCGATCTTTTGCCGCATGTCGATGACATAGTCGGCAGGCAGATAGGCTTCGATCGGCAAGTGAATTTCGACATCGAGGCTGAGCTTGGCGGGTTGGTGGGTCAATTGCCGCACGGCGCTCTCGAGGAGTTGGCAATAGAGTTCATAGCCGACTGCCGCAATGTGTCCGCTTTGCTGGGTACCGAGCAAATTTCCTGCGCCGCGAATTTCGAGATCGCGCATGGCGATGCCGAAGCCGGCTCCGAGTTGCGAGAATTCCTCGATGGCGTGCAACCGGCGAGCGGCGTCGGGATTGAGATGTTTGTTCCGATCGACCAGCAGGTAGCAATGGGCTTGATGGCGATAGCGTCCGACGCGTCCTCGCAGTTGGTGCAGCTCGGACAGTCCGTAGCGATCCGCCTCATCGATGAAGATCGTATTGGCGTTGGGGATATCGAGCCCGCTTTCGATAATGGTCGTCGAGAGCAGGATATCGGCGCGATGTTCGATGAAGTCGAGCATGACCTGTTCGAGCCCGTCTTCGGCCATTTGCCCGTGGCCGATAGCGATCCTGGCCTCGGGTGCGATGCGCTGCAAGCGGGCAGCTACCGCGTGCATATCCTCGATTCGATTATGCACAAAGAAAATTTGGCCATCCCGATTCAGTTCGCGCAGGATGGCATTGCGGATCAGGGCGTCATTCCATCGCACGACGCGGGTTTCGACTGCCATTCTTTCTTCGGGCGGAGTCACCAGATTCGAGATATCGCGAATTCCCACGAGGGACATGTGCAGGGTGCGCGGGATGGGAGTGGCGGAGAGGGTCAGCACATCGACTTGGGCGGCCGCGCGTTTGATTCGTTCCTTGAGTTCGACGCCAAACTTTTGCTCTTCGTCGATGATCAGAAGTCCCAGATTGAAGAAGCGGACATCGCTGGATGCGATTCGATGGGTTCCGATCACGATATCGACTTTTCCGCCGGCGATGCGTTGGATGGTTTCTTTCTGTTCCGCGGCGGATTCAAAGCGGCTGAGCTTGGCGATCTCGAAAGGGAACTCGGCCATGCGTTGTCGAAACGTTTTGAAGTGCTGTTCGGCCAACACCGTGGTCGGCACGAGGACCCCGACTTGGTAGCCGCTCTCGACGGCTTTGAACGCGGCTCGCATGGCCACTTCGGTTTTTCCGAACCCGACATCGCCGCATATCAAGCGTTCCATGGGCCGGGAGCTGATCATGTCTTTTTTGGTGGCTTCGATCGCCGTCAATTGATCCGGTGTCTCCTCGTAGGGGAACGATGTTTCGAACTGTTGTTGCCAGACCGAATCGGGTTGAAAGGCGATACCGCGTTGCGCGCGGCGTTGGGCCTGGAGTTCAAGCAACTCGGCGGCCATATCGGCCACGGCCGATTCGGCGGCTCGCTTCTGCTTGGCCCACATTTGTCCGCCGATCTTGGCGAGTTTTGGGCGCGTCTTGGTTCCGCCGACGTAACGCTGCACCAGATCGATCTTGGTCGAAGGGACGTAGAGTTTGGTTCCGCCGTCGAACTCGAGGACCAGATGCTCGAATCGCTGACCTTCCTTTTCGATCATCTCCAATCCGAGATAGATACCGATCCCGTGCGAGAGGTGGACGACCAGATCCCCTTCACGGAGATCGAGAAAGCTGTCGATGGCGCGCGATGCGTGTTTTTTGCTTGAGCGCTTGAGCATCGTGCGCCGCAGCAATTGATTGACGGTCAGGATCAGTGCGCCGTGCGGAATTTCGAACCCGCAACTGAGGAGTCCCACGAGAAGTCGGAGTCGCCCCCCTTGGTAGGAATCGCTCGATTTGACGATCTCCTGCATGCGGGCCAACTCCCCTTCATTGATGCAGACGATGGCGGCATTGCGATGATCGCCAAGGGACTGGTCGATGTCGCGAGCGATGTTCTCAAGCTCACCTCCGATCCGCTCGACATTTCCGATGGGGATCCGGATCCGCTCGCCGGAGTAACCTTCGGCGGCCAGTTGCGTGATCTGGGCGAACGGATAGTCTTCCAGCCGTTGATACAAAGAGATCGGATCCAGGAATCGTTCGGGGAACGGGACTCGCGAACGGAATGCGTCGGCTTGATGCAGGGCCGCGATCGGCTCGCTGACCAAGACCATCGTGGCTTGGGGCAAATGATCCAGCAGCGACGCTTCCTCGCGCGTGGCCTCGTTGGCTGCGAGCAGATCGATCCGTTCCAGGCGATCGATCGATCGCTGGGTTACGCTGTCGAACGTTCGAATCGATTCGACTTCATTGTCGAACCACTCGATGCGCCGGGGTTCCGAAGCATCGGGAGGATAGACATCGAGGATGCCGCCTCGAGCGGTGAATTCGCCCGGCAGCTTCACGCTCGTGGTTGTCCGATAGCCTGCCGACGCCAGCCATGCCTTGAGTTCGCTCAGATCGGTCCGCTTGCCGACCTCGAGGATTCTGCGGTCGCGCTGCATTTGCTCGGGGCTCGGGACAGGATGCATCAAGGCCGGCAATGTGGTAACAATCACCGGTATCTGCGTTGCCGATTTGTTTCGATAGTCGTTGAGATGCGAGAGAACTTGCAGTCGCTGGATCACTTCCTGCTGCTGCAGAGAATCGACATCGGTATCGTCCGAGGCGGGAGGAAAGACGTCGCAATCCTGTTCGAGAAAGAACTCCAGATCGCGAGCGACCGTCTCGGCGTCTTGATGATGCGCCACGACGATCAACAGCGGTTGCGTTAGGGAGCGAACGGCGGCCGCAGCCATCGGAGGAACCGCTCCGAGCCATGCCCCTTCCCAGCAGATGGGTCGACCATCCCGCCAGTCGTGAACGGCCGCCTGAAAGTCGGGCAGTCCTGAGATCGCATCGAGCAAGGCTGGGGCTGGACTGCTCTCCCTCTCCTCTTTTTTCCCCTTCTTCGACGCGCGCTCCATCGGCATCGTCTGGGATGCGGCGGCGGGCTCGCTCTCCGTCAGCCCTTCGTCGCCAGCCATCCGGACCAGGGATTCGGCGCTGGCCAGATCGAATGTTTCCGCATCGATCGGCTCGTCGAGGGGCACTCGTTCGAGGGGCACGGGGGTGCCGCGAATGAAGTCGGCGAGAGTCCGTTTCGCCCTTGAAGGTCGGGATTTCATCGAAGCGTGCAAGTGTAACTTGGTGGTTTTTCCGAACCAGAAGTTAACCGACCGGTTCCTCCATGTACACTACAAGCGATCCGCAAACCGACGAGGAGACACCACCGATGCATCGCTCATCCGTTGTTTTCGCCACCCTTTCCAGCTTGGTGGCCATTTTTTTCCTGGAAAATATCGCATCCGCCCAAACCGATGAGCGAGCGGAATACATCCGCGCCAACTACACGAAAGACGAGATCCGCATCCGGATGCGGGACGGAATGGAGCTGTTCACGGCGATCTATGCCCCCAACGACCTGGATCCCGCCAAGAAGTATCCCGTGATGCTGTTTCGGACCCCTTACAGCGTCGGTCCCTACGGCCTCAACAACTACCCAGCGCGGCTGGGGCCTTGCGCGGAGTTCGAGCGGAACAAGTACATCTTTGTGATGCAGGATGTGCGAGGCCGCTACATGAGCCAAGGGGAGTTTGTGAACATGCGCCCGCACGTGCGGAACAAGACCCGCAATGATCAAATCGACGAGAGCAGCGATACGTACGACACCATCGATTGGGTGATGAAGAACGTACCTCGCAACAATGGCCGTGTCGGCCAGTGGGGGATCTCCTATCCCGGATTCTACACCTCCGCTGGAGCGATCGATTCTCACCCGGCCCTGGTGGCTG
The DNA here is from genome assembly GCA_046342615.1 of Planctomycetota bacterium. GTDB lineage: Bacteria > Planctomycetota > Planctomycetia > Pirellulales > Pirellulaceae > JBKCUI01. The sequence goes on along the minus strand of JBKDPB010000136.1, from coordinate 364 downwards.
TGTCACCGCAAGCTCCGATCGCCGATTGGTTCTTCGATGATTTCCATCGCAACGGAGCGTTTGTTCTGCCGATGGCATTCAACTTCTTTGCTTCGTTCGGAAAGGCGCGGCCCCTGCCTACCACGGACTCGAATCCATCCTTTGATTTTCCTACGCGCGACGGATATCAGTTCTTTCTCGATCTGGGTCCTCTCAAGCGGGTCGATCAGAAGTACTTAAAGGATGAGATCGGTTTTTGATACATAAGGAGGTCAGGCAATTCAACCTTAATATCGGAATTATAAACATCTGTTCCAATTCCAGCAATAGCTCCTTTTTCCGGATCGGCAACCGTCTCGACACGTATCTGTCCGTAATTCTATTT
>JBKDPB010000135.1:0-13211 GCA_046342615.1 Planctomycetota bacterium | reverse complement strand
ATCCAGGCAGTAGCTTTCTTTCTCTCCGAGGATTTCTATTCTTTTCCCCCGTCTTCATTGCGATCTGGTTGATGGCGCTTTTTGCAGACTGGTATGCGCGCCAACGGGAGTCGGAAGTCCTTCCTTTGTTGGCATTCGAAGGCTCTACCATCACTCATGTTCGAGGGAAGGAAATTCGAAAGGACTGCACCGCTGTCGAGTTCTATTTGATCCATGCGTTCAACTCACCGCACGGCGAAGTTGTGGAATTGCAAATGCACGACAAACGTACGTTTTCGGAACGATATCTGGTTGTATCTGAGATTTCCGGTGGGCAGTACACGTTAAGAAACTTTCTCGCCCGAATTGGGGAGTCGAAAGGAATCGATATCTATTTCGTCAGAACGGATGGTCCGCAAGGAAGGCGACCTTTTTTGGTAAAGTCCGCTAAACGCATGACGACGGCACACGCTCGTATGGGCGAGAATAGGGAATAAGAGTATGGCCGGGTTCATGGTAGAGCAACTGTCCTCAGCTGCTTGTTGGGATAGGTGCGTGCCAATCGCTCGGGGCGATGTTGCTCATGGGGACGTTCTGGAACAGTTGAGGACAACTGTTCTACCATGGTTTTAGCCACAAAAATGAGTATCGAAAATGACACGTTTCAAACCATCGTTCGCCACAGGTTTTCTCTGGATTTTCGTCGTTGCTCTCTCTGGATGCGAAGCTCAGGAACTGGTTCAGCAGGTTCCTTCTCGTGGAGTGGTCATCCAACCGCAGAATTCGGACGACTTGTTCCAGGAGTTGGCCGGATGGATAAACACGTTCACCTCGAAGAACATGTCCGGTCCCGGCACCGTCGGGGCATTGGGAGGTGCCAGATTCAAACTAATGAAAACGGGGACGCTTTTGGTGACGATGCCTCTGCCACAGGTGGTCGACGGCCAAGTCCCGGTTTCCTTCTGCATCCGTTGCACGCCTAGCAATGCGGTCGTCGAATATCGTGTGGAGAGACGAGACGAATCGAACGATGTACTCCGCGTAAAACTGAAAGGCGATCGGGGCCAGGAAGTTCAACTTGAGTGGGCTTCAGTGGTCTTGATCGCCGGAAAGCCTGAGTCGCAGGGCCAATCACTTCACGACGCGTATCGGACTGCGACAGTCTGCGTTCAATCGGATTCGCTGGAGATTCAATCACTCGCTGAGAATCTCTGGCCAGCAAGCGGTGATGTGCAGGAATACGCCCAGAAAATCCAGCGATTCATCCGGGATATGAAGCAAAGGAAGCCCCCTCGGTCCCTCGATGCCCTTGGTATACTCGATAGTGGGATGAATGGCGTCTGTACTGCCAACGCCAACCTAGCACTAGCTCTCTTGAGAGCCAAGAACATTCCGTCGCGATCCATGGCAGTGATTCCTCCCAACGGTCAGCGACTCGAAATGCATCGAATCGTTGAGTACGTGGATAACGCAAGAACTTTCCGCTTTGATCCATCGTCCGTATCTGCCGATGTGCCGATGCAACCGTGGCAGACCATAATCATGGCGAAGAGTACGATATCGGACGAAGATCTTTCCATGAAGCCTCGGATGGGAGTGATGCTCGGTTGTCCGTATGGACAAGAAGCGGAGTTGCCAAAGGAAGGCATCGTATTTACCGGGCAGGACATGTTTTGGACAATGGCGAAACCGCTCGCAGAATTCGATCCGAGCGATGCCGCCGTTTCACTTGCGAGAGAGGGTTGGACCAGATTCTTGAAGGAAGGTGTGATGAGGGAAGGGCAAGTCCAATCCGCAAAAGCGAGCGATTCCGAGCAATTGACCAACTTCCTCGGAATCGAATGAGCAATGCGGAACAAATGCCTGCACCGAAGTTGCGTATTCTTTTTACCGAGCATTTCCACAAATAAACGAGCTGCCAAGGGGTGAAGCAAGGACTAACATGATGCAAATCTTGCAAGATCCGGTTCCTGCGAAGGACGATCTTCTCGCGGCTTGTGGTAAACTGCGTGCGGAAGGGCTGGAGTTCTGGCGCCGCATTGAAGCCGGTCCATTCTGGTCTAGGCAGAACGTGGTGTGGTCGCCAGCTGACAATGTTCGCCATCTGATCCTATCGACCGTACCAGTAGCACGAGCCTTGCGTGTTCCTCGACTGATCCTACGTGCGTTGTTTGGTGTTGCTCAAACGTCATCTCGAAACTGGAACTCCCTTTGCTCCACCTACCTTGAAGGGCTTGCGAGGGGAGGGACGGCCGGTAGCTACACGCCGAAACAGGCCGCACCTCCGACGAGTCCGCAGGAGGGACAAAAGCAGCTCGTAGGCCAGCTTGCCTTTACGTTGCTGAGATTGGAAGAAGGAATTAAGCCATGGAACGAGAAGGATTTGGAACGTTATCGCCTACCGCATCCGTTGTTAGGGCGTTTGACCGTACGAGAGATGCTGATGTTTACCCTTTTCCATGTTGAACATCATCGACAGAATGTTGCTCGGCGTGTCACGGCCCCGCACGATCCATGATTTTGTGTTTCCTACGTGGCACGACGCTCCGCGTCGTGACCCGCCGTAGCACACAGCCTCCACAACCAGAACAAAGCCATCTTTCACGACGCGGAGCGTCGTGCCACGTTGAATCGCTTATTTCATACCGTCGTGTACAACCAGACCACCGAACGATCCAGGACGCGATAGTGGGTTTCTTGAATTGCGGGAGCGTCGTTCCAATGCATGATGTCATCGGGGGATTTCAGGCCGGTGTCGATCCACCGTCGCCACGCGGATCTGCTCTCTGGAAGCTCGAAATCGTGCGGCTCCCAGTGTGCGTTGAAGGCGAAATAGATGAGCAACCCGTGCTGGCGAAATTCTCCACTGAAGGCAATCGTGTAGGAGCTATCGCTCCAGTCGGGCTGATTGGCCTTGACGCCGTGCCAGGCTTTGGTGGCTTGGCGAAGCATATCGGTCAGCCCGATTCGGTCCGATTCGTAGGTCATGTCGCGGGTCGCGCGTTGTTGGCATAGCAATTGAGCGAAGCGAAAGATTTCTTTGTGTCGGACCAGATCCGTCCAGTCGAACCAGCTGATCTCATTATCCTGGCAATAGGCGTTGTTGTTCCCTCGCTGGGTGCGTCGGACTTCGTCCCCCATGTTGATCATAGGCATGCCGAGCGACAGGAGGGTGACTGCGAGGAAATTCTTGACCTGACGATTCCGAAGGGACTCGATCGCATGGTCGTTGGTTGGCCCTTCGAAGCCGCAGTTCCAGCTTCGATTATCGTTGCACCCGTCCGCATTCCCTTGTCCGTTCGCCTCATTGTGTTTTTCGTTGTAGGAAACCAGGTCATTGAGGGTGAAGCCATCGTGGCAGGTGACAAAGTTGACGCTTTGTTCCGCTTCTCGTTTCTCATGACCGTAGATCTCCGGGCTGCCGAGAACCCGGTCCGCCACGCGTCGTACCGCCCCTGGTTTGCCGCGAAAGAAATCCCGCACGTCATCTCGAAACCGTCCGTTCCATTCCTTCCATGCGTCGCCGACAAAGGTGCCGACCTGGTACAGGCCCGCCGCATCCCAAGCTTCTGCGAGCAGCTTGGTCCCAGCCAGCGTCGGATGGGATTCGATATCCCACAGAACGGGCGGATTGGGCAACGGCGTGCCGGAGGCATCGCGCGTCAAGATCGAGGCCAAATCGAATCGAAATCCGTCGACATGCATTTCATGGACCCAATACCGCAGCGCGTCGACAATCATGCGACGGACCACAGGCTGATTGGCATTGAGCGTGTTTCCGCATCCGGAGTAGTTGGCATAGTCCTCGCCTCCTCGTTCCAGGATGTAGTAAGACGGGTTGTCGATACCTCGAAAGCAATTGGTAGGACCGGATTGGCTTCCTTCGGATGTATGGTTGAAGACCACGTCGAGGATGACTTCGATCCCCGCGCGGTGCAACGCTTTCACCATGTCGCGAAATTCATTGACCGGCCCGAGTGGCGATTTGTCCGAGCTGTAGGCATGGTGAGGTGAGAAGAAGGAGATAGGGGCATAACCCCAGTAATTGGTTTTTCCGACCGGGGCATCCTGGACATCGAATTGAAAGACCGGCAACAGTTCGACGGCTGTGATCCCCAGTTGCTGCAAGTACGGGATCTTGTCGATGAGACCGGCGTAGGTGCCGCGTTTGGGCTCCGCGACTCCCGAGTTGGGGTTCTTGGTAAACCCCCCCACATGCATCTCGTAGATGATCGTATGGGCTGATGGTCGCTGCAGAGGCTCGTCACCGTCCCAGTCGTAGGCGTGCGGATCGACGACGACACTCTTCATCGCGGTCGCGGCATTATCGCCCTGGCGACACGCAGATTCCCGGGTGTAGCCGTGAGGCACCACTACGGCTCGCCCGTAGGGATCGAGCAACACCTTTTGCGAGTCGAATCGCATACCGCACTGCGGTTCGTAAGGGCCCAAAACTCGGTAACCGTACAATTGTCCGGCATGAATCCTCGGCACGAAGATATGCCAGTAGTTGTAGGTTCGATTGCTGTGCGAATCGAGCGTGATCGTTCGAGCAGGAATCGCATCGTCTTCGCGATCGAACAACAACAACTCCACCCCAGTCGCGTGCCTGGAGTAGAGATTGAAATTCACACCTCCGTCCATCACGGTCGCCCCGATGGGGGAGAAGTATCCAGCCGGTCGCGGTAGTTTCATGGTGCGGATATCCAACGCGGTTGGGAACGCGTGCTGTTAGAGATTGTCTCCCTCGGTTGATGTGCCCGGTACACCGGGGAAGGCTTCCTGACCCCACGTCCAACCCGCAACGATCGGCATATCATCCCCATGTTCCTCGATGTAATTCTTGTGGTCGATGAGCGCTTCATGGATCGCTTGCTTGAAATAGGCCGCCCGCGAACCGAGTTGCGGCAACCGATCGATCACGTCGCCGCATAGATGGAATCGGTCGATCTCATTCATGACCACCATGTCGAAAGGAGTGGTTGTGGTCCCCTCCTCCTTGTAACCTCGAACGTGCAGATTCGCGTGATTGGTCCGTTTGTAGGTTAAACGATGAATCAACCAAGGATAGCCGTGAAAGGCGAAAATGATCGGTTTGTCCTTCGTAAAAAGAACATCAAAATCATGATCGGACATGCCGTGAGGATGTAGTGATTGCGGTTGCAACCGCATCAAATTCACGACATTGACGACGCGCACCTTGAGGTCTGGCAAGTATTTGCGGAGCAAACTGACCGCGGCAAGCGTTTCCAGGGTCGGAACATCGCCGCAGCACGCCATGACGACGTCGGGTTCATGCCCGCGATCATTGCTGGCCCATTCCCAGATCCCGATCCCCGCCGCGCAATGCTTGATCGCCTGGTCCATGGTCAACCACTGCGGCGCCGGTTGCTTGCCCGCGACCACGACATTGACATAGTTGCGGCTTCGCAAGCAATGATCGGTGATCGACAAAAGGCAGTTGGCATCGGGGGGCAGATAGACGCGAATGACCTCCGCTTTCTTGTTGACCACGTGATCGATGAAGCCGGGATCTTGGTGGCTGAGACCGTTGTGGTCCTGGCGCCAAACGTGCGAGCTCAAAAAGTAATTGAGCGATGCGATCGGACGACGCCACGGAATATGGTTGCAAACCTTCAACCACTTCGCGTGCTGGTTGAACATCGAATCGATGATGTGAATAAAGGCTTCGTAGCAGGAGAAGAATCCGTGTCTGCCGGTCAGCAAATAACCCTCGAGCCACCCCTGGCATTGATGCTCGCTGAGTACCTCCATGACCCGGCCGTCAGGGGACAATTTGTCATCCTCTGGGTAGATGTCCGCCATGTAGCAGCGATTCGTGACCTCGAGCACATCCTGCCAACGATTGGAGTTGTTTTCGTCAGGGCTGAAAAGACGGAAGTTCTTGCTGTCGAGACTCAACTTCATCACGTCGCGCAGGTATGTGCCCATCACACGAGCCGACTCCGCGATCGTTCCGCCAGGCTTGGAAACCTTGACCGCGTACTCGCGATAGTCCGGCAGACGCAGATCGCGCAGCAGTTCACCGCCGTTCGTATGCGGATTGGCACTCATGCGCCGCGTTCCCTTGGGTGCCAGCTCCGCATACTCGATACGAAAACGTCCAGCGTCATCGAACAGTTCCGAAGGTCGATAGCTCTGCATCCATTGCTCCAGGATGCGAATATGTTCTTCCTTGTCCATGTCGCCCATCGGGACTTGGTGACTGCGCCAGTAGTCTTCGCATTTTTTCCCGTCGATCTCAGGCGGGCAGGTCCACCCCTTGGGAGTTCGAAAGATGATCATCGGCCAGATGGGCCGACGAGCCACGCCGCGCTCGCGCGCGTCAGCCCAAATCGACTTGATTTCAGGCACAATATGATCCAGCGCCGCGGCCAGTTGTTGGTGGACCGACACGTGATCGGATCCCTCGACAAAGTAGGGCTTGTACCCCATCCCTTCGAACAGCTTTTGAAGTTCGTCCTTGGGGATCCGAGCCAGGAAGCACGGGTTCGCGATCTTGTATCCGTTGAGGTGCAGGATCGGCAGGACGCAGCCGTCGCGTGCAGGATTGAGAAACTTGTTGCCGTGCCAACCGGTGGCCAGCGGTCCGGTCTCGGCTTCTCCATCTCCGACGATGCACGCGACGATCAGGTCCGGGTTGTCGAACGCGGCCCCAAAGGCATGGCTAAGGGCGTATCCAAGTTCGCCCCCTTCATGAATACTGCCTGGTGTTTCAGGCGCAACGTGGCTGGGGATGCCTCCGGGAAAGCTGAACTGTTTGAACAGCTTCTGCATGCCTGTCGCGTCCTGGCTGATGTCGGGGTAGACCTCGCTGTACGTTCCCTCGAGATACGCGTGCGCGACCAGCGACGGACCTCCGTGTCCAGGTCCGATGATGTACATCATGTTCAAATCATCCCGTTGGATGATACGGTTGAGATGAACATAGAGCATGTTCAGACCGGGCGAAGTCCCCCAGTGCCCCAGCAATCGCGGCTTGATGTGTTCGCGGCGCAGGGGTTCACGGAGAAGCGGGTTCTTGAAAAGATAGATCTGTCCGACCGAAAGGTAATTGGACGCACGCCAGTAGGCGTCCATCTTGTGCAGTTCGTCATCCGTCAATGGGCCAACGCTCAACATCGATGCCATAACCGTTCGACTCCAAGGGGTGCGAGGATGTGGGCCAGATGGGTATTCCCAGGATAACCTTCACGGGGCCCCCGCCCGTAGTTTACCTCTGTTGGCTTGAGATGTCTGCTACGGGAGGGTTGGCAAGCCCTCCCAGCGGGTTTGGAGCTTGCGGGTTCGCAGAATTCTTGCGTCGCCGCGGATTTCGCAAGTGTTTCTGCTTGCGAGGTTGCGATGCATGCCCCTGTGCTCTGCCGGAGTTCAGACAGTCCGCAGTATGCCGCATCTACGTCACAATCTCTTGGATGATGCGAGTTGGGCGGTGCGCCGTGATGATCTGTTTGGTGTTGTTGTACGGATAATAGACCTTCTCATGTTCGAGTCCGAACAAATGCATCACAGTCGCCTGGAAATCGTTCGGCGTCACGATCTGCTCGACCGCTTTGTGGCCAAACTCGTCAGTCTTGCCGTACGCCATCCCGCCTCGGATACCTCCCCCAGCCATCCAGATGCTGAACCCTTGCCCGTTGTGGTCGCGACCCGCCCGGTCCGGGCTGCCATGTTCCTGAGTCACCGGCAATCGGCCGATCTCGCCACCCCAATGGACTAGCGTCGTATCGAGCAGTCCGCGCTGCTTGAGATCCGCCACCAAACCCGCGACCGGCTTATCCGTCTTGCGGCATATCGCTGGCAAATTCTTTGCGATGCTGTCGTGATTATCCCAGGGTTGGCCTGCGTGAAACAATTGCACGAAACGAACCCCGCGCTCAACGAGTCTGCGAGCGAGCAAACAGCGTGTTCCGTACTCCTGCGTTTCAGGCTCGTCGATTCCATAAAGCTTGAGCGTGGCTTCGGTCTCTTTTGAAATATCCAACGCATCGGTAGCGGCAAGCTGCATTTTGGCCGCCAATTCGTACGGCGCCATCCGAGCGTACAACTCGGGCTCGGTGGGATGCAGAGTCGTGGGCTGTCGGTTGATCTCTTGCAACAATTGCAGGTTCTGCTGCTGCATCTCCCCGGCCAAATGGGCGGGAGGTTGCAAATTGAAGACGCGAGGCTCCTTGGGCCGGAGCACGGTACCTTGGAACAAGGCGGGCATGAACCCATTGGACCAATTCGTCACGCCATCGACCGGGTGCCCTCCCGGGTCGCTGAGGACCATGTAGGCGGGCAATTCCTGCGACTCGGTACCAAGGGCGTAGGTCAACCAAGCCCCCAACGTCGGGCGTCCCAAAATACCAGGGATCCCTCCATGAAAATACCGAATCGACACCTCGTGCCCATTGTTCCCGGTATGCATGCTGCGGATCAAGCAAATGTCATCGATCACACCCGAGATGTGAGGCAACAGCTCCGACAATTCCGTCCCACTGTCGCCGCGCGGAGCAAACGCGAACGGACTCCCCAACAGCTTCTTGCTGGCTTGATTGACAAACGAAAATCCGATCTCTCCTTGGTAGTCCGTGCCGCTGAACTTGGTCAACTCCGGTTTCGGATCGGTGAGATCCATATGCGAGGGCCCGCCGTGCTGGAACAGCGAGATCATCGCCTTGGCTTTCGGCGCAAAATGGGTGGGTCGAGGTATCAGATCCCGATGCGGCTTGTCTTTCAAGATCGGCGGCTCGGCTCTGAGAGGATCGTCCGACAGCATCAGCTTGAGGGCGATCGCGCCGATTCCCATGCCGACATGCTGAAGCCATTGTCGGCGCTCTTGCAGCCACGTTTCCCTCGCAGGGTTTGTTTCGCTCATGATGGGATCAGTCCACGTAAAGAAACTCGTTGGAGTTCAAAAGCGTCTGGCAAATGTTGATCAAGACTTGACGCGCGGCGCTGTTGCCACCGCTGAGTCGCTCGGGTTGACGGTACAGAAGATCCAGTTGCCCCTGAGCAAAGCGACCTGCGACATCGAGTTCCTGATCGGTCGGAGGGCGATGCAGGATGCATTCCCATGCCGCGACGATTTGCTGGCCCAGCGACGCATAATCCTCTTGCTGCAACTGGAAACCGCAATTCGAGTCGAAGATGGTTGGGCGCAACGATGGTTCATTCGGCGTAAAGATGATCTTCACCGTCCACGTAAACGAGTCGGACGTTTCGTGTTCGCCGCATTCGAGAACGAGATCGATCGTATCCTCCGGTTCGACCGCCAGATTCGCTGCCGTCGTCGGTCCCGAACCGGCCTTGATGGGCCAATTCCCGGCTTGCCCATGCTTGGAACTGATTCGTCCGATCACACCATCTCCGTTTTCGCTGCCATGGGAAAGGATGCCTTGGATGTCGACCGTGCCTGCGCCGGGTGCGATCCAGCGACGGATCGCGGGATACGATGCGTTTCCAGGATGCCCTCCCTCGTTCGTCAAAAAGACATATCCGGTGATGGGATCCGGGATCCGAGTGCCCGGCAAGCTGCTACCTTCACGCAGGTGCGCAAATTCGGCAAAAACGTCGACCTTACCCGTCTCTCGATTGAATGTTCCCGTGCCGAATCGCCAACGTCTCGGCGGCGCTGGCGGAAGTTTCCAAGTCCCCCGTGGATCGCTTGCAACGTCATCACCGCCGTTGGGTTGCACCGCGACGTGGCCTGCAAACCGTTTGGCGATCTTGTCAGCTTGGTCGAGGAGAAACTCGTTGTTCATCATCAGGAGCGACTGGGTGGCGACCGTCGACGCAGGTCGAAGATCGCAATTGACTCCCATCACCGGCGCATCGAACGTCTGAAGCATGGCAACCGGTTGTGTCCGCCTCCATTTGGCGTAGATACTTCGGCGGGGCTGCCCAGGATCGATGCGCACCTGCCCGGCGTCATCTTCTTGCAGAGCGATCGGAGGGCCATACAAATCGGTTTTGAGTTGACCGGAAAGAGCCAGCAGGCTGTCTCGAAGCACTTCGGCATCCAATCGCTGCAAGTCTCTTCGCCAATAGAAGCGATTGTCCGGGTCGATCGATTCCCGGGCCGGATCACGGACCGAGGACTGTCGATAAGCGGTTGATAGCATGATGGTTCGATGCAGGTGCTTCAGGCTCCAGCCATGCTCGACCCACTCCATGCCTAGCCAATCCAGCAACTGGGGATGCGTGGGTGGAGTTCCGAGTTTCCCGAAGTCACCCGGCGTTGCAACGATCGCTCGGCCGAAATGATGCATCCAGACGCGATTGACAAAGGATCGGACGAACAGCGGATTGGGCGGATCGTTTTGCGTGAGCCATTTGGCAAACGCAAGCCGCCGACCACTGGTGGGAATGGACGGATCATCGGCCGGAAAACTCTTGGATGCACCTTCCGAAACCAATACGGTGAGCTTGCCCGGAGTGATTTCGCGTGTGGGTTGATTGTGATCGCCGCGGTGAAACAGCTTGGTCACGGGGAGATGGCCTGCCGGTTCGGTGAGCGTCGGAAGAAAGGTCTCGGGAGGCTTCTTGGCGCGCACCTCGGCGATCGTTGCATCCAACTTTTTGAGTTCCTCGGCCGCGGCTGGCAGGTATTGATAGAGGACTCCGGGAGAGATGTTGACGCTGGGATGCTTGTCGAGCAGCATCTTTTGCTCCTCGGTCCGCTTGTCGGCAGGTGTTTCGTAGGCGGCGCGAAGGGTTGCGCGGAGCGGTTCCTCGAACTTCATGAGTTCCTTATCGAGGGCCTCCTTCATGAATTCGACTTCCTTGGTGGACCGCTCGGTCGCGATCGTTTGGGCCTCCTTTTCGATCTCTGCGGACAGGTCGCGGTCGGCTTGCGTGGTCAGCGAGGTCAATCGTTCGGGGGGAGTCTTCCATTGTTGCCAGTCCAACGCTGGCTCCAACACGGCGCGCAGGGCAAAATAATCTTCTTGGGAAAGGGGATCGTAACGATGGTCGTGGCATTGGGCGCAGTGGAGGCTGGAGCCCAAGAGGGAACTGCCGATGACTTGGATCGTGTCCGCGATCGTCTTGTTGCGAGCTTCGGGCGAGTTGTCGCCGCTCCCAGTTCCGTCCGCCGTCATCCGCAGAAAACCGGTCGCCGTCATCCATTCGATTTGACTCGCTGTCCAGTCCCCGTGCTTGTCTCCCGCCAACTCATCGCCAGCCATTTGCTCCGTAATGAATCGGTCGATCGGTTTGTCTTCGTTGAGCGACTCGATCACATAGTCTCGGTACTTCCACGCCCAAGGTCGTTCGGTATCGGCGAGGGTCGCTCCATCGCTATCGGCGTATCCGGCGGCATCGAGCCAATGGCGCGCCCACCGTTCGCCGTAGTGTGGCGACTGCAGCAGGGACTCGATCATTTGTTCGTACCATTCGACAGCGGCATGCCGCATCCAATGTTGGAACTGCGATTCGCTCGGGGGTAAGCCGATCAGATCCACAAAGGCTCGACGGATCAACGTCGCGCGGGGAGCATCGGCCGAGAACGAGAGGCCCTCGGGCATGGCATCGGCGAGTATTTGATCGATTTCGTTGCGAACGCGATCGCCATCGATCGCGCGGCGCGACTGCGGCTTGGCCAGTGGCAGATAGGCCCAGTAGGATCGCTCGCTCTCGGTCAGCGGTATCCCAGGTCCGATGCTTTCCGGTTCGGGGTGAGCGGTAGGTGCCCCGGCTGCGATCCACGCTCGCAGGATGGCTTTCTTTTCGGGGGAGACTTTCAACGTGCCCGGAGGCATATCCCCCGACTCGACGCGCTGAAGAATCAGCGATGCGTCAGCATCCCTTGCGACCAATGCTGGACCGGAATCGCCACCGTGCAGCATGAACCGTACGAGCCTCAGGTCGAGCGATCCTTCGAGTTGGTCGCTGGCCCCATGGCAATCGAGACAGTACTCCCGAAGGATCGGGCGGATGTCCGTCTCGAACTTCGGCGCTGGGGCGGCGTCTTGCGCATAGACCGCTGCGACCGTCGAAGCGAACAGCGCCAACAGACAAAGACGAAGCATCGTGGAGTTGACCGGGTAGGAGTGTCGGGGAGGGTGGGAGGTACAGGGTGGTGGGATGGGCGTTTTCCTGGAGACTGCTTTCCGACACCTTCGAGTATAACCGAGTTCATCGCATCGTCTAGCAAGCTCTCTCGATCCGGTTGTTTCCCTCTCACTTCATGGCCAGCGTTTGCGAGTCCCGGCGAACATGACGGGACGCTCAGGATTCCGATTCGATCGACAACATCGTTTGAGTGCAAGGATTTTTGACCTATGCATACACCGGAACGAAGCCGCCGGACGAAGTTACCCAGGAGGTTTCGTTGGTGGTTGGATAACCTCGACCCTGAACTACACCACCCCTTCGAGTGTGCCCTATGGATTGATCCAAATCGTGCTCGGGGCACCCAACAATCAAGTCAACTTCGACAACGTCCGGTTGAGATCGACCAATATCACCACCAAACCGGCTGAGTCGTATGCCTATGACGCGAACGGCAATCGGCTCACTAGTTCCTGGGTCTCCACCTCCGCCGACGGAACGCACAATCGCCAGCAAAGCGACGGTACGCACAACTTCACCTACGACAACGAAGGAAACAGGATCAGTCGGACCCAGATCTCCAACGGGTACTTCACGCAGTACGTCTGGGACTACCGTAACCGTCTGACCCAGGTGGTGGAACGATCGAGCGCCGCGTCCGCCACGCCTCTGAAAAATGTTCAGTTTTACTACGACGCCTTCGATCGCCGGATCGCCAAAACGGTCGATTACAATCCCGCAGAACTTCCCAACCCCAGGATCGATCTCGCGGAGTACTACGTTTACAATGGTGCGAATGTCGTCTTTGTCTTGCAGGATGTGGATGGCGACAGCGGACCGGCCGAGACGCGCTTGGCGCGACGGATCCTGCATGGAGACGCGGTGGACCGGGTCCTGGCGGAAGAAGTCTACGAGAACAACACCGGCCCAAGAATCTTCGCCATGACCCCATCGAGCACACCCGCGACACCGATCTGGCCGATCGCCGACCACTTGGGTTCGGTCCGAGACGTGCTGGACGGTTCCGGGGTGGTGCGCACGCGGTCGCGTTACGACAGTTACGGCAACCGGACGGGGACATGGACCCGGCACAGCGCCGGCACTGTGCTACCACCATTGAACGCAGCGCGCGTCGACAGCTTCTACGCCTACACCGGCCGCGAGTTCGACCGGGA
>JBKDPB010000134.1:0-7681 GCA_046342615.1 Planctomycetota bacterium | reverse complement strand
GCGTCGGCGGCTCAGCATGTCGTCGGCCCGATCCGACGCAGGTTACCGCGAGCAACCGCCCCGCCGAGTGTGGTGCCCCCGCCTCGCGGTTAGATGTCCCTCTGGATAGGGGTTAGCTTCGGCGGTCGGCTTCGATTATCTTGGTGATGGCCGACGAGCGATTGCGGCTCGAGATCACAATCACGGACTCTTTTCTGCTTTGAATTCCCAACCTTCTCCCAGCACACCCTCCGCGTCGTCGGATCCATCATGGCGCGCAGCATTCGCGACTGCGGCAGCGACCGATGTTGGAATGCGGCGGAGCGCCAACCAGGACAGCTACTGCATCACGCTGTCGGAAGACCGCGAAAAGTGGGAGCGGTCTGGACACCTGTTGATCGTGGCCGATGGAATGGGGGCTCACGCCGCCGGTGAGTTGGCGAGTCGTTTGAGCGTGGATCTCATTCCGCATCACTTCGCGAAACTCAATCGAGGCGATCCCATCCGCGCGATTCTCCAAGCCACGGAGGAAGCGAATTCGGAAATCTATCGGCGAGGTCAGGCCAATCCCGAATTTCGAAGCATGGGGACCACCACCAGTTCCCTTCTCATCCTGCCCGTCGGCGCCGTGATCGCGCATGTCGGAGACAGCCGCGTTTATCGTCTGCGGGGCCAGACTTTCGAGCAACTCACGTTTGACCATTCTCTCGTCTGGGAGATGAGAGCCTCTGGTGAAATGAGCGAGGAAGCTCTCAAAAACAATGCGGTCCCCAAAAACGTCATCACCCGATCACTGGGTCCCAATCCGTCGGTGCAAGTCGATTTGGAAGGACCGTTTGCTTTGCAACGCGGAGACCGGTTTTTGCTTTGCAGCGATGGCCTCAGCGGACAGATCGACGATGATGAGATCGGCATGCTCCTGGGTGCCCTCGACATCCAAACCGCAGTGAGAGCCATGATCGATCTGGCAAACCTTCGGGGCGGGCCCGACAACATCACCGTGCTCATCGCCGAGGTCCTGGGGGACGAATTGGCGGTTCCGCCGGGAAGCCCGGCACCTGTTCCCGAACGCAAGTTCTCGTACCCCGTCGCCTTCGGGGTGACAGCCGTCGTTTGCGTTTTGGCGAGCGTCGTATTGTTGTTGGTTTCCCAGTTCCCGCTCGCCGCCGTCGCCGCCGCTGCCGCCGTGGTGGCTGGCGTTTCCGGATGGATCAAAGCGCAGGTTCAGGACGGCAGGGGAGATCGCTCCGCCAAACTCGGACGAGCCCCGTATCGCAAGGTCCAGTGCAAGCCCAATAGCGCCTTTGCCGAGCGACTGCTAGGGGTCACCCGGGAATTGCAGGAGTGGATCGGGGAAAGCGGAATTCAAGTCGACCAGAAGGCAATCGATGCTTCCTTGGCGCTCGGTCGCGAGGCGCTCGGTGCGCGAAACTACAAGCAGGCCATCAGCCACTTCTGCGAGGTCCTCATCTCCATGATGCGGGATGCTCGCGCCAAGAGCGACGAAAAAGACGACGACGCCATCGACTACTAGCAAGGCAGCCCGGCGAGATCACAGGAGGCTGCGGACATAGTCCTTGAACCGGAGCATGTCATCCGGCGCATCGGGACCGATGATCAGGGGACTGTCCTCGGGAGAATGGTTCAATCCGTGGCTTCCTCCGACCAATCGCGTATCGAGCGGTATGACATCCATTCGATATCGAAAACCGAGCTTCTTTTGAAACAGTCTCGCCATGGCTCGCCACGAGGATGTCATGAATAGCTCTGCCGGATCGTAACCCGGCTTGCGATGGATATCGACGGTCCGCGCGAAATCGGGGGCATCCGAATCGTTGAACCAATAGTAGTAATCAAACCACGCATCAGGCTGGGCCAGCGCAATCCAATCTCCGCTGCGCCGATGTTGCAAGTGGAGTGCGTCCGGCGCGACGACGTCGCGCACGCCATCGATTCCCAACAACACGTCGCGCACTGCGGAACGGTCTTCTGCTTTTTGAACATAGATATGCGCGACCTGGTGATCGACGACGGCAAAGGCGCGGCTGTCCCCGGGAATCAGCATCTCGCCAAACGGTCCTTTGCGAATCGAAAGATATCCATGTCTGCGCAGTTCCCTCTGAATCGAAACCGATCGCTTCACCGGAACGATGCCGTATTCAGAAATCACCACGGGGATCGCTCCGATCCGCTGCGCCGCATCGATCACCCGCCCAGCGCAATCATCAACCTCGCGGACTCGATCCATGCTGGGCTGCGAAAATCTTTGAAAGTCGTAATCGAGGTGAGGCAGGTAAACGAGAGTCAGATCGGGTCGATTCCGCTCCAGAACCATCGCGCTGGCATCGGCAATCCACTGTGTGGCCGGCAAACCTGCTCTCGGCCCCCAAAAAGAAAAAAAGGGAAAAGGTCCGAGCCGCTGAACCAGATCGCACTCCGTGGCGTCGATGATGTCGAACACCTTCGAGCCATCGCAGCCATAGTGCGGTTTCGGCGTGCAACTCCAGCGGACCGGCGCATGTTGGTTGAACCACCAAAACATCTTGGCCGTCTCGATCCCCTCGTACAGCTTCGGGGCTTCGATCAAGTGATTCGATTGCTGCCAGAAGCGGATTTCGGCGGTCGAGCGGTCATACCATCCGTTGGCCACGATCCCGTGCTGCGCGGGGTGGGTCCCGGTCAGCAGGGTCGCTTGTACCGTGCACGTGACCGCGGGGATGGGAGGGTGCCAGACTCGATGCGGGCCAAGACTCTGGATGCGCGGCGCGTAGGAGAGCAACCTTGGAGTCAGCCCAACCACGTTGATGACGCAGACCTTGCTCACGTTCGGTGCTGCTAGAACTTGAGTCCGAACAATTCACCGCCACTGCTACCCGTGCCCCCTCGAAGCGGGCCCTGGTGCTTGCGCACGGCGCTTTCGCGACGAGATTCCTGCTCGGGGGTCGACTCGGACTGGGGCCTCGCGTTTTCCGGTTTCGCTTGCGTCGCTTTCAACGACAATCCGATGCGCTGCGCGTTGCGGTCCACGGAGAGAATCTTGACCTCGACCTCTTGCCCTTCCTGGAGCACGTGTCCCACGTTGTGAACGCGTCGGTGAGCCAGTTCGGAGATGTGGACAAGGCCTTCGATGCCGGTCGCAAGCTTGACAAAGGCGCCGAAGTTTGCGAGACGCGAGACCGTTCCGCGCGTTGTCGATCCCGTTGGAAATCGGGCTTCGACATCGTTCCAGGGATCATCCTGCAGATCGCGGTAGGAGAGAGAAATCTTGCCGGTCTTGGGATCAAACTTCTCGATGCGGACCGAGACCTTGTCCCCTTCCTTCACCACTTCGCTTGGATGTTGAACCTTATCCCACGAGAGCTGGCTGATGTGAATCAACCCATCGAGGCCGCCGAGATCGACGAAGGCGCCGAAATCCATCACTTTGCGGACGATGCCTTCGTACTTCTGTCCAATTTCCAGGCTGGCCAACCGCTCCTGGCGTTTCTCCGCCTTTTCCCGTTCGAGGACCGCGCGGTGGGAAAGCACCAGGTTCCCTCGCCGAGGATTGGCTTCCGTGACGACGCACAGCAGTCTCTGGCCGACGTAATCGGCCGCCGACTCGATCCGAAACTCGGAGAGTTGGCTGATCGGGATAAAGCCGCGAACGTTTCCGACTTTGCATTCAACGCCCCCAGTGTTCGCGCTTTCCACGCGAGCCTCGACCACCGCACCTTCCTCGAGGTCGCTCCAATCGTTGGCTGCCACGGCTTCGCCGGGGATCGCAAGCTCATAGAGTCCTTCATCGGCGTTGAAGGATCGAATGACGACGTCGATGGATTGGCCCTCGCTGGGCATGTCGGTAAATTGCAGCAAGGGCACAACCCCTTCGTTCGGACCACCAAGGCTGACGAAGACATTCGCGTTGTGGATCTTGATCACGCGAGCTTGGTAGCGAGCACCATTCTCGAGATGGTCCCCCACACGGCCTTTGCGATCTCCGATCATCAGTGCATCGAGATCGGCTCCCGCTAGGACTCCCTCCAACTCCTCGTCCTCGGTCGCATCGCGTCGTCGCGCGTTGGGAACAGGTACCTTGGGCGCAATCGATGGGGCTGCGTATCGAACCTCGATCCGGGAATCGCTCTCGTCCTCCTTCTTGCCTTGGGAAGTTTTCTCGCGGGACGTGGATGTGGGAGCCACAGCATCGGATCGGGTTCCCGCGAATGCTGGCGAATTTGGATCCTCGGCATTCGTGGACTCAGGGTCGCTCGACGGACGCGGAGTCTTGTTTTCACCTCGCAGCCGTTTCTTGGATCGACTCTCGTTGTCGTTCGTCCCTTGCGACGACCGCAGTTGGCGAATCTGCTCGAGATTCAACGGCCCCCCACCGGGACGGGGCAGCGAAGGCTTTTTCGGGGTGTCGGGAGACATTTCCGACCGGCTAGTCTCAGAGGCACTCTGGTCTGACGGAGGCACGGGATCAACCATAGCGAAGAGGAATACAAGAAGAAAAATTGATGCGGAATTGTCCTGGTCACCGAACTAACGCTAGTTTAGCACTGAAAGGTCAACTTGCCACCCGATTCCCGGGTGGTCGTCCGGTTTGCTCTTTTTCTTTGGATCCGTTGGATGCAGGCTACAAAGTGCCCGTGCGAACGCTATCCTTTGGGAAGAGATCGGTCGGGGACCGACAACATATCCGTCATTTTGTTGGGGCAAGTGGATGGAAAACGCCTTGATTGCTTTCCCATTAGCCGTCGAGTTATTTGGGCAAAGCATCCAGAGCAGCGACTTGGTGATTGTCGCCTTGTTGGTCGTGCTCGAGGGGCTCTTGTCGATCGATAATGCGCTGGTCCTGGGCATGCTCGCGAAGCGTTTACCCAAGCAAATGAGGGCCCGCGCTCTTTCCTATGGTCTGATCGGCGCGTTCGTCTTTCGCGTCCTAGCCATCGTCCTCTCGGCTTATTTGCTGCAGTGGACCTTCGTTAAATTCCTCGGGGGAGCCTACCTCGCTTACATTGCTGTCAAACACCTGTTCTTCGACCAGTACGAAGGCCACGAAGAAAAAGTGGTTTTGGACGAGGAGGGGCAACCGAGCCTGGTGGATGCCGAGACGGGGCAGAAACTCGATGTCGATCGCGAAAATATCGAGATCGAGCAGCGGGTTCCGATCGCCGCCAGTTTGGTTACGGAGAATCTCGAGGAGGAAAACGTTCCTCGGAAACTGGTGCCCAGCGAAGAGGCGGTTTGCGATGTCTCGTCGCGGAATCGCGCCCTCTTCTGGCGGACTGTGGTTGTGATCGAGTTGACCGACATTGCTTTCGCTGTCGATTCGATCCTGGCTGCCATGGCGCTGGCGGGTTCGCGTCCGGAAAAGCTCTGGGTCGTGATCACCGGTGGGATTCTCGGAGTTGTCTTGATGCGGTTCGCGGCCGCCGTCTTTGTTCGACTGCTTGAAAAGTATCCTCGTTTTGAGACGTCCGCTTATCTGTTGGTGTTCGTTATCGGAATGAAATTGCTTCTCGATTGGGCGTTCAATAGCGACTGGAGCTTCAACAACGCTCAGTGGTTGGGGGGCTGGGGGCCGTTTTGGCAAGGCCTGGAGCAGACGCGTCTGGACTGGGTCCAAGCCTACCACAACTGGCTCGACAACGCGTGGATTCTCGGACGTGCCCAAGAGGTCCATGTGCCAGGGATCAAGCACATTCCTCACCTCCTCGATTTCCATGATCTCCGTCGACCGGAATGCTCGGGTTTCTGGCTGGTGATGCTCACTTGCTTCCTCTATGGTTTTATGCCTCGTAAATCGGCGAGCCCCACGGCTGCGCAAACATGAGAGATGTTGCTGTTATTCTGGCTGCGGCCGGACAGAGTGCTAGATTCAAAGATCCGCATTTCAAAAAAGTCTTCATTACGGTTCATGGCAAGCCGGTATGGCAGTACAGTGCCCAGTTGGCATCGGACCACCCTCGGGTCGCCCAGATCATCCTGACCATCGCTTTTGAAGACAAAGCGATGGTCCAGGAGAAGTTCACTGGGAATCTCACGATGCTCGGTGTGGAGATCGTGGCGGGGGGCAAGGAGCGGCACCACAGTGTGCGCAATGCGCTCGAACGCGTTCGCCCCGATATCAAGCTGGTCGCCATTCACGACGCAGCCCGCCCCTGTTTGTCCAAGATTCTTTTGAACCAGGTGATCGAAGCCGCCGACAAGCATGGTGCCGCCATTCTCGCATCACCCATTCGCAGTACCGTCAAACGGGCCACTCCCGATCAATTGGTTGCCGAGACCGTGTCCCGCGAAGGGCTATGGCAAGCTCAAACGCCACAAGTGTTCCGGTTGGATTGGCTTCAGAAGGCGTATGCAAATTCCAGGGGCAATCCGACGGACGACTCTCAAGTCGTCGAATTGGCCGGCTATCCGGTCGCTATCGTGGAAGCCCCTGAATCGAATATGAAGATCACGACCAAGGAAGATATGCGCACGGTCGAAGCCCTCCTCAAAACGCCCCAGCGATCCTCCGGTAACCCGTTCTTCTAGAGCTCTTCGGGCGAACCTCCCTTGCCTCCCACGTCAAAAACATCGGGAGGCGTGTTCGAGACCGTATTCACAAGATGTGCTGATCCTCGGAGCGTGCTCCTCCACCAATCGATGCTTACAACCGCCCCACAGTGGGAAAACGACGCATAGGTCGTTCGAGCTCATCAACCGGCACACATCCTCCAAACGCTGCAATCCGTATGCAAAGCACTTTTCGGAAAGGAAGGGGCGAAGTAGAGCACTCGACTTGACGTCTTGGACGGCCACGTTTTGCACGCAATGCTAACCTCGCGTGAATCGACAATGCAGTTCCAAAGATCCATCGCACGCCATGGAGCATGATCAATGACGAGTAGTTTGAAATGGATGATATTGGTTCCATTAGGGTTGGTCGCAGGCCTCGTGCTGACCTTTCCGATATTGGTCATCATCGGTCTGTACTGTCTGATCATTCCGGGACTGATCCTTGCGCGGATTCCGACGGTTTTTGTTTATCTGCTGGCTACCGTGGTCATTCGCGACAAACTTCCTCTGCGGTCCGAAGTGAATGCGTACTTGGTTGCTTTCGCGCTAACGCTCGGACTGAGCGCCTCGTTCATGTCCGTCTATCGAATCCCGGAGAAATGGCGTTTTGATCGCGCAGCGCTACCTGAGATTAAGCCGCCTCAGCGAATAAACCTCGCGGGCGACATTTTTCTTCATTGGCCGGATGAGATTGATGGAGTAGAGAGCGAGGTCGTTTGCGATTTCCTATGTACCGCTCTCCTCGATATTCCGGGAGTCACGAGCGTCACTCGGACCTGCGGGGCCGGATCAGCCACCTTTCGCCTCGGCCCTCGAAACCCGGGGACGCTCGTCGTACCGAATCATCCCGAACACCTGCTCACGAAATTCCATGCCTTGGATGACAAACCAAGTGATTACCGACGTAGAGCTCAGCTAGAAGAGCAGCAAAAGCAAGAGGTTCTTAGCCTGCAAGCGGCATGGCCTTTGCGAATCGCGAGCGGCGAAGAACTGAGACGCGACCAACCGTTAGCGGTCGTGGCCGCTGAGTGGACGATTGAGTTGGTTAAGGAGCATGAGGCTGGACTGCCCATCGTCGAGCGTCTGGAAATTCGCGACAAGGACGGAAAGGTGGTGGTCCGAAAATCGCTGGTCAAACATGAAGTGCCTTCCTCTC
>JBKDPB010000133.1:0-6302 GCA_046342615.1 Planctomycetota bacterium | reverse complement strand
CCTTCATCCATGTTCGACCCATCAGCCCCACGTTGGTTTGCCTATCCCTTCCTCGCCACATGCTTCGCCATGGTTGCGGCGTGGTCTGCCCTAGGCCAAACACCTGGCCAGCAGGGAAGCACCTCTCCATGGGTCCAACCGGGTGACCGGATCGTCCTGATTGGAGGGGGTTGGGTGGAACGGATGCACCATCATCCGTGGCTCGAGACCATGTTGACCCTGCAGGTTCCCGGAGTGACGTTTCGCAATGTCGGCTGGAGCGGCGATACCGTCTACGGAGATGCGAGAGCTGTGTTTGGCGCTCGGCCGGACGGCTACAAACGACTGAACCGCGATGTGGATTACGCCGCGCCAAAACTAGCGATTCTTTGTTACGGAGAAAACGAAGCCTTCGGTAACCCGCAGGAAACCGCCGAGTTCATGAACGGATATCGAACTCTCATTCAAGACCTGCGCCGTCACGAGTGCCGCGCGGTGCTGGTCATTCCGCGGGCTCGAGAAAACGCAGGGCTTGGCTTTCCCGATCCTACGCGATTCAACGGCAAATTATCCTCGATCGCGCAAAGCATTCGCCAACTGGCTCAGGAACTTCATTGCGGTTTGATCGACCTGGAAAAATTTGCCCCCGACCAACGATTTACCGCCGACGGAGTGGCTTGGAGCGAGGAAGGGTACCGATTGAGCGCGGCAGAGATGATGCGCCAACTCGGTTTTCCATCCCTCGCCGCCGACCGCTTCAGCACCTCAAATCCCGCGGCCTTGCAGGAACTGCAACGCTTGATTCGAGCCAAGAACGAATGGTTCTTTCATCGATACCGCCCGCAGAATGAGACGTATCTGTTCCTGTTCCGCAAACACGAACAAGGAAACAATGCGGTCGAAGTCGATCAGATGGAACTCCACGTCGCCCAAAGCGAACAAGCCATCGCCTCGTGGTTGGAAAAGAACCAGGCAGCCCCGAGAAGTTAATCCCGAAGCCCTCTCCCATCCTTTTCGGATCGAACCATGAACCTCTCCACCGACAACCCCTCGCGATCGCACCCTGATTCCGGCATCCGAGTTTGCGGCGCTCGAGTCCGCGTCGGCATCGTGCCTGCAACGGTTTTGATGGCAGCTTTCGCGAGCATGTGGTGCCGCGCCGAGGAGCCTCTCTGCACCGAAAAGCCACTGGCAATTCGATGGCAGATTGAGCCCCTCGCGCTCGACGCCAACGAAGGCTGCGCGATCGGCGATATGGACGGCGATGGATCGCTCGATATTGTTGCCGGCCGCTCGTGGTATCCCAGCCCGAGCCTCACCCCGCGCCCCCTGCGCACCATCGAAGATTGGAACGGATACGTTCAGAGCAATGGAGACTTTATCCTCGATGTCAATCGCGATGGACGGCTCGATGTCGTCGCAGGCTCCTTCGTTCCCACCGAATTGGCCTGGTACGAAAACCCCGGTCCCGAAGGACTGCGGCTCGGCCACACCTGGACCAAGCACGTTTGGGTGGACACGCAAGCGACAGAGAATGAGGCCCAGCTCATGGCAGATGTCGATAAAGACGGCATTCTCGATTGGGTCGTCAACAGCTGGAATCCAAAGAACCCCATGACCGTCTGGCGTCTCGTGGACAACGGCAATCGCGACGGTAAAGGGGCTTCCTACAACCTGGAGAAACGGGTCATCGGCAAAGCTGGCAATCAACACGGCATGGGCTTTGGAGATATCAATGGCGACGGCCGCGTCGATATCCTGTGCGGTCACGGATGGTACGAACAACCCAAGAGCGGATGGGAAAGCGATTGGACGTTCCATGCAAACTGGAACATCCAAGGAAGCATTCCCATGCTCGTGGTGGATCTCGACCGCGATGGCAAGAACGATGTCATCGTCGGAAAAGGACATGACTACGGCCTGTATTGGTGGCGCCAAACAGGGCTCGCAGCGGATGGGGCGATCGAATACGAAGCCAAGGTCATCGACAACGCCTTTTCACAACCGCATGCGCTGGCGATGGCGGATCTCGACGGAGATGGCCGCGACGAGTTGATCACGGGAAAGCGCTACTACGCGCACAACGGGGGAGACCCCGGCGGTCAAGATATGCCGGAGATCCATGCCTATTCCTATGTCGATGGAACATTCACGAAATCACCGATCGAACGAGGGCATGTGGGGATCGGTCTCCAGATCGCTACCGGCGACCTCAATGGCGATGGCAGGATCGATATCGCGGTGGCAGGCAAGAGCGGAACCTACGCCCTGTTGAATCGAGCGCCATGAGTGCGGCCGTTCACGATACCTCCAAAAAGATCATCACCAACGTTGAACGCTGTATTGTCGGCAAACGCAAACAGTTGATTCTATCGCTGGTCTCCTGGTTTTCCGGTGGCCATATTTTGCTGGAAGATGTGCCCGGGGTCGCAAAGACGATGCTGGCCCGGGCGCTGGCGGCCAGCGTCGGCGGACGATTTAAACGGATTCAATGCACTCCGGATTTGTTGCCCGGAGACATCACCGGCACCTCGATCTTCAATCAAAAAACGACCGAGTTCGAGTTTCGGCCCGGGCCTTTGTTCGCCAATATCCTCCTGGCGGATGAGATCAATCGAACCACACCCCGAGCCCAATCGGCGCTGCTCGAAGCCATGGCCGAAGCCAGCGTCACCGTCGATGGCAAAACGCATCAATTGCCACCACCCTTTCTCGTGATCGCCACGCAAAACCCGATCGATCACGAGGGAACATTTCCTCTACCCGAAGCCCAGCTCGATCGATTCTTCATGAAGTTCTCGCTGGGCTATCCCTCGATGGAAGAAGAGTTACGGATGATCCAGCTTCTGGAAACCGAGCATCCGATTCAGAGCCTTTCTCCTGTCGTGAGCCAGCAGGAACTGCTCGATGTCCAGGAACTCGTCAAGCGGGTCTATGTCGACCCCAAGGTCCGTCAGTACATCCTTCAAGTCGTCCATGAAACGCGAGGTCACTCCGATCTATCGCTCGGCGGTGGGCCTCGAGCAACCATCGCGCTGTTCCGCGCTTCGCAAGCCATGGCCGCCATTCGCGGTCGCAATTTCGTTCAGCCAGACGAGATCAAACGAATCGGTGGGCCTGTCCTCGACCACCGCTTGATTCTCCGGCCCGAGAGCCGTTTGCGAAAACAAACGGCGGAGCAGATTCTCGATGCGATTGTCGCCGAAATCGCGGTACCTACCCTGGAAGAACCCTCGCGGTGATCGATGGCCATCCTACCGATTGTCGCGGTGTTGTTGATCTTGGGATTGCTGACCGGGACAAGCCTCTTCTCCTTAGGCGCCAGCACATTTCTGATCGTAATCGAGATCTCGCGGCATCTTTCCACACGCTGGGCGGAATCGATCTCCGTGGACCGCCAACAACATCCCACCGAGGTTCAAGTTGGCGAGTCCATCGCAGTTGGACTTCAAATCCGCAACCGGAGCCGCTACTGGATCCCATGGATGATTCTGGAAGATCGGTTGCCTCGCGCCGCGCTGCGAGCTCCGCCGACCGCCTTGGAACTCGTTGGTAAAGCCCTTCGCGTGCAGTCGTTCGCGTCCGGACAAAACGCGTTGATGTCGTACACGATTCGAAGCAAGCGGCGCGGATACTATCAGATGGGGCCCACCATCCTCGAGACCGGCGACTTGCTCGGTTTGCATCGAAGCTACCGCGTGGTCAATCAACCTTGCTACATCACCGTCTTGCCCCGCATCATCCCCATGGACGGTCTGGAAATCGCCAGCCGCCGCCCGATGGGAGAAATGCGCGTTGAGGATCGGGGGATGGAAGACCCCACGCTGATGGCGGGAATCCGACAATATCAGCCTGGAGATCCCATCAATCGTGTGCACTGGAAAGCCACCGCGCGCACCGGCGTGCTGCATACCCGAATCTTCCAGCCGACGTGCCTGCAGGGAGCAATGATCCTGATCGACTTGCACGAATCCTCAAACCCCCAACATCACGAGCCCGTTCGCTCGGACCTCGCCGTCACCGCATCGGCTTCCATCGCACACATGTTGTATGCCATGGGACAGCCCTTCGGCTTGATCAGCAATGGCCGCGACGCAGCCGAACGCGTTCGTCTCCTCGCCCCGCAGCAAACCCATACCGATCATCGAGAAGCGACGAAGAATATCGACATGCAATCCAAGAGCCATCGGTTGCGACCGGTCATCCTTGAGGCCAATCGCGGCCCGGAGCACTTCGCCGAGCTGCATCGCATGCTCGCACGGCTCGAACGCACCGATGGATTGACCCTTCCGCAACTGATTTCGGAAACGGAAAGCCGATTGCCTCGAATGCTGTCGGTATTAGCCGTCGTTCAGAATGTGGACGAAGCATCCGCACTCGCCTTGTCCATGCTGCGACGGCGAGGCTATGCCGTGACCGCTATCGTAAACCAGGGCAAAGAAGAGTATCTCGAAACCGCCTCGCGTTTGGCATCGCACCACGTCCCCGCGCTCGCGTTGCACGGCGAAGATTCCATCGCCGTGCTGTCCAGGCGTTGGCTTCTCGAGGCCACGGCCCGTTGACGCGAACTTGAACCCGTGACGGGACTCAGGGGTCCCGCAGCACATGAATGGTGTTGTGGATCACTCCCGAACATGCATCCCCGTTCTCCGCTTGGAAATCATATCGAATCTCCATGCCCCATGTCGGGCCGAGCCCCTCGACGTCGATTCGAACCGACCGTCCATCGCGGGATAACTCGACCCGGCGCACAGGCAGAGCGCGTTCGTTGTAGTGATCGGAACCATACCTCGCCGTTCGCTTGAGGTCCCAGGCAAGGACATGGACTCGATTCGGGGTGACCGAATCCCGCTGGATAGGTTGGGCGAACTCGAGATGGAGCCCATCGCGCCTTGCGGAAAGCTGGATCGGCAGCAATGTCGTGCGATCCGTTTTTCGAATGCGATACAGTCCGCCAGGCGCCGTAGCATTGCCAGCCCACGAGAACATGCCGCAGGTGTAGAGGGCATGATTTTTCGGATGCATGCGGCCTCGCATCACTCCGGTCGGAAAATGAGGGATCGGCAGAGGCACCATTCCCCCTTGGCGGACCCCATCGACCTGCTCGTGCAATACCCAATAAACCTTGCCGTAGCCGTACGAGAAATTCAGAAGCCCGCCATCGAGTTCATTCCAGGTGGAATCCTGGATCCACATCAATTCCGCCGGGGACCGGTCGAAGGCGTTGGTGATCCAACACAGAGGAGGCTCCATCGCCGAATCGGAAGAGTCGGTCACATCATGGTAACCGAACATGTTGCCATAGAATTTCGGCGGCCCGTCTAAGGAGCGCGTCACCCAATTGATCCGATTCTTTGGATTCCAAAATCCTTCTTGATCGGTGACGATGAACGAACCATCGGGGTTGAGGCAGACTCCATTCGCTGCCCGAAAGCCTGTGGCGATGATCTCGGTCGATTCGCCGTCCGGGGTTACTCGCAACAGAGTGCCGTGCTGGGGTACAACTGCTTCGAGCGCATGCCGTCCCGACTTCGCGTAATACAAGGCTCCGGTTTCATCCCGCTGGAGTCCCATCGCAAACTCATGAAAATGCTCGGTGACTTGATGATCGTTGTTGAAGCACTCGTAGAAGTCGGTCTCGCCGTCGCCGTTGTGATCCCGCAGGATTGCGATCTGATCGCGGCATGAAAGATAGATCGTGTCCTCGTGCACCACGATTCCAAGCGGTTGATAGAGACCGGAGGCGACGCGCTGCCAATTCAAGATTCCTCGCGCGGCGTCCTCGCGAACGCGCCACACGTCTCCGTCCCAAGTGCAAAGCGCCAAACTGCCATCGCTGAAGAAATCAAGACCGGTAAATCTCATCTGGGCCAACCACGGATTCGTGTCCGGCCATGCGAGCGTGTCGATCTCGAACTCCGATGCAACCCGAGGAGGTCCGGGGCGAGTCTCCAACCGCTCCGGCCATTTCGACGGCCCGCCGCCAAGGTGCGAAGCCAGGTCGATTTCGTCTGAACCGATGAAGGCTTTGCCCCTCCCTGCGACCGAATCCGCGCCCGCCCGCGCACACCAAACGACAAAACGCCGCGGCTCGTCTCGAGGTGGCACCTCTACGGTCAACTGATCGGTTCCCAGCCTCCATGTGAGCCCCTGGATATCCCCCTCGAGACCCGCGCTCCAACCGTCGAATTCAAGGACGGGAGATGCCAAATTCCCGTCCGCGTGCGCGTCGCGATCTGCTGCCATGAGATCTGCAACTCGCAACTCCAAGGTTTCCCGGTGAGGAGCGATCTGGATCGCGCGGCCGAGGATCGGCGTGTTGG
>JBKDPB010000132.1:0-9298 GCA_046342615.1 Planctomycetota bacterium | reverse complement strand
CCTCGAGGGCTCGCGTTGACTCGTCCTTGGCAATTTCTGATAATCCGAGCTTGGGTTACGGCAACTCGATCGTATGGGGTTGCCGATACAACGTTGGTAAGTCCTCAGGATTCCCTGAGGACGTGTTGATTTCAGGGGTTTGGTTCAGTGACGAATATCTACGTTGGCAATTTGTCTTTTCGAGCAACGGAAGACGAAGTCAAGCAAGCATTTGGTCAATTCGGCAAAGTGGCTCGCGTCAGCATCATCGTTGACCGGGAGACGGGTCGTTCCCGCGGATTTGCTTTTGTTGAGATGCCCAATCACGACGAAGCGCAAGCGGCGATGGAAGGTTTGAATCAGCAGGAGATTGCGGGCCGCCGCATTTCTTGCAATGAAGCTCCCCCGCGCGAGAATCAAGGTCGTCCCTACTCCGGTGGTGGGGGTGGCGGAGGTGGCGGCGGTGGTGGCGGTGGTGGCGGATACCGCGGAGGCGGAGGCGGAGGCGGCTCAGGCAAACGCCCCTATCGCGAACACTAATTCCCAGGCGTGACTCCCAGCAGCTATTTTTCGGTGTTCCTCGCATTCGCGAGGAACAGCCTGATTCGGGATATGACCTTCCGAGGCAATTTCCTCCTCGATTGCATCTCGAGTTTGGCGTGGCTGTTGATGAACCTCGGTTTCTATGTGCTGGTTTTCTCCCACGTCCGGAGTATCGGCGTGGCGACAGGTTGGGGCATCGACGAGTTCTACGTCTTTCTCGCCACGACATGGATCATCAACGCGATCGTGCAAGCGTTCCTGATGCCCAATGCTCAGGAGTTCAGCGAATTGATCCGAACCGGCGGCTTGGATTACATCCTGCTCAAACCGATGGACACTCAGTTCCTGATCTCCTTTCGCAAGGTTGATTGGGCGTCGTTGAGCAACTTGATGATGGGTTGCATGATTCTCCTTTATGGCTTGAGCCGCTTGCAGGCGCGCACCGACCCGTCCTGGGAGTGGCACCCTGGGTTGATCGCGCTCTATCTCGTCTTCATCGTTTGCGGTGTGTGTCTGTTTTACAGTCTGATCATTTGTCTGGCTGCGACGAGCATTTGGCTGGGACGCAATCAAAGCTTGTACGACTTTTGGTTCTACATCACCAATTTTTCGCGGTATCCCATGGAGATCTACCAAACAGGTTGGGGGTTGCCGCTGTGGTATGTGTTTACCTTTG
This sequence comes from Planctomycetota bacterium, assembly GCA_046342615.1. Classification (GTDB taxonomy): domain Bacteria; phylum Planctomycetota; class Planctomycetia; order Pirellulales; family Pirellulaceae; genus JBKCUI01. The sequence continues at coordinate 8,100 of JBKDPB010000132.1, read as the reverse complement.
TTTTTCCGATTCTGGTGATCGTGAATGTTCCTGCGCGTCTCTTGGCTCAGCCTTTGGTCCCCAAGCAATGCTGGGAGTGGGGGCTGGCAGCATTCGCGTTTGCGGCTACGATCGCGTCCCTCGCAATCAGTCGCTGGATCTTCCAGCGAGCCTTGCGAAGCTATTCCAGCGCCAGCAGCTGAATCGTCCGCATCGCAACCACCACAGGCCACTGCAAGTCATGCCAAGACTCTTCGTTCGCGATATCCAACCTCAGTCTTCGGTCGATGAGATCTATCGCGTCGCGGATCGGCAGGTGCGAGCCAATCGCCAGGGCAATCCGTACCTGCTGATGCAGCTCCAAGACCGAACCGGCATGATCTCTGCCATGAGATGGAATGTGGACGAAAAAATCGCGGACCGATTTCCCAAGGGTTCCTACGTGCGCGTTCAGGGAACGTCGCAAATCCACAACGGCATACTGCAATTGATCATCAACCAGTTGTCCCCTGTCGATTCATCGCAGGTTGTCGCGGACGATTTTAACGGCGTCGATCGTGCGAAGAGCGATGCGCAATGGGCGAGGCTGAGGCAGTTGGTCGATTCGCTAGCGGACCCGACCCTTCGGGCCATCTGCAACGCCATCGTGGACGATCCGTCCCTCGCCGCCGCTTTGCAAGCCGCTCCAGCAGGTGTCAAGACGCACCATGCCTACCCCGGAGGACTCCTCGAGCATGTCCTCTCCCTGATGGAGTTGGCCGAGGCGATGGCTCGCCACTACCAAAACATCGATCGGGATCTGCTGGTCGCTGGGGCGATGCTTCATGATATCGGGAAGCTCCAGGAACTGAGCTTCGAAACCGAGTGGGGTTACACCGACTCAGGGCAACTCATCGGCCACTTGGTCCAGGGGGTCGCGATGATCGAATCGATCGTTGCGAAACTGGCAAGCAGCGGACAGGCGATCGATCGAGATAGGGTCATCCGGCTGGAGCATATCATCGTCAGTCATCATGGGGAACTCGAGCATGGTAGTCCCAAAGTTCCGATGACGCTGGAGGCGATCGCGTTCCACTATCTCGATGAAATGGATGCCAAGCTCAACGCTGCTCGAGAATTGGTTCAGCAGGACCGATCTGCCGACCCATGGACCGCTTACAATCCGACTCTCGGCCGCAAACTGTTCAAGAGAAGTTTCGAGGCCGACTAACGTTGCCGCTCAGGGCGGACCGCCGATCACGCTGTTGATGGCACTGCCCGACGCGTTGAAACTGTCTCTGATCGCATCTGACAACACCCCAACGCTCGCAATCAGAGTGCCGCAGATCAGGCTGAGCATTACCGCATACTCAATCGATGTGGCGCCGTCGTCGTTGTGGAACAGGGCTCGGATTCGTTGGATTAGCCACATAGATTGTCGATTGAAAATCGTCCATTTCGGGATCAAGCCCTACCCTTTCGGGGTTTGTATCTCTGAAATCTAGTTCGAACGACGGGGCAAAGGAAGTTTTTTCGCGACAACCCAAGCGGATCGTCGCTATCCGAGCGAAACAGGGTTCCAAAACCGTTACAGTCGTTCCTACTCCACCCTGAGACGGCACGGTCCAGCCTGTTGGCCAGTTCCCAGGATTCGGATAGACTGTTGGAATTGCAGGAATCGGCGGGGCGGCCCTTCGGGTGGCTGGCTTAGGGACGGAGGCGATGCTTCCCGATGCAAGGCCCCTCCGTTTCCTCCTCGATCTGTCCTCGATTGGAGCAAGCATTCCCATGAATCTTCGACTGGTTCTTCTGTGTGCCACCATCCTTATGTGCTCGGCTTGCGACCAACCCCGAAATCCGATGAGTGTGGAATCGCCGTCGACGCCCGCGGGCGAATCCACTCCGGCAGCACCCCAATTGGTGTCTCTGAAGGTGGACGGGATGACTTGCCCCAGCGGCTGTTACCCCAGTGTCCGATCTGCGATTGCCAAGCAGAAAGGGGTCCTCGAAGTCGAATTGGCTCCCCAGAAGGAGAAGGACGTGATCGACAATCCCGTCGTCTTTGTGAAATACAAAGGTGATTTGGATCTCGATGCGATGTTCAAAGCGATTGAGCGAGCGGGCTTCGAAGCGGAAGCTCTTCCCAACTAAACTCCTTTTGGATCGGAAGCATGGCGGAGCCTATGTCCGAAGCGTCGAGTGCGGCGTCGCGACCTTTTGCGCATTTGCATTGCCACAGCCATTACAGCTTGCTCGATGGTGCCAGCCCCATTGGCAAGCTGGTTGCGCGGGCTAAATCGCATGGAATGACTGCCCTCGCCTTGACCGATCACGGCAACCTGCACGGGGCGTTGGAATTTTATCGCAAAGCCAAGGAGAGCGGCCTCAATCCGATCCTCGGATATGAGGCATACGTCGCTCCCGGCAGCCGCTTTGAGCGCGATGCCACGTCCGCCAAGGAAGCCGCGTACCATCTCACGCTCCTCGCAAAAAACCGAACCGGCTTCAAGAATCTGATCCGTCTCGCTTCGGCCGCCAGCCTGGAAGGGTTCTACTTCAAGCCTCGCATCGACAAGGATCTTCTCGCCGAGTACTCCGAAGGGATCATTTGTCTGAGCGGGTGCGTCTCCAGCGAATTCTCCCGCGCGATCCTCAAAGGAGTCGATACGGCAGCCACGATTGCCGAGGCGGAAAAGGTGGCCTCCTGGTTTAGCAAAATCTTCGGCGATCGATTCTTCGTCGAGATCATGAACAACAACGTCAAGATTCAGCGAGAGCAACTCCTGGGAGCCGTCGACATCGCGAATCGGATGGGGCTTCCTCTGGTAGCGACCAGCGACGCCCACTATGTCGATCGAGAAGACGCCGAAGTGCAGGACGTTTTGACGTGTATCAGCACGGGCAAGTTCCGGACCGACACCCATCGCTTGAGGATGGAGAACGACGAGTTCTATTTGCGATCTCCCGAGGAGATGTACAAGCACTTCCAGGGACTGGAGCATGCCGTGGCGCGATCGCAGCAGATCGCGGATTCGGTCGATATCGATTTGGAGCTTGGGACGCGGAACTTTCCATCCTTCGCGATCCCGAAAACGTCCACCTCGGCGGATGACTACTTGCGGGAGTTGTGCCTTCAGGGGCTCCGGGAACGCTACAGCGACAATCCTGAGATGTGCTCGTCGGGGGAGTTGGCTTCGGTGGTCATGGAGCGTCTCGACCGCGAATTGTCGGTGATCCGGAAACTCGGATTCTCCAACTACTTTTTGATCGTCTGGGATTTCGTGCGCTACGCTCGCGAGATCGACGTTCCGGCCACGGCACGCGGAAGCGGCGTCGGCGCCCTGGTTTGCTACGCCCTTTATTTGTCGCACGTGTGTCCGATCAAGTACGATCTCCTGTTCGAACGGTTCCTCGACGAGAGCCGGATCGAAGCCCCCGATATCGATATCGATTTTTGCCAGGAGCGTCGCGGCGAGATCATTCGATACGTCAAGGAGAAGTACGGGGATGCCAACGTCGCGCAGATCGGGACGTTCGGTACCCTCAAGGCGCGAGGTGCCATCAAAGACGTCGGGCGAACCATCAATGTTCCATTGAGCCGCGTTGCCGAAATCAGCGAGATGGTTCCTGACGACCCCAAGATCTCGGTGCAGGACGCGTTGTCGGAGAGCGAAGACCTTCGCAAGACGGTCGATGCGGACCCCGTGATTAAGAATCTGATCGAGCTCGCCTCGCGCGTCGAAGGGATGGCTCGCAGCATCGGCACCCACGCGGCGGCAGTCGTGATCGCCGACAAGCCGCTGACCGAGTACGTACCCCTGATGCGCGGTTCGGGCAAGGATGACGTCATCACGCAATGGTCGATGGGGGACGTCGAAGCCGCCGGGCTGCTCAAGATGGACTTTCTCGGGCTGCGGAACTTGACGATTCTCTCCAAAGCGGTCGATATCATCGAGAAGACGAGAGGCGTTCTCGTCGATCCCCTCAAATTCCCGCTCGACGACAAGGCGACGTTCGAATTGCTGCGGCGCGGCGAAACCAAGGGCGTGTTCCAGCTCGAAAGCGGAGGCATCCGAGACCTGCTGCAACGGATGAAGCCCGATCACTTCCGGGACATCATCGCCACCAACGCTCTTTATCGACCGGGCCCCCTCGAAGGTGGAATGGTCGATGACTACATCGCCGTCAAATTGAATCAGAAGAAAGCGAATTATCTCCACCCGATCTTGCAGGAGATCCTCGAGGAAACGCATGGCGTCATGGTCTACCAAGAGCAGGTCATGCGGATCTTGAATCGAGTCGGAGGGATCGAACTGGCCAAAGCGTATACCTGCATCAAAGCGATCAGCAAGAAGAAGCAGTCGATCATCGAGGCGAACGCCGAGAAATTCCTTCAGGGCTCGCAGTCGCTGGGCTTGGCCAAAAAAGATGCGCAGGAATTTTGGGAGATGATCCTGAAATTCGCCGGCTATGGATTCAACAAAAGTCACTCCACCGCCTATGCGCTGATCGCATACCAAACCGCGTACTTGAAGGCCCACTACAAGGTCGAGTTCATGGCAGCCCTGCTCACGGGCGACATCCCCAATCGCAACTTCAAGCGAAAGGATTCGCTCGTCGAGCACTTGGAGGATTGTCAGCGGATGAAGATCGTTGTCGAGCAGCCCAACGTCAACGCATCGCGATCCGAGTTCAGCGTCACCGGCGACCGTATCCAGTTCGGGCTCTCAGCCATCAAGGGCTGCAGCCAATCTGCGGCTGAAGCGATCGCGCGGGAACGCGATGCGCGAGGGCCGTTCAAGGACATTTTCGATCTGTGCAATCGCGTCGACCCTGTGTCGCTCGGCCGATCGAGTTTGGAATCCCTGATCCGAGCCGGCGCCCTCGATTGCTTCCATGCTCGCCGATCCCAACTCGTGGCGGTGATCGACAAGGCCCTCCAGGGAGGTGCGGCGGCGGCCAAAGATAAACGGAGCGGCCAGATGAGTTTGTTCGATGATTTCGAAGAGACTGCTGCCGCTCCGGCATTGTCCTTGCCAGACATGCCCGAGTTCCCCGACAAGGAACGGCTCGCGATGGAAAAGGAAGTCTTGGGCTACTACCTTTCCTCCCACCCGCTCGCGGCCCACGAGCGGCTCTTGAGGTCTTTCTGCACCCACACGGCGTCGACTGCCCGCGGTTTGCCCAATCGAACCGAAGTATGGATGGGCGGAGTCATCTCATCGATCAAACTGGCTCATACCCGGAATCCCAAGCCCGGCAAGCCTTCCAAGTATGCGAACTTCGATCTCGAGGATCTCGAAGGCATCGTCCGCTCGATCGCGTGGCCCGACACCTACGAAAAATTCGCCCATTGCATCCAACCCGACGCGATCGTCCTCATTCGAGGCCGGATCGATAAACGGGGAGAGGAAGAAATCAATTTCATCGTCGATGATGTTGTTCCGATTGACGAGGCGGATCAGAAATTCACGTCAGGCATTCATATCCTGTTCGATGCGGTGAAGCATCCCGAAAATGTGATTCCCGATATCGAAGAGATCCTTCGAGGGTACCCTGGGGAACGAGAAGTCAAGATCGCTGTACGTTTGGCGGAAGGGCCCACGGTGCATATTCAAGTCACCAAGCAACGCGTCTCGATCGATAGCGAGCTGCGCCAACGATTGGATGACCTTCTCGGCGAACCCAGCCACCGCCTGATCTTCAACAAACCCAAAGTCGGCGAATCCAACGGCAGCCACCCGTACCGCAAACGATGATCCCATTACCCATCGATCCGTTTCTGGCAGAGATACGATCGGCGGTCCTCCAATCCCCTATCGTCTTGGTCGATGCTCCGCCAGGCTCGGGGAAGACCACCCGAGTCGCACCCGCTCTGCTCGACATGCTCTCCGGTCCGCAGGTCGCCTACCTGCTGCAACCTCGGCGACTCGCGGCCCGTTCCGTCGCGGCTCGAATTGCCGATGAGCACGGGGATCGCATCGGAGGTCGCATCGGTTACTCGGTCCGTTTCGACCAACAAGTCTCTCGCGACACTCAACTGATTGTCGCGACCGAAGGCATTTTGATCCGGCGACTGCAAGACGACCCCACGATCGGTAAAGTGCGCATTGTTCTCCTCGACGAATTCCACGAACGCTCCCTCGATGCAGACCTGCTCCTCGCGATGCTGCGGCGCGTACAGCAGTCGATCCGCGACGATCTGCGCATCGTCGTGATGTCCGCCACGCTGGATCGCGCCTTCATGCGATCCGCCTTGGGGGAGGTGCCGATGATCTCCGTCCCATCGAACCAGTATCCCGTATCGATCCGCTTTCGCCCCCCCAAGCCTCAGGCGGCTATCGTCGAGCATACCGCCGAGGTAATCGAGGACGTCTCGCAGCAGCACGACGGAGATGTCCTGGCCTTTCTGCCCGGTTCCGGAGAGATACTTCGGTGCATCGACTTGTTAAGAAAACGGCGGATCGATCGGGATTTTGATGTGTTGCCGCTGTATGGTGCGATGCCGATTGAGGAGCAGGTTCGGGCGATCGAGACCGGTTCTCGGAGGCGGATCGTGGTATCGACCAATGTTGCGGAAACCTCGTTGACGATCCCCGGCGTTCGGACGGTGGTCGACAGTGGCTTGGCTCGCGTCCTCCGTTTTTTTCCGGAGGTCGGGTTGGATCGATTGGTTCTCGAAAACATCAGCGCCGCTTCGGCCACGCAGCGGGCGGGTCGGGCCGGCCGCGTTGCGCCCGGTACCTGTTACCGCTTGTGGTCGGAGGCGTCGGATCGATCGCGCGCTGCGTTTCTCGAGCCTGAGATTCGACGGGTGGATCTATCCAGCGCGATGCTGGAGTTGATCGCGTGGGGCGAGGGGGCGAGCTCGGATTTTCCCTGGCTCGAACCGCCGCGCGAGGATGCGGTCGAAACCGCGCGGCGATTGCTCGAACTCCTCGGCGCCGTTGGCGCGGGGCATATCACGGACATGGGCAAGTCGATGGTGCGATTGCCATTGCCGCCACGGTTGTCGCGCATCGCCGTGGAAGCGGCTCGCGCGGGATGCCTCGATCAAGCGTGTTGGCTTGCGGCCATGTTGTCCGACCGCGATCCCTTCGATCGCATGGACCGTCGACGGCCCCCAGGTTCCCGCTCGATCCCAACCTCGAATTCGATGCGATGGACCAGCGATTGCCTGGAACGGCTTCAAGCGATCGATCGGTTTCGGCGGACCGGCGATGACGCGACCCCGTTCGGTACCGTTCACCGCGGGGGCTTGCGAGGCATCGAACAATCCGCTCGCCAGATCCGTCAGATGTGCGACAACCTGGCCGTCCGCAACGATTCCTCATCGCCGCCGCAACCCGAGGTGCTGGAACGCATCCTGTTATCCGGATACCCGGATCGATTGGCGCGCCGCCGGCAGCGCGGAAAACCCCAAGGGCTCATGGTGGGAGGCAAGGGCGTTGTCATCGGGCCGCAGAGCGGCGTTGCCGAGCCGGAGCTTTTTCTTTGTATCGATGTCGAACAAAAGCCGGGGGACGCGGTCGTTCGACAAGCCAGCCGCATCGAACAGGATTGGTTGCAAGGGGACAATCTCGTCGAGCGCGACGAACTGTTCTTTCATCCATCGCAAAAGCAAGTCGTGGCGCGTCGGCGGCTCATGTGGATCGATCTGGTTCTCTCCGAGACACCGACCCAGGTTTCGGACGAATCGGAAGCCCAGCGAATTCTCGCGCTGGCGGTCAAGACCCATTGGGAGCAGGCGTTCCCCAAGGACCACACTCCGCTCCTCCAATGGATCGAGCGTGTGAACTCGCTTCGCGTTTGGATGCCGGAGTTGAAGCTCCCGGAACTCGACCAGGCCGCGCTCCAGGACACCGCTTTTGAGTTGTGCCGAGGCAAGCGATCTCTTGCCGAGGTTCGGGGCGGACCGTGGCTCGATGGGTTGAAAGGACGACTGACCTCCGACCAACTCCGCGCCCTGGATCGCGAGGCACCCGAGCGCATTCAAGTTCCTTCGGGAAGCTGGATTCATCTCGAGTATGCCGCCGGAAAAACTCCGATCCTCGCGGTGAAAATCCAAGAAGTTTTTTCTTGGAAAGCCACACCTCGCATCGCGGGGGGCAGGGTTCCACTCCTGTTGCATTTGCTGGCTCC
>JBKDPB010000131.1:0-17062 GCA_046342615.1 Planctomycetota bacterium | reverse complement strand
CGGTTCTGGTGCTGCGGGGCCGGGGACGAATGCGATCCGAGGTTCGGTCACTCTCTCAAATACCGCCACGATCGGGGCGGGTTCAACGTCTGTCGGGGCCGTTAATTTTCCAAATACCCTGCTTTTTGAGGATCCCTCGGCTCTCGGCTCCTCAATCAACAACGCTGGCTTTCTGCTAACCTCCGCAGGTACTGGGAATGTTACCGTATTGGTTCCAGTGATCGGAGCCGGCGGCCTGACCAAGACTGGCTCCGGTACGCTGACGCTTGCGGGTACGAACACCTTCGGCGGGCTCACCACGATCACTGGCGGTATCGTGGAAATTCAAAATGGCTCGGCCCTCGGCGGAACCGGTGCAGGGGTGAACCTCACGGGCGGAACGCTCTCTCTTTCGAACGATATCGGGGTTGGCGCTGAAGCGGTGACTCTCACGGGTGTCGGCCTTGGAAATATCGGTGCGATGCGGAATCTCAGTGGCACCAATAGCTGGGCAGGTCCAATTACCCTAGCATCGTCCACCCAGATCAACTCCGAGGCTGGTCAACTGACGCTGGATGTTGCGGGTGGTAATGCGATTACCGGTACGAATCTGAATCTCATTTTTGGCGGAGCGGCAGGGCTCATTGTCATCGCCGATCCCATCGCCCTCGGTACCGGTGGTTTGGAGAAAACGAACGGCAGCACGGTTATTCTGACCAGCACCAACTCCTACACCGGGGACACGGTAGTGAACGGTGGAACTCTGCAACTCGGGAATGGTGGGACCACTGGATCGCTCCCCAATGGAAGTCCGATTGGACTGGGTAGCTCCATTACCAGTGCCCTTCGCATCAATCGAAGCAACGCGGTAACTCAAGGAGTTGATTTCAACGGCGGCGCGATCACTGGCCAAGGCGGTTTCACGCAAGCAGGGACGGGCACCACGACCCTGAGCGCGTCCAACACGTACAAGGGACCGACGAACGTCAATGCAGGAACGCTCCTCGTCAATGGCGACCATCGCAACAATGCGACCGGTGCAGTGACCGTAGCCAACGGAGCAACGATCGGAGGAATTGGCACCATCGGTGGCGCCATGACTGTCCAATCGGGCGGAACGGTCAGCCCTGGGCTTGCCGGTGCGACCGGTATCCTCAATAGCGTCGACGTGAATTTTTCAAGCGGTAGCTTCTTCTCGGCGTCCGTGAACGGTGTGACCGCCGGAAGTCAACACGATCGATTGAGCGTGACAGGGACCGTAGCGCTCAATAACGCGACGCTGAGCGCTGCGGGTGCAATCCCATCGAACCCAGGTCAGTGGGTCATGCTGATCGACAACGACGGCAGCGATGCCGTGAACGGCATCTTCGATGGGCTGCCTGAGGGTGCAACCGTCACGATCAATGGCGTCTCATTTCTCATTTCCTACGTGGGCGGATCAGGAAACGACGTCGTTCTCATCCAAAACACCCCTCCCGTCATCACGAGTAACGGAGGCGGTCCGACCGCAAACATCGCGATTCCCGAAAATGCAACAGCCGTGGCGACGGTTACCGCTTTCGATCCGGATCCCGGTCAGACGCTCTCGTACGGCTTGACCGGTGCAGATGCTGCTGCATTCACAATTTCTGCAGCAGGCGTGTTGACGTTCGTATCGGCTCCTGACTACGAGTCGCCGACCGACCAGAACGGGGATAACGCTTACATGGTCGTTGTGACCGTATCCGATGGGTATGGCGGCACCGACTCGCAAACGCTAACGGTCTCGGTGGAAAATGTTGACGATGTGCCGCCGGTGATAACTTCACCAGCCTCCGTCACCATCGACGAGAATACGGGCTCGGGGCGGGTCGTTTACATCGTCACTGCAGATGACGTGGATACCGATCCCACTCAGGTCACGTTTGGACTTGAAGAGTTTGGAGATTGGGCGGATTTTGAGATCGACCCGCAAACGGGCGAAGTGACGCTGATTGCGAACCCGGACTTCGAAAACAAACCCATCTACTTCCTCACGGTCACCGCGACCGATGGGGTCAATGATGTCGTGTTGTTGGGCGTGACCCTTCAGATCAATAACCTCGATGAAGTGGCTCCAATCATTACCTCGGGGGAAACGGCGCACCCAATCGATGAGAACAGCGGTTCGGGTCAAGTGGTCTACGTGGTCACCGCAACGGATGAAGGGGATATCAGCTCAGGGCCCATCGTCTATGGACTGGGATCCGATGGCGACGAAGCCTTTTTGGATATCAACGCGGTGACAGGTGAAGTGACTTTGCTCGACGACCCGGACTGGGAAGCCAAGGACAGCTACACCTTCACGGTGACCGCGTCGGACGGCGTGAATCCGGCAACCACGAAAGTCGTAACGCTGGCGATCCATAATCTCGACGAAGTTCCACCGACAATCACGTCGGATGCGACTGCTCCGGCGATCGACGAGAACAGCGGATCTGAGCAAGTTGTCTACACGGTGACTGCTACGGATACTGCGGATACGACGGCTGGAATTACCTTTTGGCTCGGCGCTGGAGCGGATGAGGCTGAGTTCCTGATTGACGCGGTAACGGGCAAAGTCACGTTGATCGCCAACCCTGATTTTGAATTCAAGAACAGCTACGAATTTACCGTGATCGCCGATGATGGAATCTTTGTTTCCTTTCTTTTGGTGACGCTGGCGATCAATAACCTGGATGAAGTCCCCCCCACGATCACTTCCGGGGCGACGGCACCTCCGATCCAAGAAAACAGCGGAGCTGGTCAGGTCGTCTATACGGTGACCGCGACCGACGACGACGATATCTCCGCGGGGATCACGTATGGCCTGGGCTCTGGCGGGGATGAGAATGCATTCGTTATCGACCCAAGTAACGGCAACGTGGCATTGGTTGGCAATCCGGACTACGAGACCAAGAGTAGCTACACATTCACCGTCACCGCGTTTGATGGAGTCAATCCAAAGGTTGCGAAAGTTATAACGCTGGCGATTATCAACGTCGATGAAATTGCACCCACCATTACCTCGGGGCCCACAGCCCCGGCCATCAATGAGAACAGCGGAGCCGGGCAAATCGTCTACACGGTTGCCGCCACCGATGATGACTCCCCAGGCGGCAGTATTACCTTCGGATTGGGGACGACCGGTGGCGACGAGGCCTTCTTTACCATCGAGCCGGCGACGGGCAAGGTGAAGTTGGTTGGAAATCCTGATTACGAGACCAAGAGCAGTTACCTGTTCTCCGTCACCGCGAGCGACGGGGTAAACCCTGCGGTATCGCTGTTGGTAACACTCATGATCAATAACCTCGATGAAGTCGCGCCAACGATCACCTCGCCCGCTACCGCACAAGTCGATGAAAACTGCGGAGCAGAGCAAATTGTTTACGTTGTGATTGCGACCGACAATGCCGACATCAGTGCGGGTGTGACGTATGGGCTGGGTTCCGGAGGCGATGAGGCTGCCTTTACGATCAATGCTTCGACCGGGGCTGTGACCCTGACCGGAAATCCGAATTATGAAGTCAAGAGCAGCTACGCTTTCACCGTGACCGCCTCGGACGGGGTGAATCCGGCAACCACGAAAGTCGTGACGCTGGCGATCAATAATGTCGACGAAGTTCCACCGACAATTACGTCGGGTGCGACCGCCCCGGCGATCAACGAGAACAGCGGAGCCGGACAGATTGTCTATACGGTGACAGCGACCGACACCGGGGACATCAGTGCCGGGATCACCTATGGCCTTGGATCCGGGGGTGACGAGAGCGCGTTTACGATCAATTCTTCGACCGGTGCGGTGACGTTGATTGGTAATCCCAACTTTGAGGCCAAGAGCAGCTACAGCTTCACCGTAACGGCTTCGGACGGCGTGAATCCTGCAGCGACCAAGTTGGTAACCCTCGCCATCCTGGATCTGAACGAAGCCCCAACGGACATCGCTCTCTCCTCGTTGACGCTACCAGAGAACGGTGGCGCCAATGCGTTGGTGGGTACGTTGAGTACGAGTGATCCCGATGTAGGAAACACCTTCACCTACACGCTGGTATCCGGCGTTGGGGCGACGGACAACGCGTCTTTTTTCATCGCTGGAAACGCACTCAGGGCTATCGCGAACTTCGATTACGAAACCAAGTCGAACTACTCGATCCGTGTCCGCTCGATGGATCAAGGCGGATTGGGGATGGAGAAGATCTTCAACATTTCGGTGACGAATCTCACCGAGCTGGTTTCGGTGACGGTGAACGGTGCGGATACCTTCGCGAATCCCCTTCAACGATCTCAAGTGACATCCCTGGTGATCACGACCGATTCACCACTTGCCAACCCTGCCGCAGCGTTCTCGCTGACGAATATAGGATTGTTCGTTGCGGGCAATACTTCGCTCAGCTCATCCCAGATCCTCGTGACGAATGTGGGGAACGTCTATACCCTACGGTTTGGGAGCGGGACGGGTGTGGTGTCCCGAGGCGGTTCGGGGACGCAAGGAAATTCCCTCTCCGACGGGAACTGGGTTCTGAACATTGCATCTTCGCAGATCTCCGGCAAGAACCAGTTCGGGAATCAAGCGACCGATAACTTTTTCCTCATGTTCGGCGATAGCGATGGGGACGGAGATGTCGATGGCGTGGACGTGGTCGCCCTGCGTCGAGCTCAAGTCCCGGCGACTTACAATGCTGCGTTGGATTGGGATGGAAACGGGAGTGTGACCGCAGGTGTGGATATCGATAATGTTTCACAGAACCTCAATAAGCGTCGGCGCAAATTCTGACGCACGGAATACAATAGTGGCGAAAAGCCGAAATCTCTAAGTCTCACTTTTTTCAAGAGCAAATCATCATGTCCCGCTTTATAGTCAGGTTGTCCTACCTCTTTCTTTTCTACTTCCTAACGATTAGCGCCTCACTCGGCGCAAGCTACTCGCTGGAATTTTCAGGGCCTTCAACCATCAATGCGGGAGCCAATTTTTCGATTGAGGTTTATCTCAAGGAAACTCTCGATACGGGGGAAGCAACCAAACTCGGGGATGCAACGAATGGTGGACTCTCCACCGGGAACTTCCAGGTCAAGATTACGGGGGACAGCCACCTGACCTCCGTCACGGGTAATACGGACTTCGACAACAGTTCCACGGATTCGCCCTGGATCGTGTATCAATCCGATATTAGCGGACCAGCACCTACAGGCACCGAATCGATTGCTGGATCGGGGATATATCGATTGCGCCTCGGCACTATCCAAGGCACCGGAGCGTCGACGGCGGGGACGTTTACCATCAGCATTGTCGATTGGGATACAAATCCTTCGTCCGCGGATATGGTCTTATTGGACCTAGCGAATCCAGATCCATCTTCGCTAGGATTTCTTGTGCTGGATAGTGAGCTTTTTCCGTCCAGTAGTTTTGACGTAACCGTCAGCGGAGCTCCGCCGATTCCGGAGCCATCGATGTGCCTGATGTTCGGGTCGGCGGTTTTGCTACCGTGCGCACGGGCTTTGTGGGGGCGGCGCAAGTCCGCGTAGACGATCATTCGAGCTTTACGCTGCGTCTCTTGTGCACGGTGAGTGGCAGCAGGCAAGACGACAGATCGAGGTGTAGCGCAAGCTACACCTCGTTGTTTTTGCAAGAAGCTTTTCCGACACGGGTCCCCACTCGTTGGAGGTGTTCAAGGAGCACCAAGCCGTAGGCGAGGTTCGATATACGCGCAGCCGTCCACGTCGACGACCCGGGCTACGTGGTTGCGCAGTATTTGCGATATTGTGCGAGTTTCGCGGCAACCTGGCCACAGCGATCCTCGACGGAACCGGTCACGACGTGAAAAGGACGCTGTCGCGCTTGCAGGTCGGACTCGATGCGCCGCTGCATGACGGAGCGAAACACTTCGCCCGAACGATCCCAGGTGTCATCGTACGGGATATCGCTCGCGCAGAAGAACACCAAATCGTAGCGGTCGCGGCATTGATCCGCCAACCGAACCAGTTCTGGATGCGCGCGCTCGTGGTAGTACCGCGAAAACTGCAGGGTCGTCGTCGCGTCCGTATCGACGAATAAGTATCTGTTGGCTGACGCAACAAGTCGATCCTCTCGCTCTCGATGTCCGACGGCGATTTCTACTAATTGTTCGCGGGTCAACCGGCGGTCTACCTGATGCTCCGCCCAATACTCCCTTCCATACTCAGGCATCCACACGGTCTGGTACCGAGCCGCCAGCTCGCGTGCCAGGGTGGTTTTGCCGGTCGATGGTGCTCCCAAAAAAACGACATGCGTTACCAAGTCGCGGTAAACGCGCGGCGAGACGTACTGACGATGCGCGAATGGGTCCATGCGAATGGCGGTTGCCGAGATCGGAACCGCCAAGCGCGATTCATCCACCCGACGGTCAATGGCCCCAAGACCGCGACTGACATGCTCGCCATAGGGCTCGCTCGAATAGAAATGGGTAATCCGTTTATCCGCTAGTCGTTTTTTCAAGTACGCGTCATGCTGGGTTGTGATGGCCGGGTCCAGCCCCGTCTCGGTCGGGCCGTCCCAGGCTTCCAACACCTCGATCTCTGGGTACAGGTCCTCCAGCCAACGCCTGCGAATCGGCAGCGGAGGAACGTCCAAATCGGGACAATCGTAGATCAACACCATCGTATGGTCCATTTCGGACAACGATGTCTCGATCAGACGCTGATGGCCGCGATGCAAGGGTGCAAACTTTCCGAGAGTCAGTCCAACGTCCACTCCACGCCTCCGCTTTGTCGCGTCTGGGATTCAAAAGCACGTTTCCAACGGAACCATCCCACGATCGCCATGCCCAAAAAGATCACATAGAGAATCGCCATCGGATACAGGCCTCTCGCCAGGTAGAGTGGGGTGGAAACCACGTCGACGAAGATCCAGTAGGCCCAATTTTCGTGGTAGCGAGCGGCGAGCAAGTACTGCGCCGTCAGGCTTGAAGCCGTGATCAACGCATCGAACACCGGCGCTTGGCCATCGGTGAATGCGATGAGAAACCAGGCGATGATCAGGGTGGTCAAGCCGGTGATTGCGATCGACAGAAACCAACCCGCGCGAGGAAGCGTTCGCACGCGGATCAGCTCGTCGCCATGCATTCCGGCAGTGTGGTCGGCAGACGTATTTCTCGAGGCAAGCCAAGCCCACCATCCGTAGACCTGCAAGAACGCAAAGATCACTTGCAGTCCCGTCTCGGCGTAGAGTTTGGCTTCCCAAAACACGGCAGCTGTCAGGATGACCTGCCCGAGTCCGATCGGCCACGACCAATGGTTTCGGACGATGAGGAGTCCAACGCAAAGCGCGCCGAGGGCTGCGGCGACGATCTCTAGAATTGGCATGAAACAGAACTCCCGATCCCGCATGGGGGCCGCGAGGACCGATCTCGCAGGTCCTCCCACGCCCAGGCGAGAAAAGTATAGACTCTTATTTGGTTCTGCTGGTTCCATTCATGGATTCGATCCCTATGTTTCGCGATTTCCTTCGGCGTGTTTCCGCTGCCCCCACCAATCCCTCGGCCCATCCGGCTCCAAAACCTTTCGATATCGCAGAGCTCTACCAGGGCCCGATCAAGGTGGATTCCGACGATTCCCAATCGGAATTGCCTCTCGATGAAAAACTTCGCCAGGCCTACTTTTGGATCGTCAATCATGCGATCATCAGCCCGTTCTATGATATCGAGTACAACGAGGGGCCCGCACAGTCATTCGAGTTCGGTGATCGCGCCAACCAAGTTGTTCTGCCGTCCGGTCAGAGTTACTGCAGCTTCGTCTTGATGCCGTTGCTCACTTTCGCGGTTCGAGCCAAATGTTTGCTCATTGGCGGACCTGGACGCGGAAAGACGTCCAGCGCGGTACTGATGGGGGTCATGGCGGGCTACTCGATTCGAGACGTTCGGCGAGCGATCCAGAAGGGGCAGCCTCAGATGACGATCGCTGATTTGCTGGGTAGTCCTTTACCGTCCGACCTGATCAAAGCCCAGAGTGTCGACGAAATTGGAATCGCATGGCGCAAATGGCTCGCAATGCGCGTCAAGATCATCGATGAGTACAACCGGATCCCGACCCGCACTCAATCGGCTCTCCTGACCTTGATGTCGGACAATTATGCGGAACTCTACGATCAGACATTCGAGTGCCCGGATGCTGCATGGTATCTGACCGCCAACGATGACGCAGGGGGAGGGACCTATCAGGTCATCGAAGCGCTCCGCGACCGGATCGATATCGTGGTCAAGGCGCTTCATTTCAACTGTCGATTTCTCGGAGATCTTCTGGAGCGGATCGAAGCGGGGGTGCGCCCCGAGGAAATGGTTCCTTCCGAAGTCATCTTTACCGAGGAAGAGAGCAATCGATTGCACCGCCAGATCCGAGAGTTGCCGATTCCCAGCAACATCCTGCGGAGGCTCGAATTCTTCGCCAGTCAATTCGAATATTGCGAAGTTGCAGCAACCCAGTTTGAATACAAGACGAAAGACACGGTCAAACTGTCCGCGATGGACTGGAATCAAGTAACAAGCATGGAGACTGGCAAGGACAAGCTCAAGGATATCGGCGCTCAGACCAAAAACGGCATTTCGGTTCGGGCGATCATGACCACCCTGTCGTTTGTCAAAGCCCTGGCATTTTTCCGTGGCGCCAGCCAGGTCGGCTTGGAAGATCCCCGGCAGATCCTGCCATTCGTGCTTCACGACAAGCTCGTGCAGGACTCCGATTGTCCCTTTTTTGAATCGGTCCATAACGCATCGCTCCGATCAGACAAGATCACATGGATCCGAACCATGTTCGATATGGCTTGTGCCGAGTACGATCGATTGGAACTCGACAAGGAAGACGCCGTGTCGAAGTTGAGTCGGCAATTCGAACAGGGGCTCGATGGCGTCAGCGAAACGGAGGTCCGCAAGAGACTGATTGAAATTGAGCGATTGCTCAAGTCGTGGAGCGGTTCCCGCAAGTTCTATGGATACATGTACGACGATGTTCTCAAGCTCAAGTATTTGCACCAGCGTTACGCGAACTATTTGCGGTGGCTGAGTTGGAAAGAGCAGTAATCGCGAGTCGCAACCATGACGGAATCGAACCATCTACCGCCGGTTGTGATGCCTTTGCTGGCCGAGTTGCGAGAGCGTCTCAATGCCATGTTTCGGCAGCACCTGGCGACGGGAGCCAAGATCGATGGGCAATCATGGCTGCGACATGTGGAGCAATACATCGCACCGGTTGTTGCCGCAGTGCATGCCGTGGCACCGGACCGAAGCAAAGAAACGCTTGTTCATCTGTATGAGATCGGGCTCGAGCTATCTGCATTAGGACATTTCAATGACGTCGGGTGATCGCCACGGATCAATCGGCTCTCGCGCGATGCTTTTCCCGCGATCGCCTCGGTGTTGTCGCTGAATCCGCGATGGGTCATCGGCAGCCTGAGCAATGCGGTTCTCTCATTGAGCCAGTTATCGGGGGCGAAGGCGGACGCATGGCTCGCGATGCTGACCGAATTGGGACCGAGGTGCCAGTCCGTCGACCAGTTGCTGAATTTGGGCAAATTCCTTGGATGGACCTCCGGTTTCGCTCACATGCGTCGGTTGGCGATCCCCATCGCGGCGCACTTGCCCGTCGATTTGCTCCGACGTCCCCTAGGTATGCCGGGTGACGCAGCCGAGGACTCGGTGCGCAAGCTTTTGATCGATCTGGCGGGCGATCCCTGGGCTGACGGACGAGGCAATCGCGGTTCGCTGATCGTCATGGAAGTGCTGCGATGCGGTAATTTCCGGGGGCTCGATGGCGAATTCATCGACCCGCCTCGCTCGTATCTCTGGGATGGCGGTATCCACCTGACGGACGGGCATCGGCGTTGGCGGTTGCATGCCGACCGATTCGGGTACACCCTCGACCGCCGTGGCGAGGATGGAGCGATTCCCGATCCCGAGAAGACCGATCCAAGTATTTCGGCCGATGGCCAGCTACGTTGGGGGAGTTCGAAAACGCATCGCCTCGACTTGGCACGATGCACTAGCCAATCTTTCGATGGAAATACGTTGGCCATAACGATCCCTACGTCCTACCACGTCTTCCTCTTCGCCAGGCGTTCTTCATGAAAACGAAGAGGATATCGAAATCCCTGCAGGACATGCAAGCGAGTTGGCTGAGGGCATGGCCCGCAGCGCTTGCGGACTGGAGCCCATTCGTCCAGCTGCATGAACCAGCATGGTGCTACGATGTCGAAGATGAGAAACGAGAGAAACTGGCCGGCAGTTTTGCCATGATTCGTCTACGGGACCATTCGGTCATTATCAGTCTCCGTCAGGTGCAGGCGTTTCGACTCGCGTCGTTTGCTCCCGAAATTCTCGCGCACGAAATCGGCCATCATGTTCTGTGTCCTGGCGACATGACCGACAACGCTCGTTTGATCGCGCGGATCCGACGCGGCTTGCCGAGCGTTGAATCGTACGCTAACTACATCGCCAATCTCTACGCGGACCTCTTGATCAACGATCGATTGCAACGATCGTGCGGGAGGCGAATGGATCAGGTTTATCAAACATTGAAGACCGAGGATCCTGGCGGGAATCTCTGGATGCTCTACATGCGCATCTATGAATCCCTTTGGAATCTCGAGCCCCTTACGTTGACCTCCCAGACCGTGACGCCCCGAGTCAATCAAGATGCGTTGCTGGGCGCGCGCTTGGTCCGCGCTTATGCAAAAGATTGGTTGCAGGGTGCGGGCCGCTTCGCATGTTTGTGCTTCCCCTACGTGTTGGAGGAGCAGGAGATGAAGAAAGTGCGAAAATGGATCTGGTGCGATACGTTGCAGGCGGGAAACGGAGGCATTCCAACCGGTCTCGTGGAAATCTTCGAGGATGAGTTGGATGGCACGATTCACCCCGTTGAGGATCCCGAATTGACGGGGCTCGACCCCATCGAAATCGGGGAAGCGAGGGGAGAAGGACTCGGCCGAAACCAAGGCCGGGACACCGGCAGGAAGTCCATCAAATCGTATCGGGGGCCAGTGGAATACGCAGAAATCCTCAACGCCTCTGGGGTCGACCTGGGCGAACGGGAAATCGCGATCCAATACTATCGCGAACGCGCGATCCCGCACCTTATTCCATTTCCCGTCCGGCCATCGCCGTTGGCGAGCGATCCCATTCCGGAAGGACTCGATCTGTGGGAACCGGGAAGCGAAGTTGATCGCATCGACTGGCACAGCACATTGATCACCAGTCCGGTTGTCATCCCTGGAGTGACGACTCGCGAGCGGATCTCAGGGACCAGTCCCGGTCAGGATCCAGAAACAACCCCCTTCGATCTCTACCTCGGAGTCGATTGCAGCGGGTCGATGAGCGACCCCGCTCACAGTCTCTCGTTCCCCGTTCTTGCCGGCGCCATCATCAGCCTGTCCGCCCTCCGCGCCGGGGCGAGCGTCAAGGTCGTGCTGTCCGGTGAACCTGGAAGTTCGGTCTCCACCGACGGCTTTCTGCGCAACCAACACGAGGTGTTGCGTACCATGGTGTCGTACCTCGGAACCGGTTATGCATTTGGAATCCATCGATTAGCAGAGACGTTTCACGAGCACGCCCAATTGCCCAAGCCAGTGCATATTCTGCTGGTCAGCGACTACGATATGTTTACGATCTTGGAGCAGGAGATGGACGGCCAGCTCGGTTGGGATGTCGCCAAGGATGCTCTGCGGCGCTGCAAGGGTGGCGGGACCTATGTCCTGCAGTTGCCTGGCTATCAATCAGCGACGGCATCGGGCGTCGGGGAAAATCTCCGTCGCATGGAGGCGGATGGCTGGAACGTGTTCCTCGTCGATTCCATGGAGGAGATGCTCGAGTTTGCCCGGCAATTCAGTCGATCTCAGTTCCACCAACGAGTCCACAAGGAGCGTCGGCCATGAAACGCGAAGGACCTTTGCTCGCTGCCATGACGCACCGGCTGACCGAGTGCCCCGAGGATTTCATCAGCATCAGCGATGATCCCAATGGTGCGACACGTGTGATTGCACTCCTCTCGGATTTCTTTCGCCGCTACGGAGACGCCAACCCCATGGGGCTCCAGGATCCGTTCCCAGCAAAACTCCTCTCCGCCCCGAACCCGTCGGCCCGCCAGCGACATCTCGGACTCCTAAGCCTGGCGATATGGTTGTACTACGATCCCTGGTTTGGCGATCGGGTAGAGTTTGCCGATCCCATCTGGCAACTGCTGCGCAGCAAATCATTCCATTCGATTTCTCAATTGCTCAAACCGCAGCTCGTGGTCGGTCAACCCGATCGACGCGAGGAACTGGTTCGCGTCTGCCTCAATGGATTGGATCTTCGTCCCGAGGGAGAAACGGTTGCGCAAGCGACCGACCGCTTGATGAGCCTCAACAGCATCGAGCGGGAACGGATTCTCAAGGAGACCGCAGCGGCGGAAAAACGCGCACGCGAAGTTCGGGAAGCGATGGCCCGCGCGAAAGCCATGGAATCTGTCAGTCGATATGGCGAATAACGCCCCAAGTGGTGAGAGCATGTATCCCGAAATTTCCGAGCGAGAGCGATTTCCGATACTCACCCCGCGCGGACGAGCGTTCCTGCATCGAATGCGTCAACATGCCAACGCTCCCCTGTGGAATTGGCCAAACGGGGAACAGCTCGATCATCGCGGCTTGGAACGGGTCCAGGAATTCCAACGCGGTCTCGCTGCGCAAGGAGCTTATGCATCGCTCGATGAACCCGCATGGCTGAGCGAGTTCGTCGAGTATTGCGTTTCCGATGTCCCATTTTATCGACGGCGGACTCCACGCGACGCTCGGTTTCACGAGATCCCCTCGTGCAACCGGGCGGATCTCGCCCCGCGTGTATGGGATTTCGTACCCGATTCCGAACCAGTCGATGAACTGGTGATTTTCTCAAGCAGCGGCACCACGGGCCAGCCGACACGCACGGCGCATCATCCGTTTTCTGCAGCTTGCGGAATCCCCATGATCGAATACGCCCTTCGCGAATTGCACGGCATTTCGATCCCCAGAGGCGTCGATCAAGTCGCCATTACCAACGTCGCTGCTTATCCCGGAGCATTCTCGACCGCGATCGTGGTCAGCTACCTCGAGGAAGCAGGTTGCGTTCGCGTGAATCTGGATCCCTCGGCATGGCGATCCCCTGCCGACCGTGAAGCCTACATCAATACCTGGAACGCTCCTATTTGGCTGGGAGATCCCGTAGCCTATGGAGCGATGGAGACATTGGAGATTTCCCGCGCACCGCAAGCAATCGTATCCAGCATCCTTCACCTCAACCCGAGCTATGCCGACAAACTTCAGCAGCGATACGGTTGCCCTGTGATCGATCTGTACGCCATGACCGAAGCGGGGATCATCGCTGCAGGGACCCGTGGCGGCCATCGGATCCTCGCGCATGATCTGCATGTCGAGATCCTCGATGAGCTCGGTCGTCGTTGTCCACCCGGGGTGCGAGGCGAAGTTACCTTGACCGGCGGACGCAACCCGTTTTTGCCCCTTTTGCGGTATCGAACCGGCGACTTCGCATCGCTAGCATTGGTCGACGGCCACCGTGTTCTCGTGGAATTCGAAGGCCGGCAGCCGGTGGACTACCGCGCGAGCGATGGGCGTCGAGTCCACAGCATGGAGTTGACGCGATTGATGCGACTTTTCCCCGTGCATCGCTACCAGCTGCGCGAGACGGAGACTGGGCGGTACGACCTGAGCATCCGTGGTGACGTCGATCGCGAGGCATTGCAGGAGGCTGTTGTTCAGCTTTTCGGGACCTGCGTTGATCTTCGCTATGACGAGGTTTCCGGCTGATACCGCGAGCGGCTCCTCGCCGCAGAGGCGGGGTGCTAGCATTCGCGGCTCTGCTGGGTTTCTGGGGATCTCTCTTGACCCTGTTTGCGCAGATTTGCTATACCCTCGCGATCCGGGCCGCTCATGAGGTGGGGGCCTGAGCAGGTCTGCCTCCTAGCGTATTTCGAGAGCGCTGCGGAGCCTGCAATTCACTTGCGGAGGTCATCGTGCTGATTTCGATTGTTGCTCCCGTCTACAACGAGCAGGAAGTCTTGCCCCACTTCTTCGAAGCGCTCTCCGGAGTGCTGGAGCGAGTCGGAGAGCCTTATGAAATCCTCGTAATCAACGATGGCAGCCGGGATGGGACATTCGAACTGGCGAAGCAATATGCGTTGAGTGACGACCGAGTCAAAGTGATCAACTTGAGTCGCAACTTTGGGCAGCAGGCCGCGATGACGGCAGGGCTGGACTGTGCTCGCGGTGACGTGGTGGTGGTGATGGATGCGGATTTGCAAGATCCGCCGGAGTTGCTTGAGCAGATGCTCAATAAATACGAGGAAGGGTACGATGTCGTCTCGTGCCAGAGGGTGTCGCGTGCCGGAGAGACTTGGTTCAAAAAAACAACGGCATCGGTGTTTTACGAGCTGATGCGTCGAGCGATTGATTCACGGATTCCACCCGAGGTCGGTGATTTTCGGCTCTACAGTCGCCAAGCCGTGGATGCGATTTGCGGCTTTCGAGAACAGCATCGATTTATGCGAGGGCTCGTCGCATGGCTTGGACTTCGCGAGGCATTCATTCCCTTTCACCGCCCTGCACGTGTGGCGGGCGAGACCAAGTATCCGTTGTCGAAATTGATGAAGCTGGCTTGGACGGCGATTTCCTCGTCGTCGGGCTTGCCGTTGAAGGCAAGCTCCTATCTGGGCTCAATTCTCCTTGTGATCGGTATCTTGACGATGCTCCTGATCCCATTTGCGTTGATCGAGTGGATTCCGATTCAGGCGTCGACCGCAGGTTGGGTGGGGCTGCAGTTTGCGCTCACGGGATTGCAGTTGGTCGCGTTGGGGTTGTTGGGCGATTACGTTGGGCGCGTGTATGAGGAGTCTAAACATCGACCTCTGTATATCGTGTCGGAGTGTTGCAATGTGGAAGCGCCGGCGGCGGCGACGCGATCGGTTTGGATGAATCGCGTCCATCGCGAGAATTCACCTTCGGAAAAGGAGTCCATGCCTGTCCTGCCGTCGCACGCCCGCACCTCACGAAGAGCGGCTTAAATGGCAGTCAAGCGATTGGATGTCGCGATTTTGACGGGTTGCTCCCTCGCGATTCTATTTTTGCATCTGGGCAACAGCCGATTTTGGGACCAGGATGAGGGGTACTACGCCTCCGTGGCGTACGAGATGTACCGTCGCGGTGACTGGATTGTTCCGACATTCAACGAGCAGCTTTTCGCGCACAAACCCCCGATGATGTACTGGGGTATGCTGCTGGGTTTTCATGTTTTGGGGGTATCGGAATTTGCAGCACGGCTCCCTTCAGCGATTTTTGGTTGCGGTAGTGTTCTGCTGGTGTATGCCTTGGGGCGTCGTCTCTTTGATCGGAGCACTGGATTGCTCGCCGGTCTCGTCTTGACCTCCTGTTTCATGTTCACGATTGTCGCTCGATCGGCGACTGCGGATGCGCATCTCTGTTTCTTCGTGATGCTCGCGATCTATCTCTGGTGCCGAGACGCAGTGGATTCCCGAAGCGAGATCCCGATCGCGATGCAAGCTTCGCGTCCCCTGTCCATACGATGGCCGACTTGGATTGCCGTGTACGCAGCGATGGGAATGGCGGTTCTATGCAAAGGTCCCATCGGAGTCGCTTTTCCGATCACGATTCTCGCTTTGGTCCATCTCGGCGAGGTGTGTCTGAGAACTACGGGTGGATTGCAGAGTTTTCTGATCTCGCTCTTCCGCACGGTTTGGGGGATGCGGCCACTGACGGGAGCGATCGTCATCAGCATGGTTGCAGGTCCTTGGTTCATTGCAATGCAGTGGGTTACTGACGGAGTCTTTCTCGGCGAGTTTCTTGGCGTGCATCATCTGCAGCGATTCTCGCAGGCGATGGATAATCACAGCGGTCCGATCTACTACTACATCCTTGCTTGTCTGATCGGACTCTATCCGTGGAGTGCATTTGCGATACCGACGGCCTGGAATTGGCTCAAGCGGGAGACTCGGACGTCATCGTTTCGCGGTTGGTTGTTGGTGAGCGCCTGGATTGGCGTTTATCTGGGGGTTTTTTCGATCGCGAGCACGAAGCTGCCGAACTACGTTATCCCCGCCTATCCCCCCCTGGCGATCGTCATCGGCGTGTACATGTCGACATGGGTTTCTCAGTCATCGGCGATGGAGCGGCGCTGGCAGATCACGGGTTGGATATTGTTGTTCTTCGTTGGTTTGCTCGTCGTCTTCGCGCCTTTGGTATTGACCTCGGCTGAACCGTTTTCCGGCTGGCTCGATCGATTGCAACTCGATCCGTCGACCCGAGGAACGATCCGTTGGATCAGTTTGCTGGGGGTGCCTTTGGTGGTCGGAGGGATTGTCGGTTTGGTATTGAGGAGTCGCGATCGCACGGCGAGTCTCGCGCCGTGCTTTGCCATCACCGCGGGGGCGATGACGCTGTTGTTCTGGCAGGTGATTGTTCCGATCGCTGATCGTCATCAGACGCCTCAGGATATTGCGACAGCACTCGCGAATACGCATCGGAATCCCGACGATCCTCCTTCGATCGCGGTGCTCGAGTATTTTCGACCGAGCATGGTATATTACTCAGGCAGTGCCATCGATTTTTTCACGGACTTGCCCGCCTTGGCGGAGAGGCTTCAAAGCGACCCAGCGCCGGTCGTCGTGCTTAAGGAAAAGTCGTTCGAGTCCGTCCGGTCGCTACTGCCCGAGGGCTATCGCGTCACGCAATCGCATTCCGAGTTTCCGCGTCGAGGCAAGGTTTTGATTCTCGCACCTCCCCTGAGGCGATGACAGCCTCGTTTTGGGGCGAGCCGGGCATTGCATGGTCGGCATCGAGCGGTTATTTTCAAACAGGTATGCGGGTGTAACTCAGTGGCTAGAGTGTTAGCTTCCCAAGCTGAAAGTCGAGGGTTCGAATCCCTTCACCCGCTTTGAAAGGTCGACGCAACGCCAGCCACCCGGGCGATACGTCTCTTTTGCTCAGCGCCCCCAGAGGTATGCGTTTCGGGAGTTCTCCTGAAAGAATTTCTTTGCGATCCGCTCGCCCTTGGTCATAAAGAAATTGCGCACGATCTTTACT
>JBKDPB010000130.1:0-7759 GCA_046342615.1 Planctomycetota bacterium | reverse complement strand
CGGCAAACATCGGTGCTCGTCCCTCCCATGTCGAGACCGATCAGCTTGGGAATTCCGTGAACACGGGCCAAGGTTTCGAGCGCCACCGCCCCGCCCGCGGGTCCCGACAGCACCGTTTCGCGTCCACGTGCCATCGAGGCGTCGACCAGTCCGCCCGCGCTCGTCATGACACGCAGGGAAGTTCCCGATTGGGCATCGATCTGAAACTGGGATTTCACCCGCTGCAGATAGTTTTGCACGATCGGCGTGAGATACGCATCGACAACCGTGGTCTCCCCTCGCGATACCGCGCGAATGACGGGGGCTACTTCGCTGCTCAGGCACACGGTTTCGAAACCGATATTGCGAGCGATCTGGGCAAGGCAATGTTCATGGTTCGGATTGCGATACGAATGGATCAGACAAATCGCCAGTGAGCGGTATCCCGCATCATAGACCGCGCGGAGGTCGCGACTCGCCGCCGCGGTATCGAGGGGCTCGAGGACATTTCCGTCGGCGTCGAGCCGTTCGCTGACTTCGAGGACTTGTCCGTAGAGCGGTGCGCGCTTGCGAACCGACAAGGCGAACAGTTCGGGTCGCTCCTGGTAGGCGATTTCCAGGAGATCGCGAAACCCGCGTGTGGTGGCGAATACGGTGCGGGCTCCGGTACGCGTGAGCAATGCGTTGGTCCCGCGTGTCGTACCCAACCGGACCGAGAGGGATGGGAGGGATTGCGACAACGGGACCTGCACAAGCCAACGGCCGGCGAGGACCGGCGCTTCGAGTCCCGGATCGATTTCGTAGGCGATCGCTTCGGGAGTTTCGCTGCGGGAATCCTTCAAAGTGATCGCTCCCGCATTCGGATCGAATCCCGTGCAGATCGAATCGGCGACACGCTTTCCTCGGTTGTCCAGCAAATGGATCCGGGCACCGACCCAAAAACCTTCGGGATCGTTGTGCCGCAGAGGGTCGACGAGGGTTCGCGGGTTCGTCCAGGCGTGAATACGACCAGGCACTCGTCCGTGGCTGAGGACTTTCGTGCGAAGGACTTGTCCCTCGGGCATCACCACAAAGCAATCGGTGAATGTGCCCCCCACGTCGCACCAAACCTGCGTCGCGGAAATCGGTGCGATGGTGCTGCGAGACATCGAATCGAGGTGGTTTGGGAGGCTAGAGGTAATCGGGCCAGAGGCTGTCGCTGAGGAACAATCCGGTTTGCGTCAATCGTACTCGATCCCCGTCGCGCTGCATCCAACCCGCCTCGATATGTTCCGCGATTTTTGCGGCAATCGCATCGCGAGTTTCCGCGTCGGCTTGGCCGGATAATTCCGGCCAGTCGATGCCCGCGATCTGTCGCATCCCAAAGACGAATCGTTCGCGAATCTTTTGCGAAACGGTCAGGACTTCGCGTTCGTCGACAGGCGATTGTCCCGACTCGATGCGCCGCAGATAGGTGAGCGTGCTGCGATGGTTCACGCTCCGCACATCGCCGACATAGCGGGCAGCGCTGGGTCCAAAGGCCCACCAGGACTCCCCTTGCCAGTAGGTCTGATTGTGACGGCACGCATGAGCGGGTTTGGCAAAATTGGAGATCTCGTAGTGCTCGAACCCCGACGATGCAAGCGTATCGATGGCGTACGCATACATTTGCAATTCGTCTTCCTCCGAAAGCGATTGCAGTTGGTTGCGAGACCTCAGTCCCCAGAATTTGGCACCTTTCTCGTAGGTTAGTCCATACGTCGACAGATGGTCGACGTCGCAGGCGATGGCCTTGGCGATGTCGCGAGACCAGACCTCGAAGGTTTCGCCCGGTGCAGCGAAGATCAAATCGAGGGAGACCGAGCGCATGGTTTGCTTGGCCAGATCGATCGCCGACATCAATTGTTCGGGGGAGTGGTCGCGCTCAAGAGTTGCAAGTTTTCTCCGATCGAACGACTGGCCTCCTAAACTGACGCGGTCGATGCCGAACGATTTCCATAACGCGAGGCGTTCGCGAGTGATATCGATCGGGTTGGCTTCGATCGACCATTCACAGGCGTCGCCGCGCAGGGGCAGCCACGCCGCGAGCAGGGCCAGCATCCGTTCCGTCAGATCCAGCGGCAAGATCGAGGGGGTTCCACCTCCGAGGAAAAGCGTTCTCACGGGTCGCGGTTCGAGGATCGCGCGGAGTTCGATTTCCAGGGCTGACAGATACCGTGCGAACAAATCGCTGCGATTGGCCAACAGCGAAAAGTTGCAGTATCCGCACCGCTGAGCACAGAAGGGAACGTGAATATAGGCGGATAGGGGTGCGGGAGCCGCTTCGCTCCATCCCCAGTCCTCGAGTAGCATCCGATGTCGCATCGCCTTTATTGGAACCCAAGCCCGGTTGCCTCACAATCCGAATTGGAAATACGTTTCGTGCAAGAGCAGCGTTGATTCGTCGCGCGAGATCGTCGATACTGGAGATTGCCCGTTCGGATCTTTTTGAGCGGGCTCCCACCTGTTTTGCCCGCCAATCGTCTTTTTGCCCGCCAATCGTCTGGATGCGTCGCCATGATCCCTTGGATGGTCCGATTCTCCTTCCTCTCCTGCCTAGGGTGCTCAATCACCGTGTTCACGGGGTTAGGGGAGACAAACCTCGATGCAGGCGAAAACGACCAGGCTATCGGCGATGCCGGGTATAGGGAGAATGTCCGTTCGGTATTCTATGAGCGTTGCGTCGCGTGTCATGGGGCGCTCAAGCAGGAAGCCGGGTTGCGTTTGGATTCGGCTCGGAACCTGATGCGGGGGTCCGAGAACGGAGCGGTAGTCGCGGCGAGCGATCCCGATGCGAGCTCGATTGTGCAGCGAGTCACGAGCGGCGACCTTTCCAACCGA
This sequence comes from Planctomycetota bacterium, assembly GCA_046342615.1. Classification (GTDB taxonomy): domain Bacteria; phylum Planctomycetota; class Planctomycetia; order Pirellulales; family Pirellulaceae; genus JBKCUI01. The sequence goes on along the minus strand of JBKDPB010000130.1, from coordinate 4,921 downwards.
ATGCCTCCCGAGGGGGAACCTCTCCATCCCGAGCAGATCGATGCCTTGAAGCGATGGATCGGTGGCGGGGCGCCGGTTCCGCTGGACGAGCGGGAGGAAGCGGACCCGGACGCCCACTGGGCCTTTCAACCTCCTCAGCGATCCACGCTGCCCGTAGCCGAGGAGGATGCATGGAATGCCAACCCGATCGATGCGTGGATCGCATCGAGTCGCGAGCAAAGGGGCTTGAGGGCTCAATCGCCCGCTTCCGCATCGATCTGGTTGCGTCGCGTCTATTTGGATTTGATCGGATTGCCTCCGACCCACGAGGAGATTCGCGCGTTCGAGAAGGACGCATCCGATCGTGCCAAGGAACTCGTCGTCGAGAAGCTGCTGGCCAGTCCGCATTATGGCGAGCGTTGGGGACGGCATTGGATGGATATCTGGCGTTACAGCGATTGGTGGGGTTTGGGCGAGGAAGTCCGCAACTCGCAAAAACACATGTGGCACTGGCGCGATTGGATCATCGAATCCCTGAACGAGGACAAGGGCTACGATCAGATGCTGCGCGAGATGCTGGCTGCCGACGAGATGTATCCCGAGGATTTGGACAAGCTGCGGGCGACCGGTTATCTCGCGCGGCAATACTTCAAATTCAACCGCACCTCATGGCTGGACGAAACGATCGAGCACACCGCCAAAGGGATGCTCGGCATGACGTTCAACTGCACCAAATGCCACGATCACAAATACGATCCGCTGACCCAGCAGGACTACTACCGATTTCGTGCGATCTTTGAACCGTATCAGGTTCGGATGGAGATGGTTCCTGGCCAACCGGACTTTGCTCGCGACGGCATTCCGCGCGCTTTCGATTGCAACCTCGACGCGCCGACCTATGTGCATGTTCGCGGGGATGATCGGAATCCCGATCGTTCGCAAGCGATGGAGCCAGCGGTTCCCGAGTTTCTCCGACGGGGCAACCGCCTGGGGATCGAACCGGTCGCGTTGCCTCTGACTTCGGTGGCTCCTGGTCTTCGCACTCACGTTGTGGAGAATCTGCGCCGCGTCGCTTGGTCCAGGGTTCGAGAACTCGAGGGTCAGCGTCGCGAGTTGGACGAGCAGCTGCAGGGCTCCTTTCCTCGTCCGGACGGAACAACGAAGGAATCCATCGAGGGTCAGCGAGCCGTGTGGGAGCAAGAGGGAAACAAGGCGTGCGCCGAGTTGATCGCGATCGACTGGCGTCACGAGGCCGACGTGCTGGCCGCCCAGGCTGCTGGTTCGGACGAAGCCAGGCGAGCGGCGCAGCGGGCTGCCTACTTCGATAAGTTGTCGGATGTTGCCGCGGCTCGACTCGCCGTCGCGCAGGGAGGTGCGGCTCTGGCTGCGGCTCCGGCGGACAAGAAGGTCGAGGCCGCAACTCGATTGGCCAACGCCGAATCCAATCTCGAGACCGCGCTGAAACAACTCGATGCGCCGGGCGAACAATACCGTTCGTTGCGAGGTGCGGAGAAGACCGCAGAATCGAATCTCGAGTCCGACGCATCGCGATCAAGACCTTTTCCCGGATCGAGCACTGGACGCAGGTCCGCCTTGGCTCGCTGGATGACCGATCGGAGCCATCCGTTGACAGCCCGCGTCGCCGTGAACCATGTTTGGGCGAGGCACTTCGGCCAACCGCTGGTTCCCACGGTCTTCGACTTCGGACGCAAGGGGACTCCGCCGACCCACCAGGAACTGCTCGACTTCCTCGCCTTGGAGTTGATGGAGCATGGATGGAGCTTGAAGCATCTGCACCGGATGATGGTTTTGTCCAAAACCTATGCGATGCGTTCATCGATACTTGGCTTGGAAACCGCGGCCGACCGCGATCCCGACAATCGCTTCTATTGGAGGATGAACGCGGTGCGCATGGAAGCGCAGTCGGTGCGCGACAGCTTGTTGTATCTCGCCGGAGACTTGGATCCCAAGCTGGGGGGCCCATCGATCCCGGTATCCGATGCCGCATCGCGACGGCGAAGTCTGTATTTCTTTCAATCCCATAATGAGCACGAGAAATTTCTTTCGATCTTCGATGATGCCAACGTACTGGACTGTTACCGCCGCGCGCAGAGCATTGTGCCTCAACAAGCCCTGGCTTTGCAAAACAGCCCGCTGATTCAATCCTGTTCGCAGCGGATCGCGGACCGGATTGCGGCTAAGGCTTCCGATCAGGACGACACAGCGTTCATCGCCATGGCTTTTGAATGGCTGCTCGCGACACCGGCAACCGAGAGAGAGATCGCCACCGCCCATCAAGCCATGCAGCGATGGCGCGAATCGGCCGTCGAGCGAGGCCTCGATCCGTTGCAGCACGCTCGCATCGGGCTCGTTCGCAGCTTGATCAATCACAATGATTTTCTAACCGTACGATGAAGAAGGGATGTTTCATGCAAGCCGATCATCGCGACTGTTGTGGGGGGACGTCCGGTTCTCGCCGTGAGTTCCTGTCGCACTTGCGCTGGGGTTGTGCCGGGCTGGCGTTGACGTCCTTGCTCGAGAGGGATCGTTTTTTACGCGGCGATGAAAAGGCCGCAGCATCATCAGCAGTCCAGCCCAAAGCCAAGAGTGTCATTTGGCTCTTCATGAACGGCGGCGTGTCCCATATGGAGTCATTCGATCCCAAGCCGAAGCTGACCGAATTCGCCGGCAAGACCATCGCAGAAACCCCGTTCGCCGAAGCCCAGAACCCGGAGAAGCTGAAGTTGGCGCGCGTCACCGTGGTCAACGATGCCAACGGTCAACAGCGCAATACGCTCTACCCATTGCAGGTCGGCTATCGTCGTTATGGCCAATGCGGCATGGAGCTGAGCGATTGGGTGCCGCACATGGGAAGCTGTGCGGATGACCTCGCCGTCATTCGGTCGATGTGGACAACCGACGACAATCACGGCGCCCAGACTCAATTTCATTCCGGACGCCATATGCTCGACGGCGAATATCCGACGCTTGGAGCTTGGGTGCATTACGGTTTGGGATCGGTGAACGACAATCTCCCTTCGTTTATCTCGATCGGCAATCGAGAGTATTGGAACGCCAAGGACGGTCATTATCTGGGCCCGGAACACGACGCGGTGCCGCTCCGCATCGATCCCAAGAATCCGCTCGACTTCGGAACACGCATGGACCCGTGGAATGAAAACGACCAACGCATCGGATTGGATCTGGTCAGGGAATGGAATCAGTTGCGAGGGAGCGAATACCCTCACGATGCAGCGTTGTCCGCTCGCATTCGATCCTACGAGCTCGCGTTTCGCATGCAGTCGTCGATTCCCGAGGTCTTGAACTTGGATTCCGAGACCCAGTCCGTGCATCAGCTGTACGGGATCGATGAGGCTTCGACCCGCGATTTCGGAATGCAGATGCTCGCAGCCCGTCGGCTGGTCGAGCGAGGCGTACGATTTATTCAGGTGCAACACGGAGCTGGCGGCGCCGGGGCCTGGGATGCGCACGGCGGCCTCAAGGGAAATCACGAGACCAATTTTCGTGCGGTCGACAAGCCCATTGCAGGTTTGATCCAGGACCTCAAGCAGCGCGGGCTGCTCGAGTCAACCATCGTGCTGTTCGCGACCGAGTTTGGTCGCACGCCAGGGACGCAAGGCTCCGATGGTCGCGACCATCACATCTATGGCTTCTCCGTTTGGATGGCGGGAGGCGGAATTCGCGGGGGCATGGTGCATGGGGCCACCGATGAAATCGGCTTTCACTCAGTCGAGGCTCGCCACTACGTCACCGTTATCCATGCCACGATTCTCAAACAATTGGGCTTGGATTCTCGCAAGCTCGAGATTCCGGGCCGAAAGAGACTCGACATCGATCACGGCAAGCCGATCGATGCCATCATCGCTTGAACGTAACGGGGCTAGTATCCGAAGCCTGCTCGGAAGACAAGGCTCTCGCCAAGAGGTAACTCTCCAACAGGATTGTTCACGAAGACCAATTCGCGCTCGAAAGCATATCCGACCTCAAAGAAATAGTTTCGGAATCCTTGCCGGAGCAAATCGTTGCGGCCGCACTCGAAACCGACCATCACGCGGATGTCATTGATATCGATGCGGTCGTCGGCCCCGGACGGATCCTCGATGGTCCATGCGCCTCCACCGTAGTAACCTGTGATGTACCACCAGACATCTTTGTTGCCGTGCGTCGTCAAATAATGGGCCAGCTTGGGCTCCGGAAAGAAGATATCCCAACGCGTATCGGGATTGGGTACCCATAGGATACCGCCCGCCGGCAGCAGTTTGATTTTGTTGCGATCCAGGTAATAAACTCCAAGGCGGGCTGTCGAGTTCGGCGTCAAACGAAGTCGTCCCAGGGCTTTGACCGGCACTCGGATGCTCTCGCTGCTGATGGCATCAAACGAGGAAAAGACACCGACGCGGACTCCGAGTTCCGCACCGAAGGTTTGAGCCGGATCGGTTTCCCAAGACATATCCATGAAGCCGCCAAACGCGTTTCCCGGGAGATCGGCACCGGGTGCCGAGGGACCATCCCACAAGGTTTGCGTGTAGGACGGAATGAAATACAGCGGTTGCGAGCTGCCGAAGAAGCGGGGGCATGCAAAGACAAGAGAAAACTCGAAGTCCGTGCTGCCAAAATCGGTCGGCCCAGGATTGCTGAAGTTCGTGGTGCCGGGCAAGTAGGTGGTGCGGAATCGCGCTCCTTGGCAGAGGCGAATCGTCTGCTCGGCCTGCGTTTGAACGGCGGTGGTGGTTGTCGTCCACCAATTGTTGCTGGGGGGGTAGGGGCCTGGGGGATAGCCGTAAAAGGAGTAGGGATGGGGGGGAGTGCCGGGAAACATGACCGGGGGCTGGTTAGTGGGGGATGGGCAGGTGGCATGGGGTCAGGGAGCATGGGGGAGGCGAGGCAGTGAAGGGGGCTCGATGAGGGCCGGGCACTGAGC
>JBKDPB010000129.1:0-5412 GCA_046342615.1 Planctomycetota bacterium | reverse complement strand
GCCCGGATTTGCTGGGTGATCCCGCCGGCTTCTCCCGAGACGATTTTGGTGCCGATCAGATAATCGAGAAGCGAAGTCTTGCCGTGGTCGACGTGACCGAGGAAGGTCACGATCGGTGGGCGGTCCGACAGATCATCGGGGTTGTCTTCCATGGAGTCCAGTTTCGCGATAACGCTGTTTTCGAGCGTTTCGGCTTGTTTGAATTCCAGTTCCAATCCCAGGTCGAGCGCCACCAATTCCGCCTGCTCTTGCGTGAGGGACGCGTTGATATTGACCATGGTTCCCAGTCCCATGAGCGATCGCAGGACCCGGCCCCCTGGCACGCCCGCCGCTTCGCAGAAACTGCGGATGGTACAAGGCATAACGAGAGCGACCTTCTCCTTCTTTCCCGTCAAGGAACCGGCTTTCTTCTTGGGCCGAAGCGCTGCGGTGCGTCGTTCCAATTCTTCCTCGACGGAAGCCAAATCGCGCGTGGTCTGAATGCGGGTTGCATTCCGGAGTGTGCTGCGTTCGTTGCGGGACGATTCGAGGCTAGCCAAGCCTTTCTTGCGAACCGGTTCCTCGACGTCCTCCGTGGGTTTGCGATGTTTTTGATTGAGCTTGTTTTCGGCAGCTTGTTTGAATTCGGTCAAGCCTGCGTGTTGCGTTTGGCTCGGTGCCGTCGCGCGACCGCTGCCTGTTCCCGACTTGACGCCGCCGGGGCCGACTTTGTCGCCAGGCTTGGCGGGTGGTTGCTGGACTCCCTTGAGCACTTCGGGAGTCAGTTTGACGATCGGTTTCTGAGCGGCAGGTTCCGCGGATTTTGGAGCGGGGGAAGGACCTGCGGACTTTGGAATCTTTGCGAGATTGATATTGATCACGGGGTCGCGCGACTTGCGTTGGCGGTTCGCTGCTTCGCCCGTCGGACGGCTCGGATCGACAGGCTTGGCGCGTCCGATGACTCGCATCTTGCCGGACACATCGGCGGGTGAATAGTAGTCGTCGCGGGTAAGGTTGTCGGAACCGCTACGGGCGGGAGCCTTGTCGCGTACGGTTTCGACGGGTTCGGCGGGAGCGGCGATCGCGGCTTCCTGCTCCCCCTCGGATACCGGGGCGGATTTTTCCGTTTCGCGAACTTGGTCCGCGAGCGTTGCCGGTTTCCGCTCAGCGACGGCCGTGGCGGCGGTTTCCGTGCTGGATTTGTCGCCGCCACCCATCTTGGCGCGGATGGACGACAGATCCCGTCGAGGAACTTGCGTCTTGGTACCCAGATCGCGGATGGGAGCTTCCTTCACTCCTTCCCGCTGTGGCTTGAGAACTTCTTTCGTGGTTGCGGCTGGGGGAGCAGCCTTTTCTTCCAGATGCTTTTTGATCCGGGCGATCTCATCATCTTCCAAACTCGCTAGCGCGCTCCCTTTTCCTTGGATACCGATGCGCGCGCAGAGATCAACCAGCTCCTTGCTGTCTAATCCCAAGTCTTTTGCAAGCGAGTAAATTCGAATTGCCACTGAGCAAGAATCCCCGGGCTCTGCCCTCGATTGTCCTAGGCGAAAACTTCTGATCGCGCAGAAGATCCCTTCGCCCTTGGTATTGGTTACGTTAATTCATAAAACGCCCCTTAGCGAAGCCAGCGGATGGCTCCGATCGGATCATAATCACGGTTCCAGGAACCGGTGGAGGTTCGAGAATCTGCGATGCCCTAATCGTAACGTATTTGGAACGTTCCGTCAGGCGGTTTTCCAGGATTCGTCACGAAAGATCTTTCGTTCGGGGGGTCAGGATACCGGCGGCGGTTCGGGCTCGCCTCGATCCAGTTCCTCGGTTGCTCGCCGCTCCTTCTCGAGTCTTTCTTGTTCTTTTCTGGCTTCCTCTTCCGCTTCCTGTTCGGCGGCTCGCTCTTCGGCTTGCTCGACGATGGCGTTGACTTGATCCTCGGTGTACCCGCCCATCTCAATGAGTGCCTCGGGTTCGATGACCGAGAGATCGTCGAACGAGAGATAGCCTTGTTCGACCAGTTGCTGGGCCACTTCCTCGGTCATGCCATCGATTTGCATGAAGGCTTCCATGGCGCGTTCGATTTGCCGTTCGAGTTCCGGCGCGGTCATGATTTCGATGTCCCAGCTGCACAGCTTGCTCGCCAGTCGAACGTTCTGGCCGTAGCGGCCGATGGCTTGCGAGAGATGCTCTTCGTTGACCAACGCGATGGCCCGTCCGATCATGTCGCACAGGAGGACCTGTTCTACTTGGGCAGGTTGCAACGCATTGGGGATGAGGACCATCGGGTCGTCGCTCCACCGGACGATGTCGATTCGCTCGCCGGCCAGTTCGCTCGTCACATTCTTGATCCGGTTGCCTCGGACGCCGACGCATGCCCCGACGCAATCGACGCGTTGGTCGGAGCTGCTGACCGCCACTTTGCTGCGGTAACCGGGTTCGCGGCTGATGGCATTGATCCGGATGACCCCCTCGGCGATTTCAGGGATCTCTTGTTCAAAGAGACGTTGAACGAGGGTCGTTTTGGTTCGGGAAAGAATAATCTTGACCCGATTTCCGACCGCCTTCACTTCGGAGATCACGGCACGGACGCGGGAGCCGTTGTGATAACTCTCGCCGGGGATTTGTTCGCTTTTGGGAAGGATCGCTTCGACGTTGCCCAACTGAACAATGGTCAATCCTTTTTCCGTTCGCTGCACGATGCCGGTGACGAGTTGTCCGACTTGCCCATGGAATTCATCGAGCCTGGCATCGCGCTCGGCTTCCTTGAGCTTTTGGATGATGACTTGCTTGGCGGTCTGTGCCCCGATGCGACCGATTTCATCTTGGCTGAGATTCCTGCCATCGACGGTCGCATGGATCGACCCCACGCCTCGAACGATCTGGATCTGAACATCCGATTCCTCGCCAAATTGCCGCTTGGCTGCGGTCACCAGGGCCGATTCGATGGCCTGAAAAACCAGCTCAGGATCAATCTGTTTTTCACGGTGCATAGAATCAACGATCCTAAGCAATTCTTGAGGGTTCATTCGGTTTTGTGCGTTTTAGGGTATGTCGGGGCCCCGATCCCAGGCCGCGCGTCGGATCATTCGGGAATTGGGCAAAGCTATCGCCCCCCATCGCAAATGTCAACCGGCGTTATACTCACGGTATGGAACGCGTTCAGAATCCGGAACCTCGACGGCAATGCGGCACCATGACCGCCCACCATCGCTTGTGCGAATCCATGCCTGCTTATCGGGAGGCTCGGGTGGCCATGGAACGCCGGACCGCCGATTTGATTGCGACCGGCTGCATGATGCGGGAGAAGCGGTTGTTGTTTCGGATCAAGGTGGTGGTGCATATCCTGTACCATGATGCGAACCAGCGGCTGGCGGCAGGCCAAGTCCGCTCGCAAATCGAAGTGCTTAACCGGGATTTCCGGCTCAAGAACTCCAATCGCCGCAGCATTCCTCGCCCGTGGCGAAGCCTTGCAGCCGATGCCGGAGTCGAGTTTGAGTTGGCCACGGTGGATCCGTTCGGACAGCCGACGAAGGGGATCACCTACCACAAGACCGATCGGATCTCGTTCGGGACGGGGGATTCGGTGAAGTCCTCTGGCAGCGGCGGGGTGGAACCCTGGGATCCCCATCGCTATTTGAACATTTGGGTTGCCCCGTTGACCGGTGGCTTGCTCGGATATGCCCAGTTTCCCGGCGGTCCCGAGGAAACCGATGGGGTGGTTATTTCCTACACGGCTTTTGGAAAACGAGGGACGACGGTTCCTCCGTTTCATCGCGGTCGAACCGCGACCCATGAAATCGGTCACTACCTCAACCTCTTTCACCTTTGGGGCGATATGCCCGATTGCGGCGGCACCGATTATTGCTGCGACACCCCTACCCAAAAATATCCGAACTATGGAAAGCCTGCCTTCCCGAGAATCTCGTGCGAGAACGGACCGCACGGGGATATGTTCATGAACTACATGGATTACAGCGACGATGAAGTCCTATGCCTGTTCACCGAGGCGCAAGCGGCTCGTATCGTGGCGACCCTGACCGGCCCGCGCGCTTCCCTCGCCCCCGGCCCAACTCCGCTCCCTTGATCTTCCCACCAAGAATCTTCCCGCCAAGCCCCGCGTCCCAGGCTGCGATCTTCACGCCGTCCCGCTCAAGACGCGCTGATAAAGCTCCCGAATCCGACGCGTCATCGTCTGGTGTCGGAACAAATCGGTGAACCGAAGTTGGCCTGTTGCCCCCATTTTCATTCTGAGCGGCTTGTCGGCGACCAATCGGTTGATGGCCTGGCTGAGCGGTTCGATCGATTTCGGGGGGAGGAGCAGTCCGGTCTCACCGTCGATGACGACTTCGCGAGCTCCGTCGACGTCGTAGCTGATGACGGGCTTGCCCGCGATCAAGGCCTGCGGCAACGCTCGGGCGAGTCCTTCCCGCAGGGAGGTGTGGACCAGGATGTCCATGGCTCCCACCAAGGCGGGAATGCGTTGAGGTCTTTGCAGTCCGGTCAGGATAAAAAACGTCTGCAGGCCAGCCTCCTGGATTTGCTGCTCGTACGATTCTCGCAAAACGCCGTCTCCCACCCACAGGAAACGGACATTGGGATGCTCGCGGACCACCGACTTGGCAGCGGCCAGGACGTATTCGTGCCCCTTGAGATGAAAAAGCCGAGCGATTTTGCCGACGACGACATGTTCCGGTCCCAACCCGAGTTCCTCGCGCACTTGCTGGCGCGTGCGGTCGGAATGAAGGAACGGATCGACCTCCATGCCGCTGTAGATCGTGGTGAATTTGCTTGGTGGTGCGACGTCGGCTTGCACCATCAGGTCGGTCATGGCGTCGGCGACGCTGATGATGTGATGGCACCGTTTGGCGGCCCATCGCTCGCATGCGATAAACACGCGCCGCGCCGCAGCGGATTGAAACGGATGGAACGGGGCGCCATGAACGGTATGCACAACGCAGGGAACGCGAAGCGACCATGCCGCAGCGCGTCCCAGCATTCCCCCTTTAGCGCTGTGAGTATGCACGACGTCGGGTTCGATCGATTGAATCAAAGCCCGAAGCTGGCGATAGGCGCGAATGTCGTGCCACGGAACGATCGAACGGATCAGGGACGGTACGACGATCGCCTCGAGATCCTTGTCCTTGGCCGCCTCGAGAAGGCTTCCCTCCGCGCCGTGCGCCGGTCCCGTGATGAGCGTGACGGAGTCCCCGTGCTGCCGAATCAGGTCAAGACAATTGTAGCGAGTGTTTTCCTGGGCTCCGCCGACAATCATGCGGGTGATGATGTGAACGACTCGCATGGGTGGTGTCCCGCCGATCAGACGAACCGCAACAGGGCGTAACGCTTCTTGCCGCTGCGCAAAACGACAACCGTTTCGCTGGCCAAATCGTTTGCGTTCAGAACGCGTACGATCGACTCGACACGGCGATTGTTGAC
>JBKDPB010000128.1:0-6100 GCA_046342615.1 Planctomycetota bacterium | reverse complement strand
CCGAGAGGGCAATGCCGTTGGCATTCATCCCGGTATGGGCACCGATCATCCCAGCAAAGGACGGAACGATGTGGGGGGTTCCATCGTTCGGGAGATACATCACGATCATCGGGAAGTTGTGGGCTCCCACCTCCATGCTCCAATCGAGATTTCGTGTCTGGTAGAGGTGCCCATCGACCGTAGCCTCCCCCCAGGCAGCGATACTGCTGCAAGAGTACGGCATCAAGAGGGGAATCGCGTGAATCGCCTGCAACGTTGAAAGGGGAATCCCGGACCCGTCCGCAAGTCCCGCCAACTCCTGCTCCACCCGATCGTCACCATAAGCGACCGACCGAGCCCAAACCTCGGTCAGGGTTGCCTGGTCTGCTTTGAGCTCCGCCATGATGCCCGCCAACGCGGCCGGGACAAACGTTCGCATCTCGTCGGCGAAGTGTTTTCCGAGGTGATACCCCATCTCATAAGGGTTTCCGCGCACCACGATTAAGGGGAATTTCGCGTCACCCTCCCCGACGGTTAAACGGTGCCCGCTCCCGCCGATCACCTCCGGGGTGAAAAAGGGACGGCCCAGGGAAGCTTGCTGCCGCTGAAGAGCCTGGGGCTTGGCGTCCTGGCACAAGGCAACTGGACCTGCAATCACCCAGCAAACGAGAGCAGCAGCACCCGCCCGCGACCACAAACCAAGCCGCGACCCCAAACCCAAACGCATGACAGAACCGTGCAGTCGAGAATCCATGAATCAACTCCTCCTCGATTCGGGGCACAAGAACCCACGAGACAAAAAAAGGCATTGTATTTCCCTGTCAAATGCTAGACTCAGGATTTCGGATATCGTACACTGCCTTGGGGGTGGATGTTATCCCCTAATCGTACTTTTGCGTTGCTTTTCTGTACTTTCGGAGGTTCCCATGAAGAGATCGTCTACGCGATCCGGGTTTACGCTAGTGGAGTTGCTAGTGGTGATCGCGATCATTGGCATTTTGGTTGGCTTGCTGCTGCCAGCAGTTCAAGCCGCGCGCGAAGCCGCTCGACGAATGAGTTGTAGTAACAACATTCGACAAGTGGGTTTGGCACTTCATAATTTTGAATCTGCATTCAAGAAAGTCCCGACATGGGGTAAAGAGTTTGCCTTGACCGACACCTACGCGTCGGCTGGCAATCCTTTTTTCGCCGCGACGGCAGACGCTCGGCGTCCGATGGGTGTTCTCGGCCAACTGCTTCCTTACATGGAACAGGACAACATCTACAAGTTGTTCGACCATCGCAAACCTTTGATCGATCCTCGCAACATGCCGCCACCCTTCCCGGGTGCTACGGTACCTGCATCGGCGATGACAACGATTCCAACCTTCATTTGCCCGTCGACCCCTCAGGTCCCTTCCGATTACGGTCCTTATTTGACCGCTGGTGGAATTCTCCCCTCAGGCACGGTCTACAATCTGCCGCGAACGGACTACTCCACCATCCGCGGGATTCACTCCAGTTTGAATCTCTGTATCGGCGATACCACGGGTACTTCGAACAACGGCATGCTCGGTGCACCAAACCCGGCTGGCTCCATGCCGTCCCAGGCCACTGCCAAGATCGTTGCTGATCCATTCATCAAGTTCTCCGCCGTCACCGACGGTTTGGCGAACACGATTGCCTTCACAGAAGTTGCGGGCAAGCAGCAATTGTTCTTCAACGGTCGACGGTTTCCTGGGGACTGGACCACCAGTCCGCAGGGCTTCACGTTGAACTCGTTCTACGGGGACTGGAATACCGCGCGTCATCCGCGCGGCTTGGCAGGCAATAACCCCGCCAACCCGCTCGCTCCTGGGTGCACCGTCATCAACGTCTTCAACCTCGACAACCCCTACTCGTTCCACACCGGCGGCGTGCAAACCGTCCGCGGTGATGGATCGGTTGTCTTTATGTCAGCCAACACCGAAGCTCGCGTCTTCATCGCGTTCGTAACGCGCGATGGCGGAGAGATCTTCGAGAACATGGAGTAACGTCTTCCTGGACGTTCTCGATCGAGTTTCAAGAAACGAAATGATCCGCCTCGATTACCTCGAGGCGGATTTTTTTGTACAATTTGCGCGGTGGCCTCTCGACTTAAAAAAAGAAGAAAGAACGTGTGTATGCGAAACTCGAAATGTCTTTGGATGCTTGTGGGACTCATCATGATCTTGAATGGATGCGGATCAGGGCCAAGGCTCTACGACATCCCTGGCACCATCACCGTCGACGGAAAGGTTCCTGACGGCGCAACGGTCATGTTCCATCCCACCGACCCCAAGGTCGGTTACGTGCCCGTCGCGAACGTGGGAACGGAAGAGAAGTTCAAGGTATCGTGCGATATGAAGCCCGGCATTCCCGAAGGGAGCTACAAAGTCACCGTCGTGTGGCCCGACCCAGCGAAGAAACCTTCGTTGCAGTCGATGAATTCGGGCACCGTGGAGGATGCACCCGACTTGCTCAAAGGCCTCTACGCCTCCAAACATACGACCACCTTGACGGTGGAGGTAACGAGCTCGCTGAAAGAACTCCCACCCATCAACATCTCAACCAAATAGACTGCGACATCACAGAGCGGTCTGGTTTGGATCGCCCTGTCGTTTCCTTCCCTGTGTGTCCCTGTTCTCTCTCTCCGGAGCATTGTGGTGTTCATGAATCGCATTTGGTTTTGGGGTATCATTCTTCTTCTGGCAGTCAACTCGATTGCGGTTGCGGAACCGCCGGCGGGCACCAAGAAGAGAACTCCGCTCGATGAGTATGTCGCCAAGCCGGATTCGGCTTACGAGTGGAACGTGGTCGACACCCTCACGGCGGGAGGTGCGAAGACCGTTGTGATTCGGCTCCATTCGCAACGCTGGCGGACTGAGAACGATGTGGATCGGCCGCTTTGGGAACACTGGCTGGTTCTCACCATTCCCGACAAATTGACCACGGACCGATGCTTCGTGATGGTCGGTGGCGGGAGCCACACCAGCGCGCAGCCGAAAGGACCCGATGGTATCGTCGCCGCGATCGCTGCGTCGACAGGGGGCATGGTCGCTGAGTTGAAAAATGTCCCCAACCAACCCTTGGTCTTTCACAACGATGGCGAGCCTCGCTCCGAAGACGACTTGATCGGCTACTCGTGGGCTCGGTTCCTCGAAACCGGAGACGCCACGTGGCTTCCGCGTCTGCCTATGGTCAAGAGCGTGGTTCGCGCCATGGACTGCATTACCGAATTCTCCGCATCGGATGCAGGTGGCAACCGGCGAGTCAATAAGTTCGTGGTCGCCGGTGGCTCCAAACGGGGATGGACGACCTGGATGACCGGCGCAGCGGACCACCGCGTGGAAGCCATCGTCCCCATCGTCATCGATGTGGCGAACGTTCGACCATCGCTCGAAAATCATGCCCGAACCTATGGTTTCTGGGCAGAAGCGATCGGCAACTACTATCAGCACAAGATTCTGCAGCGGTTCGATCATCCGCGATTGCAGCAACTCTACGAAATCGTCGACCCCTACTACTACCGCGAACGATTGACCATGCCCAAGTATGTCGTCAACGCCAGCGGTGACCAATTCTTCGTGCCTAACTCATCCCAATTCTATTACGGCGATTTGCAAGGGGAGAAACTGCTTCGCTACGTCCCCAACGCCGATCACGGCCTGAAGAATACCGATGCCGTTCAAAGCATCGCTGCCTTCTATCACATGATCTCCACCGGCAAGTCGGTCCCAGTCTACGGCTGGAAATTCGAAGACGATGGCTCGATACGGGTTTCGACGAAATCCAAACCCGCTCAAGCCGTTGTCTGGAGAGCCAACAACCCAACTGCGCGCGATTTTCGGCTGCAGACGCTCGGACCCGCTTTCGCAAGCGTCGAATTGCAGCCCGACGCCAACGGGGATTACGTGGCCCCCCCCGCTCCCAAGCAGGAAGGTTGGACCGCCAGCTTCATCGAACTCACGTACGATGTCGGCGGCCCATTTCCCCTCAAGGTCACCTCGGGCGTCCAGATCACCCCTGACACCTATCCCTACAACGACGTCGAACTGACCAGCGTCCTCTATGAGCCCGAGGCTGCGGCTGCACGTGCCCAGACGGGCAAGTAACCGCTCGTCGCACTCTCATGAAATCCAGCATGCAGGCGATCGGCGAGTTCTTGAATTGCAAATCGTTCGCGGTCGCTGGGGCCTCGAACGATCGAAGCAAGTATGGAAACATCGTCTACCGCGCTCTGATCGATTCCGGGCGAGATACCGTACCTATTCATCCCAACGCGTCGGCCATTGAAGGCGGGAAAGCGTATCCGACGCTCGGAGATTCTCCTTCCCTTCCCGAGGCGGTATCGATCGTGACGCGCCCCGAGGCAACCCGGCTGATTGTCGCCCAAGCAGCGAATCTAGGCGTTCGCTGCGTATGGATGCAACCAGGAGCCGAAGACGCTGAAGCCAGTCGCATCGCTCGCGAAGCCGGCATGATCGTCATCGACGATGGAAGCTGTATTCTGGTAGCACTCGCTGGCGAACGTCGGCGTACCGAGCAACGCAAAGCATGAGAACCCTTCCCGACTTTTGGTTCGAGCCCCATCTGTGGATCGATGGCCATTGGGTTCCGAGTTCCGACACCGTGGATTTGGTAAACCCTGCGACCGGAGCTCCGTTGGCTCGCGTATCGCTCGCATCTCCGAGCCATCTCGAGCGCGCGATCCGCGGTGCCGCAGGTGCGCAAGCAACGTGGAGTGAAACATCGGCTTTCGAGCGAGGAGACATCCTGAAACGCACCGCCAAGATATTGCTGGAGCAGAAGGATCGGTTTGCTCGACTCTTGACGGCGGAACAGGGCAAGCCGTACGCGCAAGCGGTTGGGGAAGTCGAATATGCAGCTAGTTTCTTCCAGTGGTTCGGCGAGCAAGCGCGCCGCATCTGCGGCCGCATCGCGCCGCACCCAGATCCAAAGCGCGAATATTTCGTGGAGCAGCGACCGGTAGGAGTCGCAGGGTTGATCACCCCATGGAATTTTCCGCTCGCACAAGGTGCCAAGAAAATCGCTGCCGCCTTGGCGGCGGGATGCACGGCGGTCTGGAAGCCCGCGGAACGAACTCCCCTGATCGCACTCGCGATGGCGCCGATCCTGACGGAGGCCGGAGTTCCCAAGGGGGTGGTTCAAATCGTGCCTGGAGTCGGAAATGTTCTCGGCAAGCCGTTGGCCGAGCACCCGGACATTCGGGTCCTGAGCCTGACAGGATCCACCCAGACCGGCGCAACCCTCCTGGCTCACGCAGCCAAGGGGATCAAACGCGTTGCGCTGGAACTCGGCGGCAACGCGCCGTTCGTTGTTTTGCCGGATGCGGATCTCGACCAAGTTGCCGACCAGCTCGTGCGGCTCAAGCTGTTCGTATCCGGTCAAGTGTGCGTGACCGCCAACCGCGTCTTCGTCCATCGCGACAGCGAAGAAGAATTGCTGGAGCGCCTGGTGACTCGCATCGAAGCTGCGCGCATCGGGAATGGACTCGAAGACGGGATCGATGCTGGACCATTGATCCATGACGCCGCCTGTCGTGCCGTCGGGAGTTTGGTATCCGATGCAGTCGAGCAAGGTGCGATTATCTCGGCACAAAACAAATCCTTTGAACGAGATCAAGATCTACAAAACGGTTCGTTTTTTCCGGCCACTATCCTGACTCGGGTGACCGATTCCATGCGGGTCGCACGCCAAGAGATTTTCGGACCGGTAATCCCGTTGCTCGCCTACACGCACGTGCGCGACGCCATCGCGAGGGCGAATGAGACCCCCTACGGCTTGGCCGCTTACCTTTACGGATCGGACTTGTCCGCGTGTCGCGCCATCGCCGGGCAACTGCAAGTTGGCATCGTCGGGATCAACGAATGGCGGCCGCTCCGAGCCGAGATCCCCTTTGGCGGTGTCAAGCAAAGTGGCTTTGGAGCCGAGGGAGGCGAGGAGGGACTCCGCGAATTCCTTGCAACACAAGTCATCTCGGCGCCGCGTCCATCGATCTAACCTTCCTCGACCCGTTCCTGGATCGCATGGACGATCCCTTCCCGCGTTGGATTGCTTCTCAAAATATCATCAGCGTCAATCCCCAAGACCGATGCAATCC
>JBKDPB010000127.1:0-22925 GCA_046342615.1 Planctomycetota bacterium | reverse complement strand
TGCGTCCGGACGGGTGCACGACGGGCTTGCCTGGCAGCGAAGGCTTGCCGTGCCGTTCGATTTGTTGCAGCGTCGATTTCGCCAAGCGAAGAAACCGGACCACCACCACCGGACCGGAGAGCAGTTCCTCGGCAACGATCTCTGGTCGATCGCCGCATCCTTTCGCCTCCGCGCCGAGCATGGCCCACCGCTCAGCGACGCGACAGACCGTTTCGATGGTCTGTTGGCAGAGTTCGACTCGCCTGGCCAGCGAGCATTTGGAAGGTTGCGAGGCGTGCGATACGAAGTCTTCGACCAGCCGCTGGGCGACCATCGGGTCGCTTGGGCTCGAGCGCGCGATCGTTGAGGAATTCATGTTGGATGGCGAGCGATGATGCCCCGCCCCTTCGTTGACACGTTGCGATTGAGGAAAGACCGCAATCGGAGGGTAGTGGAATGTATCAGGAACCGAACGAAAACGAAGACGGGTTACCCTATTTTGCCGCTGGAATCGGTGCGCGATGGTTATCGGTTTTTGATGTCCGTCGTTTCGGCCTGAACCCATTCCAAGAAGGCCGGTTCGGTCCAAGCCACGGTGTGCACACTGATCTCGGGCACATCGTAGGGATGACGCTCCCGCAAATAATCCACCAAGGCGTCGCGCCTCTCGGGCGTCGTCTTGACGATCAACCGCCATTCGCGGTTGGTTTCGATGCAACCTTGCCAACGATAGGTGCTGGTGAAGGGCCCCGATACCTGTGCACACGCACCCAATCGCTGCGCGACGATCCCTGCCGCGAGGATCGCGCCGGTTTCCTCCGAGGGAATGGTGGTGGTGATTTCGATCACGCGAACCCCTTCTCCACCATGCTTCGTTCGAGCGTTTCCTCTTCGAGAATCTCGCCATGCAGCCGCTGAAAATCATCCAAGAGGAGCGCGATCGTATCGCGATCGGAGTCGCACCCTCGTGCGCGGCGAACCAAATCATCCAAGTCGTCGATCACGAGGCACTGTCGGCACTCAATTTCCCGAAGCTGCCCATACATACCCGGCTTCATCGCAGCGACATTCTCGAGATACCCTTCGCCTGCGATTCGCGTGTAGTGCTGATCGAGGATCCAACGAAAATTGACGAGATGTTCCAGCAATTTATTCCTGACCATACGCTGGCTGGGATGCTCCATCCACGCCCGGAAATCCCTCTCCAGTTCGAGGATCGATTCCTCAATGCCGGCTTGACTGTGATTGAGGCACATTTTCAGGCCCGAAGCCTGGCGATGCAAGAAGTCCATAAAGTCCTCGATTGGCAAGAGAATGGACGGCGATGATGGGAATGCGTCACGCCCCCTCCTCAGTTTCTCAGAGCGCTCCGGGCATCGTCAAGCAATTTCGCGAAAAGAGTTCAGTCGCGATCGCCGGGTTCGTCGAACGGTGGCTCGCCATCTTGTTTTCTGCGAACCACGGAAAAGGCCAATCGTTGCAATTCGAGGGCGAGATCGACAGGCTGGACCGTGATGACCGCGTTGGAAGGGATGACGACTGGGGCAAAGTTGAGGATGCCGGAAACACCCGCTTGCTGCAATCGGGCTGCGACCGCCGATGCCGCCGATGCCGGGACAGCCAGAATCGCCAAATCGATGCTTTGTTGGGCGGCAAAGGTTTCCAGGTGGTCGAGATGTTGGACACGCAGCGCCCCGACGCTCGAACCGACCGTGTTGGGATCGCTATCGAAAGCAGCCACGAGCCGAAACCCGAGTTGGTCGAATCCGCGGTAGCCGCTCAAGGCGCGGCCCAAATTGCCGACCCCCACGAGAACGACATTCCAGGATCGGTCGGAACCGAGGACATGCTGAATGGTGGCGACCAAGTCCTGGACTCGGTAACCCACACCCCGTTGGCCGACCTGCCCGAGACAGGATAGATCGCGTCGGACTTGGGAGTCTTTCAGTCCGAGTCGCTCCGCCAACGAACCGCTGCGAACGTTTGCCGACCCACTCCTGGCGATCTGTTGCAATTCGCGCAGGTACAGCGCCAACCGCGATACGGTAGCGGTTGGAATCTCCGAACGCGGCTTGGCCATGGCTTACGTTCGCGGGGGACGGAAGGTTTCGGGTGCCAAAGATCGGAAGTGTTCAGCGCACTTCTCGACCGCGTAAAGGATCTGCTGATTGGAGTGGGTCGAATTGATGAAGAATCGGAGTCTCGCTGCGGACTCCTCGACGGCTGGATAGAGGATCGGTTGCACATTGACCCCCGAATCGATCATGCGCCGGGAGAGTTGCAGGGCAAGCAACGAGTTCCCGGTGATGACAGGTACGACGGGCGTGTCATGGCTGTTGCCGGTATTGAGTCCCCTCTTTTTGGCTTCGGTCAGGAACAACCGCGATGCTTCTTTGAGTCGCGTGACGCGGCTCGGATCGCTCTTGAGCGCCCGGATCGATGCGAGCGCAGCGGCGGTATTCGGAGGTGACAGGCCGACGCTGAAGACAAAGCCCGGCGTCGTGTACTTCAGGTATTCGATGAGTGCCGATTTGCCGGCGATGTACCCACCGCACGATCCGAACGACTTGCTCAGCGTTCCCATCCAAATATCGACATCTTCCGGCGCGATGCCAAAATGCTCTGCGATCCCTCGGCCGTGCATGCCCATCGTGCCGATCGAATGCGCCTCGTCGACCATCAGCCAACATTGGTGACGCTTGCAGACCTCGATGAACTTGGGAAGGTCGGGGTAGTCGCCGTCCATGCTGTAGACCCCTTCGACGATGACAAGGGTTCGCCGATAGCGTTTGCGGAGTTCCGTCAATGCTTCTTCGAGAGCCTGGTAATCGTTGTGGGGGAAAGCTCGACGTCGGCTTCCCGACAAGATCGCTCCCTGCACGATGCTGTTATGCGACAAGGAATCGTGCAAGATCAAGTCTTGCTGTCCGACGACATGCCCGATCACCGATTCATTCGTCGAGTGTCCACCGACGAAGACGACCGCATCTTCGACGCGAACCCAATCGGCGATCTCGCGCTCGAGTTCGCGGTGGATATCCTTCTCGCCTGAGACCAACCGGGAGGCCGATACGCTCGTGCCATACTTTTGGACTGCGGCGATGACCGCTTCGGTGACCGCCGGGTCGCCGCTCATGCCGAGGTAGTTGTAGCTGGCGAAACTGATCAGCGAGCGGTGGTCGACGACGGTGGTGTCGCGCGTTAAACCTTGATGCACCGAGAAGTACGGGTCCGGCAATCCGGTCAGAGCGAATTGCGCCTTGGTTTGTTTGAGGCGACGGTATTCGGGCATCAAATCGAATCGATAGTCCTCAGGGGCGATGACCCGTTCCTCGGGTTGGGACGTTTCGGGCCCAACCAAATCGTCTCGAATACGATCCTTGCCAAACTGCTTCTCGATCGCTTCAGCGATTTCTCGAATCGTTTCGATTTCCTGGAGGATATCTTCGGGGAAACGGCCTCCAACCGACGTTTCCAACGCATGGGCGATCTGCAGTCGCTCGAGGCTGTCGAGCCCCAGATCCACGACCACATTGGTATCCAGGTCGAGCAGTTTGGCTCGTTCCTGTGCGACGTTCTTCACCGCACGCTTGACCAGTTCGACCACGGAGGGATCGGGATCGCGAGTCTTTTTGTGATGGACGCCTCCCGGCGAGAACCCGTCCCGCAGATCCTGGACCGTCGCGGCCGCGATCATGGGCGGGGCGTCGTAGAGCCCCTCTTCCCAACTCAACCACTGATGCACCACCCGCAAGCCACCTTCGCGGAAGGCTTTCAGGCAAGCGTGCCGCTGGATTTTGCCGCTGGATGTCCGCGGAAGGGATCCGTGCCGAACGAGAACTACCGCATCCGGAGGAATCTCATGCGCTGCGGTCACCGCACGGCGAATGGCTTGAACCACCGGATTCCAATCATCCTCGAGGGATCGCTGTACCTCCACGGTGATGATTAATCGCTCGCGGGGCCCCTGGTCTTCGGCGAAAGCCGCCGCAGCCGATGATTGAATCGATTCGTGGCAATCCTCGACCGTTTGTTCGATGTCTTGCGGGTAGCGATTGACCCCTCGAACAATGATGAGGTCTTTGACGCGGCCTGCGACGAACAACTGTCCCTCGCTCACGAAACCCAGGTCACCCGTGCGAAGGAATGGACCATCGCCATCACGCGTGCGAGCTCGAAAAACTTCGTCCGACAACTCGGCCTTGCCCCAGTAACCCAAGCCGGTGCTGGGACTGTCGACCCAGATTTCACCGATCTCATTCTCGGGGAGCTGCGACAGGGTTTCGGGATCCACGATGATCAAACGCTCGTTGCTCGTGCAAATACCGCAACCGACCAGATCGCGCGCCCCCGGCTGGTTCGGTTCCACCGGCGAAACAATGCGGGCATCGAGGTGACGCCCGTCAAAGCTTCGAAGGACCGGGGGAGCATTGCTCGGCCCCCCCGTCACAATCAAAGTCGTTTCCGCCATGCCGTAACAAGGGAAATGCGATTCATGCCGAAAGCCGACGTCTCCGAAACGACGCGAGAATTGCTGCAGGGTCGAAGCCCGTACAGGCTCCGCTCCATTGAAGGCGACTTTCCAACTGCTCAAATCCAAGCCGTGCATCTCTTCATCGGTCACTTTGTCGACGCACAATTGATAAGCAAAATTAGGTCCGCCGCTCGTGCCCGCCTTGTAACGAGAGATCGCTCGAAGCCAGCGCACCGGCCGCTGCAGAAACGTCATGGGGCTCATCAGCACCATCGTCGCGCCGAAAAACAACGGAGACAAGATGCCGCCCACCAAGCCCATGTCATGGTACGTCGGTAACCAACTGACCCCTACCTCATCATGCCTCTCGTTGAACAGAAGCGAAATCATCTCGCAGTTGCGAATCAGATTCTCATGCGTCAGCATCACTCCCTTTGGCTCGCCGGTCGACCCCGAGGTGTATTGCAGGATCGCAAGATTCGACGGATCGATGGGAATGTCTGCAAATTGGATCGCGATGGAACGATCGATCCCGTCGGTGCCGATCAAGTCGATGTTTTTCGTCTCCTCTCGAATCGCTTCATCCTTGAACACTTGCGATACCGCATCCTGGGTCGTCAATGCAATCGTCGCCTGACAATCCTCGGCGATCGATTGAATCCGAGCGCCCTTGCGATTGCGACGGGGAGGATACGCTGGCACGGCAACACAACCCGCATACAAACATCCAAAAAACCCGACGACGAACTCCATCGTGCCGGGAGGATACAGCAGAAGGCACCGCGACCCCGTCGGATGATTCTCGAGAATGCGCACCGCCGTCGCTCTCGCACCATGGTCGAGTTCCGCGTACGTCATCGACGTGTCATCTTCGTCGTTCTCACCGTCCGTCAGGTAAAGCGCTACCTTGTTCGGACACTTGTTCGCCCAAAACCGAAGAATATCGACCAGCGAGTTCTTCGGTGGACTGAACGGCGCATGAACGAACGCGACATCGAGAACCCGGGATTCCCCTGAAGAAGGTCGGCCAGAAATCGGCGGCTTGGAAACGATGGACATTTTGCTCGCATTCGTGGACTTGGTGAAGTTCCTCAGGATGTGTATCGGTTTTCCGTTATACAACCGATTCGTGAAACTCGATACTGAAACCGGATTCCCACCGATCCCCAAACAACCCCTTTTCCTCTTTTTTCCAGGGTTTTTCGATTCAGCACGCCCTCGCCACCCGAGAAAAACCCCTTGTGACCCTTCCGGGTTGCCGCTATACTCTCTCCCCCTCAGGCCTGATTCCCAACCCCTTGTTTTGCAGGTGAATGTCTCCTGCCGGAACCGGATCCCGACATGGTATTGCAACAAAAAACAACGGTCGCCCAAGTCGGTCGCGTCGACCAAAAATGGTATATTGTCGATGCGACCGATTGTACTCTTGGCCGATTAGCTAGCCAAATTGCCATGGTTCTGATGGGAAAACATCGACCTCAGTACACCCCCCACGTGGATACTGGCGAGTATGTGATCGTCATCAACGCTGAAAAGGTGGTGATGTCGGGCAGGAAGCTGGAACACCGGCACTACACCTGGTACAACGGCTACCACCGCCAAAAGGTTGAGAGCTACGCGGAACGGCTGGAACGAAAACCGACCGATTTGGTCTACCAAGCCGTCAAGCGAATGCTTCCCAAGAAAAATACCCTGGCACGCCACATGCTCGGTAAACTCAAGGTTTACGCCGGCAGCGAACACCCCCACCAAGCCCAAAGGCCGATTCCAGCTCCCTTCGGCCATCAGGCGGACGAATAGCAACCATCCACCCCTTCGATTTCGAGTTGATTGACTATGTTCGTGAAGAAAGACAAGATCAGCGGTGATTGCCTCGGTACCGGTCGTCGCAAGACATCCGTGGCACGCGTTCGTATTCGACCCGGTTCTGGGAAGATTACGGTAAACGATCGGGCTTTCGATGAATATTTCTGCACCGATGCCGAGCGTCGCCAAGTCCTCGAGACCCTCGATCATGTCGGTCACCGGGAAAAGGTCGACGTGCTGGTTCGCGTCAGCGGAGGTGGCCCCATGAGCCAAGCAGGGGCAGTTCGCATGGGTTTGGCTCGAGCCCTGGTCAGCATGAGCGAAGAAAACTTCCACCCGCTCCGAGACGACGGATTCTTGACCCGCGATTCCCGCATGAAGGAACGCAAGAAGTACGGTCTCCGAGGCGCACGCCGCGGTACCCAGTTCTCCAAGCGTTAATCGACGGTTGCTCGGTACGGCTCTCGCCGTACCGGCACCCCTGGCAGTCGTCGCTGCAGAAAAGGTTCCAGGAGGCGTTGGTTGGATTCCATCGCTCCATTGCCTTCGCTGGCCTCCGTATCGTTGAGCACGATCTCCGCAACCGCCAAGCCTTGGTCCTGGGCGGCAACGACCGTCGCCAGGATTTGATGAACCACCCCGAGCCGGTTCCTCGCTACAATCACCAAGGGATAGCCGATCTCTCGCGCAAGGTCGGCGTTGGTCATCGTCCAACTGATCGGCGACAGCAATCCGCCGGCCCCTTCGACCAGCAACACATCGCATCGATCGCTCCATCGCTCAACACCCGCCAGGAGCCTAGGATCATCGACGACGCGTTGCTCTGCCTCGGCAGCGATCGGAGGAGCCAGCGGCGCTCGGAACGACTGGGGGTTGACCCAATCGAGAGGAGCCACACGGTCGATCGCAAGCCATAAACGATAGGCATCGCTCTCCTCGGCCGATGCAGCGCCGCTCGCAGCCGGCTTGTAGGCCCCCACCCGTTCCCCTCGCAATCTCCATTGCTCCAACATCTTGCAGGCAACGAATGTTTTCCCCACATCGGTATCGGTTCCGGTGATAAAAAATCCTCGCGTGGGCTTCTTCATGCGAGCTCCCTTTCTTGGCGTTGAGCGAAAATCGCGATGTGCTTCTTCCCCAGACGCGTGAAGAGGATCGCGAATCGTTGATCCGAGGCGGAATCGGTCGGCAGTTGCCGCTGCATGGCATCGAGGTCCAGATCGACTCCCCGACTCTTCAATTCCCAATGCCGCGCGCTCATTCGTCTCGCTGTCGCTCGGATCTTTCTCGCGTCCAGGGGAAGAACATCGATGATATGAAACCACCGCAACATGGGATGGTGCACCGGACGGGAGGCATGGCAATATCCGTTCCGGTCTCCAAGGCAGCGGATTCCTAGTCGATCGGCCAACAGGTCGCCTAGGCTCGCAGCGCGGACGACGGGATCTTGGTCGGCGACATACCCGGAGGCCAGCAGCGAGACATCATCGATGGCCTGCGGCATCGACGTCGACGCACGTGTCGAATGAGACGGGAAAATCTCGTGATGCCAACCCTCTGTTCGACTTCCGGCACTGGCAATGCGAGTCCCCTGCGGCCATCGATCGGTGCCCCAGTACCAACGTTGCTGCCGAACCTCACCGTGCCATGACAACCATCGCATCGCATGGGGCTCGCCCGCCTCCCCCCAATCAAAGTCATCGCGGGCTCGCAATCCCGGAGCTAATTTCAGAGAAACCGCAGCACATCGACGGACCGCATGCGCGATCCACGACCACGAGGGCTGCGATTGGATGGGATCGATGGTGCGTTTTCCATCCGCGCGGCGATCAGGATCGATATTGAGATACATATTCGGTTCGAGCGAGAGCGTTTCGGCCTGGCATTCCTGAAGCTCTACGTCGACCTGATTCATGATCGCATTGGCCCGAGCCAACAGCAGTGGAATAGGGTGGGCATCGATTCCCATGACGCCGGGTCGACGCCGCGCCAGAGCGACACAATCCACCCCGGCACCGCAGCATACGTCAAGCCATCGCGAGGCCGACGGCGGGGCATCGAGGGCGGTTTCCAGAGCTGTCCATTCGTCGGATGCTTGTTCCAACAACTTTTTTGTCCAGAACCACCGATACGGGTCTTCGACTTTCGCGCGGGCTTTGCCGCGTGCGAAGAGAAGTTGCACGAGCACTAGATTCGCGCATTCGTTCTGTGCACTGGTTGCGGATCGAATCCACCCGAGATGGGGAGTTGCGGATTCGAGCAACAAGCGCCAGGCAACTTGCCCACCCTGGCTGGAGAGCCAGGCGTAATCGGACTGGGAAACCATGGCTCGTCCTGGGTTGGGGCCGGGCTCAGCAGCCCCGTTGCAGGCTTATTCCTCGGGAACCGTCGCGTCGGTACCCGAATTCGGTTCGGGAGCCGGCTCTTGGGTGGATTGCGGTCGAGGTGCTTCGCTGAGCAACGGGAACGACTGCTCGGCGGCCGCGGTACCTCGATTGACCAGATCCTCGAGGGCTTCCTTGCGGTAGCTGACCTCCGAATCTTGGAAGACTCGGAATCCAGTCCCCGCGGGAATCAGGTGACCGAGAATGACGTTTTCCTTGAGACCGACCAGTCGGTCGACCTTTCCGGCGAGCGCGGCTTCGGTTAGGACCTTGGTGGTTTCCTGGAAGCTGGCTGCCGAGATAAAGCTGTTGCTTTGGACGGCAGCTTTCGTGATTCCCAGGAGTTGGACTTCCGCGTGCGCTGGCTTGGGTTTCTTGCCTTTGGCAGGCTTGCCTCCGAGTCCTTCGCTTTGGGCGTTGGATGCATCGAATGCTTCCTTGGGAACAACGGCACCGATGGTGAATTCGGTATCGCCCGGATCGGTCACCTTCATCGCTTTGGCGATATGGTCGTTGTGTTTCTTGAATTCGAAACGGTCCATGACCAACCCTGCGAGAAGACTGGTTTCGCCTGGGTTCGTGATTTTCACTTTACGAAGCATTCGAGCGATGATGATTTCGACGTGCTTGTCGTTGATTTCGACACGTTGAGATCGGTACACCTGCTGAATCTCGTGCAGCAGGTATTGCTGAACGGCTTCTTCGCCGCTGACGCGAAGGATATCGTGCGGCACCAGGGGGCCTTCAACGAGAGCCTGGCCGGCCTTGACGGTATCGCCGGAGTGGACCAGGAATCGTTTGCCCGGTGGTACTAAATGCTCGACTTCCTCTCCGCTCTCGCTCTTGACGTTGATGGAGCGTTTTCCTCGTTTGCGATCTTTGGAAATCTCGACGATACCATCGAGTTCCGCGACCACGGCGGGATCCTTGGGTTTGCGGGCTTCGAAGATTTCGGTGACTCGAGGCAGACCCCCGGTGATGTCCTTGACGCCGGTTGCTTCGCGCGGCATTTCGGCGAGCTCGGTACCTGCGTTGACCTTTTTGCCTTCTTGCACGTTGATGACGGCCTTGTCCGGCAGGTAGTGGACGTCGACGGCTCGGCCTTCCGCATCCTCGAGGACGATTTGCGGATGGAACTTGCCTCGCGAATCCATGATTCGGCGGCGGATATTACCGCTCGGGTCTTTTTCGACCTTGAGGGTTTCCCCTTCGACCACATCCACAAAGGAGACTTTTCCGCCGACGGTCGACAGGATGGGAATCTTGTGCGGGTTCCATTCGCAGAGGACTTGTCCCTTGGTGATTTGTTGGTCCTCGGCGACGAGCAACCGGGCGCCGACAGGAACTTCGTAGCGTTCAAGTTCTCGACCGCGGGCATCGACGACGGCGATTTCGCAATTTCGGGTCAGGACAACATCCTGGCCGCTGTCGTTGCGAACGAATCGCATCTTGATGTATTTGATCAAACCCGGCTTCTTGGCCTTGATATCGCTTTCTTCGACCGTGGTACCTGCGGCGCCACCGATGTGGAAGGTTCTCATGGTCAACTGGGTACCCGGCTCACCGATACTTTGAGCGGCGATGATTCCGACCGCCATCCCCTCTTCGACGAGCGAACCGGTGCTCATGTCCATCCCGTAGCACGAGCGGCAGACACCCAGTGGGGCATCGCACGTCATCGGCGAACGGACCTGGATCTTTTCCAAGCCCATGTCTTCGATTTTGCGAGCGATTGTCCGAGTGATCATCTGGTTCTCTTCGACGATGGTTTCCGAAGTGATCAGATTGACGATATTTTGGCGACTGACCCGACCGGTAATCGATTCGGTCAGGCGGACTTCGACTTTCTCACCTCGGTAGATAACCCCCTTGGTGATTCCCTTGGAAGTGCCGCAATCATGCATGGTGATGACCACGTTCTGGGCGACGTCGGCGAGTTTACGGGTCAAGTAGCCCGAGTCGGCGGTCTTGAGCGCCGTATCCGCCAAGCCCTTGCGGGCACCGTGGGTGGAGCTGAAGTACTCGAGAACCGAGAGACCTTCGCGGAAGTTGGACTTGATCGGTGTTTCGATAATTTCACCGGTCGGCTTGGCCATCAAGCCTCGCATCCCTGCCAACTGGCGGATTTGTTCGATACCCCCTCGGGCACCGGATGAAGCCATCAGGTAAACCGGGTTGACATACCAATTGCCTCGGTGCTGGTCGGTCTCCATGGCTTGGAGCATGTCTTTGGTGATCAATTCGCGGGCAGCGGTCCAGGCATCGAGCACTTGGTTGTATCGTTCTTGCGCTGTCATGACCCCTTGCAGATAATTCTTCTGGAAGATCATCACCTTCTTGTCCGCTTCCGCGATATGTTTCGATTTCGAATCGGGGGTAACCAGGTCGTCGGCGCCGAAGGACAGACCGCTGTGGGTCGATTCGCGAAAACCGAGTTGATTCATATCGTCGAGCAATTTGATCGTTGCGCGGCGTCCCAGGAGTTGGTAGCAGTCGCTGATGACCATCGCCAAATCCCCGGACTTGAACGATTGGTTGTAGAAGTCCATCCCTTCGGGCAGGATCGAGTTGAACAGGATTCGACCGTAGGTGGTTTCAATGATGCTCCCCTTGGCGCTAGCCTCTTCGTTTTTGAGCTTGCGTCCTTTGGGCAACCGCACCTTGATCTTCGCGTGCAGCGCGATCTTGCCGAGGCTGTACGCGTAATCCGCTTCGGTGGGGGAGGAGAAGATCATCCCTTCTCCGAGTTGATCGGCCAGCATGATCGAGATGTAGTTGCAACCCATCACCGTATCCTGCGACGGGCTCATGATCGGCTTGCCGTTGCTCGGTGCGAAGATATTGTGCGTGCTCATCATGAGCGTATGAGCTTCCACTTGGGCTTCGATGGACAAAGGCAAGTGGACGGCCATCTGGTCGCCGTCGAAGTCGGCATTGAAGCCTTTGCAGACCAGCGGGTGGAGATGGATCGCATTCCCTTCGACCAGGGTTGGTTCGAAGGCTTGGATACCCATCCGGTGGAGCGTGGGTGCACGGTTCAGCAAGACGGGGTGGTTGCGGATCGCCTGTTCGAGGATATCCCAAACTTCTTCATCCTTGCGCTCGAGCATCTTCTTTGCGGACTTGATGGTGTCAGCGTGCCCGAGTTCCTTGAGTTTCCGGATGATGAACGGTTGATAGAGTTCGAGCGCGATCTTCTTGGGAAGTCCGCACTGGTGCAATTTGAGTCGTGGGCCGACGACGATGACGCTGCGGGCCGAGTAGTCGACGCGTTTGCCGAGGAGGTTTTCTCGGAATCGGCCTTGCTTCCCTTTGATCATGTCGGTCAGGGACTTCAGGGGACGATTGCTGCTGCCCAGCACCGGCCTCTTGCAGCGACCGTTGTCAAACAAGGCGTCCACCGATTGTTGGAGCATCCGCTTCTCATTGCGGATGATGACTTCCGGTGCGTTGAGGTCGACCAGTTTTCGCAAACGGTTGTTGCGGTTGATGATTCGACGATACAAGTCGTTCAGGTCCGAGGTCGCGAAATTGCCGCTGTCCAGGAGAACGAGCGGACGGAGATCGGGAGGGATGACGGGAATCACATCGAGGATCATCCACTCGGGACGATTCTCGCTGTCTCGGATGGACTCGACCAACTTGAGTCGGTTGATCAATTCTTTCTTGCGTTGTTTGCTGCTGGTTTCGTGAAGTTCCGTTCGCAACTCTTCGGACAGCTTGACCAGGTCCAACTTCTGGAGGAGCTTGCGCACGGCTTCGGCTCCCATGTCGGCTTCGAATGCGTCACCGTACGTCGCTCGAGCGTGACGGTAGTCCTCTTCCGACAGCAATTGCTGGGCTTCCAGATCGGTCGTGCCTGGGTTGATAACCACGTAGTCCTGGAAATAGATCACCTTTTCCAGGCTGGTGGTCTTCATTTCGAGAAGATTCCCCAACCGGCTGGGCATGGCCTTGAAGAACCAGATGTGAGCGACAGGGGCGGCCAGTTCGATGTGTCCCATCCGTTTGCGGCGGACGCGCGAGTGGGTCACTTTGACGCCGCAACGATCGCAAATCATTCCCTTGTACTTCATACCCCGGTACTTGCCGCACGCGCATTCCCAGTCCTTTTCCGGCCCAAAAATCCTTTCGCAGAAAAGCCCATCCTTTTCCGGTCGGTAGGTCCGGTAGTTGATGGTCTCTGGCTTCTTGACTTCGCCGAACGACCAGGAGCGAATGTCCTGGGGACGGGCCAAGGAAATCTTGACGGAGGTGTAATCGTTGACGCGATCGTAGGTGGCTTCGGTGGCTGTTGCCATTACGAGTTGCTCCTGGGAACGATAGTGGAATGCGGTTGGTGAATTGGCGGGTTTGGGCTGGGACGATTACAGGCGACGTTTCTCGAGTCGCATGTTGAGTGCCAAGCCGCGGATCTCGTTGGTGAGCACATCGAAGCTTGCGGGAGTGCCGGCTTCGAGCGTGTTCTCTCCCTTGACCATCGACTCGTAGATCTTGGTTCGGCCTTCGACGTCGTCGCTCTTGACGGTGAGCAATTCCTGGAGGATGTAAGCGGCTCCATAAGCCTCCAGCGCCCAAACTTCCATTTCCCCGAAACGCTGGCCGCCGAAGCGAGCTTTGCCGCCAAGCGGTTGCTGCGTGATCAAGGAGTACGGTCCGGTGCTTCGCGCGTGGACCTTGTCATCAACGAGGTGGTGGAGTTTGAGCATGTAGATGTAGCCGACGGTGGTTTCCTGTTCCATCTGTTCCCCAGTGCGGCCGTCATAGAGACGGATCTTGCCGTGTCGCGGCAAGCCAGCAGCTTCGAGCGCATCGTTGATGTCGGTTTCGCTGGCACCATCGAACACAGGAGTAATCGCTTGGAAGCCTGATTTCGCGCCGGCCCAGCCCAGGTGGGTTTCCAGGATCTGGCCGACGTTCATGCGGCTGGGAACGCCGAGCGGATTGAGCATGATTTGGATCGGTGTTCCGTCGGGCAAGAAGGGCATGTCCTCCACGGGCAGGATCTTGGAGATGACCCCTTTGTTTCCGTGCCGACCGGCCATCTTGTCACCGACGCTGATCACGCGTTTGGTGGCGATGTAGACCTTGACCATTTGCAAGACGCCGCTGCGGAGTTCATCCCCGCGTTTCATGCTGTTCAACCGCCGATCGCGGATGTCGAGCGTCTCTTCCACGGCCGGCCACAGGTTGCGATGAACCTTCTTGACCTCGTTATGGAGACCTGCGTCGAGCCGATTCAAGAGCCGCGACAAGTTGAATGTCTGGGCTTTTTCCGCGATGTACTTCGGGTCCTGCCCACCGGTCAGCGGTGTCCCATCTTCGTCGGTCAGTTTGCCGCCGATGGCCTTTTCGACTTCCTCAGCGAACGCGGCAAAGGCGGTGGAAATATCCTTGTTGCCTTCGGATTCCACGCGTTTGAGTTCTTTTTCGAATTCCTTTCGCTCATCTTCCGACAAACTCATGCGACGGGAGAACTTCTGGGTATCGATGACAATCCCCTCCACGCCCGAGCTGACCTCGAGCGAGTCGTTCTTCACATCTTCGCCCGCGCGACCGAAGATCGCGTGCAGAAGCTTTTCTTCGGGAGTGAGTTCCGTTTTGCTCTTTGGGGAAACCTTGCCGACCAAGATGTCGCCGGGGCGGACATAGGTACCGACATTGACGATTCCGCTTTCATCAAGATTGCGGAGGGCTTTCTCGCTCACGTTGGGAATATCGCGAGTGAACTCTTCGCGCCCGAGTTTCGTTTCGCGGATTTCCACATCGAATTCCTCGATGTGAATCGATGTGTAGACGTCCTGCTTGACCAACTCTTCACTGATGATGATGGCGTCTTCGTAGTTGTATCCATCGAACGACATGAAGCCGACCAGGACGTTCCGACCGAGCGCCAATTCACCCAGGTGCGTTGCGGCACCGTCGGCGATGATCTGACCTTTTTCCACCTTGTCGCCGATGTTGATGATCGGTCGCTGGTTGAGGCATGTTCGCTCGTTCAGGCCTTGATACTTCTTGAGATGGTAAACATCGTTTCCGATTTCGATCCGCGTCGTATCGACGAACGTGACCTTGCCTGCGCGCCGCGCTCGAACCACCATCGAACTGTTGGCTGCGACTTCCTTTTCCAAGCCGGTCGCGACGATCGGCGGTTCGGAAACCAGCAATGGCACCGCTTGTCGCTGCATGTTGGAACCCATCAAGGCGCGGTTGGCGTCGTCATGCTCGAGGAACGGGATCAGGGCCGCCGAAACTCCGATCATCTGGCTCGGCGAGATGTCCATGTACTGGACCTCGTCCGGCGCGACGATTTCGAAGTCGCTTCGGTACCTGGCGATCAAACCTGGGCCAGGAACCAACGCGGAGTTTTTCACGGCCAAGTCCGCCGGCGCGATGTACGCGTCCGATTCCTCGTCGGCGCGAAGCCACACCACATCGTCGGTCACCCTGCCCCCATCGACTTTGCGATACGGGGTCACCAAGAAACCATACTCATCCACTCCCGCATAAATCGAGAGGGAGCTGATCAAACCGATGTTCATTCCTTCCGGCGTTTCGATCGGACAGATCCGGCCGTAGTGGGAGATGTGCACGTCGCGGACTTCGAAGCCCGCGCGTTTGCGGTTCAAGCCCCCTGGTCCGAGCGCCGACAAGCGACGCTCGTGGGTCAACTGCGAAAGCGGATTGGTCTGGTCGACGACTTGCGACAACTCCCCGCGTCCGAAAAAGTACTCGATCGCAGCGCTGATGCTCTTGGGGTTGACCAGCGATCGAGGGGTCATATCCTCGACCTCCTTCAAGCTCATGCGCTCCTGCACGGTCCGGCGCAGCTTCAGGAAACCTTTGCGGAGTTCCTCGCAAGCCAACTCGTCAATGGTCCGAAGCCTGCGGTTCCCCAGGTGGTCAATGTCGTCGAAGCGAGCGTCGGAATCCGGATCAAACAGATTGATCAAATACGTGATCGAGGCGATCAAATCCTCGGGCCGCAATGCCATCTCGTCTTCGGGTACGGTCAAATTCAGTTTTCGATTGACGCGAAAACGACCCACGCGACCCAAGCGATAGCGGTTGATATCGAAAAACTTCTCATGGAACAAGCTCTTCGCCTTTTCCAGCGCGGGCGGATTGCCTGGACGCAGACGCTGATAAATTCGGAGAAGCGCTTCCTCGTGGCTGCTCGTGTTGTCCTCGGCCATCGAATTCAAGATGTACGGAAACTTGGGCGACTCCATGACCTGAACCGATTTGACGCCGCAGGAACAGATCGTTTCCGCGACCGACTTCACGATTTTGCCGCCCGCCTCGATGATGATTTCCCCAGCGCGCTCGTGCTCCGATGGAAACACCACGTCGTCGCAAGCGACCTTGTTCTCGATCTTCGGAACACTTCTTCCATCGGTGACCTTCTCCACTTTCATCGGATAGAACGCGGCCAGGATGTCGGTGTCCGTGCTCAGCTTGGGGGACATCGCCCGCAGGAGAGTAACCACCGAGAATTTGCCGCTCTGATCGATTCGAACCGTCAAAGAGTCTTTCTTGGTGACGTTGATCTCGATCCAACTGCCTCGCTCGGGAATCACGCGGCACGAGGGGAGCTTGCGGTCCGAAGTCCCTTCGGATTCCTCGACAAAGTCCACCCCCGGAGAGCGGTGCAACTGACTGACCACGACGCGCTCGGCACCATTGATGATGAACTCGCCACCCCCGAGCATGACAGGGATGTCCCCTAAATACACCTCTTCCTCGAGAGGTTGCTCGCGCTTCAAACGCAACCAAACCTTCAGCGGCTTGCCGTAGGTCAGCCGCAACTGGCGGCACTCTTCGGGCGTGTATCGCGGCTTGCCCAATTCGTAGCGCAAGTACTCCAGGGACACCGACTTGTCATAGCTCTCGATCGGGAAAATCTCTCGAAATACCCCTTCGAGCCCCTGATTCTTTCGCTTGTCCGATGCGATGTCCTCCTGGAGGAACGCTTCGTAGGAAGCTGTTTGAAGAATCGTCAAGTTCGGGATGGGAAACTGACTGCGGCCAGTACCAAACAAACGGCTTTGGGTAGGTTGCAGACGTCGCTTTGCAGATGTTGCCATTGGAAACTATCGAAAGTTACGGGTTAAGCGGTACAGGGGTGAGATCGACGGCGGGAACGCGACAGGGACGAGACCAACGAGGCGATTCGTTGATCAAATTGTCCTAAGTCGATGTCGAACCGAGGGGCAGAGATGCAAGGAGGGGGGCGATAACAACGATCGCACCCGGACCGCATCCCAGGTTGTGTCAAGCCAGAAAAGAAGGTTGGTTGAGCGACATTGAACTGCAAATCGGTGGTCCAAAGCACGTCCCCCAAATGGCCAAAGAAAGAACAAATGACGCAATCCCTGCGATCGAAGTCCACCGATCTGCAAAAAATGCCCCCGTTCACAGGGTCATAGTGTAGCGTTACCCATCTTTTCAGAAAGGCCAATCGCCACCCTTCAACCCCTCTTTTTTGAAATTTTTGAAAATATTGGCACTGGAATCGCAGTGCCTGGTTTCGCGGCCTCCCCGAGGGATGCCGTGCTATCGCGACCAGTCGCCGCGCGACTTGCAGGCGGCGATCCATTCTTGGATGGCCGCCGTCTCCGATGGGGCCAGGGAAATTTCATAGGAATTCGCAGTTTCCTCGATCTGGTCGGGCCGCTTCGCCCCCACCAGAGCGATCGAGATCCCGGGCTGCAGGAGGGTCCAAGCGACGACCAGTTGGGCCACCGTACATCCCTTGCTCGACGCCATCTCCCTCAATCGGTCCAGCAAATCCTGGGACGTCTGCCATTGAATTCCCTGATAGATGGGGTATTTCCGCCTCCGATCCTGCGGGTCGAGTTGGTGGCCTCGCTCCATACGCCCCGCGAGCACCCCTTTCATCAAGACCCAGTAAACGACGATGGCGATCGTGTGTTGGCTACAGAATTCCCGCAGGTCCTGAACGCTGTCTTGCTGGAACATATTGAAATAGGTTTGGACGGCGACCACGGGGCATCGCTGGTGAAACGCGTCGAGTTGGGCGGCGTTGACGTTGCTGACGCCTGCCCATTTGGCCCATCCTCGATCCACGATGCTCTTCAGCGCATCGGCAGATTCCAGCAACGAAACGTCGGGATCCGGGGCGTGGAGATACAGCAGGTCGATCGCGTCGATCCGCAATCGGTCGCGAATCTCGCTGGCTTGCTGGATCATGGCCTCCGGTCGCGCGTCATTTCTCCAAACACCCTGGTCGTCCAGCTTGGCCCCGACCTTGCTGGCGACGACGAAGTTTTGCGATTTTCCTTCGAGAGCGGCGGCGATGACTCGATCGCTCCTGCCATCGATGCCGTACGAATAGGCCGTGTCGAGGTGATCGATTCCCAACTCCGAGGCCCGTCGGATCGTAGCGATCGAATTCTCATCGGTGACCCCGAGGCTGGTCAAACCAGCCATCGGCCAAGCTCCCAATCCGATGCGATGAACTTCCAGGTTGGATTTCCCGAGACGTGCGATCCGTTCGATCGGCGATGTTGAACTTTGCATGGCTCAAAGGCTTCTTGCGGCTTGGGGCTTCTTACGTGTTGGAGGGAATGCGGCTTTGGGCTATGATTCTAGCCTCGTTTCTCCGCAATCCATTCGTATTCTATGCACTTGCTTGAGACCCCATGATCGAGATTGTCGTTCCCGCCGTCGGCGAAAGCATATCCGAAGTTCAAATCAGCCAGTGGCTCAAACAAGAAGGTGATTGGGTCGCAGCGGGTACCGACCTGGTGGATCTTGAAACCGAAAAGGCCTCCGTCCAAGTGGCGGCGCCCTCGGATGGCTATTTGAGGAAGATCCTCAAGCCCAGCGATCAGTTCGCGGCGGTCGGAGAGTCGATCGCTGTGTTCGAACCCGCCGCGAAGCCATCGGGTGCTGCTCCCGCGGTCTCCGCCCCAACGCCGCCCCCCGCCGCAGCGTCTGCCAGTGCCCCATCCCCTGCCGGCGTCTCCGCATCGACGCCTGCGGTCGCGGGACACGTCATGCCATCGGCGCGTCGCATGATGGAGGATCAGCGGATCCCCGATTCGCAAGTTGCCGGCACGGGCCCCGGAGGTCGTGTTTTGAAAGAAGACGTGTTGCGAGCGGCCGCGTCGAAACCCGCTCCCACCCTGCCAACCGCTGCCCCGCAGATGGAAACCGAGAGGCGCCCCATCGTCGCCGAATCGACTTCCTTGACCGCGATCCAACAAGGAACGCCGCATCGGACCGAAGAGGTCAAACCGATGAGCATGATCCGACGCACGATCGCGACGCGACTGGTCCAGGCGCAGCACAACGCGGCCCTGTTGTCGACCTTCAACGAGATCGACATGCAACCGGTCATGCAACTGCGAAACAAGTATCGCGATGCCTTCGCGGAAAAGCACGGCGTGAAGCTCGGCTTCATGTCCTTCTTTGCCAAGGCCGCATGCGAATCACTGAAACGCTTCCCCTCTGTGAACGCGGAAATCCGCGGGAATAACATCGTCTATCGCCACTACTCCGATATCGGCATTGCCATCGGCGGCGGAAAAGGACTCGTGGTGCCGGTCCTCCGCAACGTCGAACGGATGAGCTTTGCCGAGATCGAACGAACGATCGGCGATTACGCCGCGAAAGCGATGGCCAACAAGCTCACACCCGAGGACCTCGAAGGAGGCACCTTCACGATCAGCAATGGCGGTATCTACGGTTCCCTGCTGTCCACGCCGATCGTCAACCCGCCCCAAAGCGGCATCCTCGGACTTCACGCCATTCAAGATCGCCCTGTCGCCGTCAATGGCCAAGTCGTGATTCGCCCGATGATGTACGTTGCACTGACCTACGATCATCGCATTATCGACGGCCGCGAGGCGGTTTCATTTTTGAAGACCATCAAGGAAGTCGTCGAGGATCCATCGCGGTTGTTCTTGGAGATCTAACGTCGATCATGATGCAGCTCGGATTTGTTACCGCTATCCTCCCAGAGCTTACGCTCGACGAAGTGATCTCCATCGGCCAACGCATCGGCTATCGCTATGTCGAAGTCATGTGCTGGCCTCCCAGCAAAGCCGATCGCCGCTATGCAGGCGTCACGCATCTCAACGTCGCCGATCTGAACGAAGCGCATGTCGCCGCCATCCAAAAGAAGCTTTCCGATTCGAACATGGCGATCAGCGGCTTGGGGTACTATCCGAATTGCTTGTCGCAAAACCGCGAGGAAGCCGAACTCGCCGTGGAGCACCTCAAGCAGGTGATCGCCGCAGCACCCCGAATGGGCTTGTCGGTCGTCAACACCTTTATCGGTCGGGACCACACGCAAAGTGTCGAAGCCAATTGGCCTCGTATGCTGCAGACCTGGAAGCCGATTGTCGACCTGGCAGAGAAACAGGGAGTGCGCATCGGGATCGAGAACTGTCCCATGCTCTTCACCCAAGACGAATGGCCGGGGGGAAAAAACCTCGCCTCCTCTCCTGCCATCTGGAGACGACTCTTCGCGGAACTGTCGAGCCCCAACCTCGGATTGAACTACGATCCATCCCACCTGGTGTTTCAGAGGATGGACTACCTGAAACCGATCCGCGATTTCATCGATCGAATCTTCCATGTCCACGCGAAAGACGTCCGCGTCGACCAGCATGCGCTCGATGATGTCGGCACCCTGGCCTACCCCAACCAATACCATCGCCCCAAGCTCCCCGGGCTCGGCGACATCGACTGGGGATTGTTCTTCTCGGTTCTCGGCGATGCTGGATACCAAGGTCCGGTCTGCGTCGAAGTCGAAGACCGCGCTTACGAAGCCTCGCTCGGCGACCGGGTTGCATCGCTCGCCCAAAGCTATCGATATCTGTCGCAGTTTGTTCCCGGCTAGCCCGCGCAACCCTTTGACCGTCCCCTCCCATCGTATTCCTTGCCTTGGAGTCCTCAGGCATGTCCTCCCCCAACGCTGAAACCAAGTCGCCGGGTCAGATCGCGAATGTCATGAACGAGACACGCGTCTTTCCCCCGAGCCCCGATTTCTCCGCCAAGGCAGTCATCGGGTCGATGCAGGCCTACCACGCGCTGTATTCCGAGTCGATCTCCGATCCGGTTGCGTTCTGGGAACGCCAGGCCCGCGAACACCTGCACTGGTTCGAGCCATTTCATACCGGCCTCGAATGGGACGAACCGTTTGCCAAGTGGTTCGTCGGAGGCAAGACCAACGTCTCCTACAATTGCCTCGATGCCCATGTCGCCGCTGGACGCGGGGATCGAGTCGCATTCCACTGGGAAGGCGAACCCGGAGACAAGCGAACCATCACCTACGCGGAACTCCTCAAAGACGTGAGCCGATTCGCTGCGGCGCTGAAGAGTCTCGGCGTCGAGAAAGGGGATCGCGTCAGTATTTATATGCCGATGGTCCCGGAACTCCCTGTGGCGATGCTCGCGTGCGCCCGCATCGGGGCGATCCACTCCGTGATCTTCGGCGGCTTCAGCGCCGAAGCCATCGCCGACCGAAACGACGATGCCCAAGCCAAAGTGGTCATCACCGCCGACGGCGGTTGGCGGCGCGGCAAGATCCTGCCGCTCAAGCAAACCGTCGATGAAGCCCTGCAAAAGAGCCCCAGTGTCCAGCGCTGCATCGTCCTCAAGCGAACCGGCAACGAGGTCTCCATGAAGCCCGGACGCGATGTGTGGTGGCACGACTTGGTCGCCGACGCACCCGACCACTTCCCGGCGGTTCCGCTCGATAGCGAAGACTCTCTCTTCATCCTGTACACGAGCGGCTCGACCGGACGACCGAAAGGGATTCGCCATACGACCGCCGGCTACAACCTGTATGCG
The DNA here is from genome assembly GCA_046342615.1 of Planctomycetota bacterium. Lineage (GTDB taxonomy): Bacteria > Planctomycetota > Planctomycetia > Pirellulales > Pirellulaceae > JBKCUI01. Next base: position 1,457 of record JBKDPB010000127.1, on the reverse strand, counting down.
CAACGAACTTTCCAGTGGGTCTTTGACTATCGTGCCGAAGACATCTTTTGGTGCACCGCCGACTGCGGCTGGATCACCGGTCACTCGTACATCGTATACGGTCCCTTGTCGGCAGGAGCCACGCAAGTCCTCTATGAAGGAGCCCCCAACGCGCCCGCCGAAGATCGATTCTGGGACATCATCGAGCGCTATCGCGTTACGATTCTCTACACGGCTCCCACCGCGATTCGAACCTTCATCAAGTGGGGGGACCATCACGTGGAGAAACACAACCTGTCCAGCCTGCGATTGCTGGGTAGCGTCGGCGAAGGGATCAATCCCGAAGCCTGGATGTGGTACTACGAGAAGATCGGCGGAGGCCGATGCCCGATCGTCGATACGTGGTGGCAAACCGAGACCGGAGGGATCATGATGTCCCCGCTTCCGGGAGCCATCCCTTGCAAACCCGGTTCGTGCACCATGCCCATGCCAGGAATCATCCCTCGCATCGTCCATGCGGACCTCACCGAGGTCGGCACCAACGAAGGTGGTATGCTCTGCATCGAAAAACCTTGGCCCGGCATGCTGCGAGGCATCTGGGGGAACGACGACCGCTACCGCGATGGCTACTATGGCAAAGTCCCCCACATGTATCTCACCGGCGACAACGCCCGCCGCGACGAAGACGGATACTATTGGATCATGGGCCGCATCGACGACGTGATCAATGTCTCGGGGCATCGCCTCAGTACCATCGAAATCGAGTCGGCGCTGGTCAGCCATCCCTCGGTTGCCGAAGCCGCCGCGGTGGGACGCCCCGACGATCTCAAGGGCCAAGGCATCGCGGTCTTCGTAACACTCAAGAATCACAATCCCAGCGACAGCATGCGCGATGAACTGAAAAAGCACGTGCGGAAAGAGATCGGTGCCCTTGCCGTTCCCGACGAAGTGCGATTCACAACGGCCCTGCCCAAGACCCGCAGCGGCAAGATCATGCGGCGTTTGCTGCGCGACATCGCAGCGGGCAAGGAGTCCGTCCAGGACACGTCGACCCTCGAGGATTTCAGCGTTCTGGCAAGACTTCGAAGCGACGAGGAGTCCTGAGCGTTGGCCACGAAAAGCAAACTCGTCGTCAACCCTCCCTCGGATCCGATCCACCCGGTTCCCAGCGGGTTGCTCGATGCGATCCATCACGGAGATTGCGTTGCGCACTTGAAATCCCTCCCCGATGCCTGCATCCAATTGGCGTTCGCCGACCCTCCCTTCAACATCGGCTACGATTACGACGTCTACGATGATTCCATGGAGTCGGAAAAGTACCTGGCATGGTGCCAGCAATGGATTGCGGAACTCCACCGCGCCTTGATCCCTTCGGGAACGTTTTGGCTGGCGATCGGCGATGAGTACGCCGCGGAATTGAAGATTCTCTCGCAACGGACCGGCTTCCATTGCCGCTCTTGGGTTGTCTGGTATTACAC